>JACRCN010000041.1 GCA_016219005.1 Deltaproteobacteria bacterium
ACCGACACCGAGGCCATGAGATGGATTGAAAACCTGTACGCCTAAAATGAAACGGGGTGGTCCTGTTCCGGGGCCACCCCATATCGTCGGTGATTGAGGCATTCAATCTTACGTTTTCAGAAACAAGATATGGTGCCAGTCTGCTGTCAGTACCGCCTAAACGGGAGGATCATTTTTCGTTAGATATATCTCGAAGGCGCAATCTATCATGGCTCGTTCCTCTCAGGATCATACCCACACTTTGCTGGAGAACAATTTGTTTGGGATTACTTGACCTAAACCATCGAAATTTCATTTACTTACAAAGATTCTATATAATCGCCGATATACGTATTACAAGCTGGGTTAATATAGTTATGGATAACACTTGCAACATGGGCGAAACGCGGAAAGAAGTATGCTTTCACTATCGCCAGCTTTAACCTATACTTTAGTTACTGGCTCGGGTGGACCTGCGCCTTCTTGAGCTGCTCCATGACCTGCGCCAGGTTGTAGCTCGCCGGATCCTGAAGGGGGGGGAACTTGATGTAGGTCTCGAGCTCCTTGAGCCACAGCGCCTGGCCGATGGGCAGCAGGTTCCAGTCGTATATGTAAGCCGTGACCGGCCCGGCGAGCGCGCCGCTGAACCAGAAATTCGCCTTTTTCCACTCGCCCATCCCCATCTCGAATGGATCGCGCTTGAGGTTTACCATGCCGGCGGCGAACTGGGTCTGGACTCCCGGGACATTCCAGCCCGTCGAGGTTTCGGGCGCGATCGCGAAATACATCTTCCAATTCTTGTAGCGCACCGCGGACGGGTGCGCGCTGGAATAGTAGAAGAAGGTATCGCGCGCGGACTTCTCGGTCTTTCCCTCCAGGTAGTCGCGCTGATCGACGCCGTCGAGCGTCGTCTTGACGATCCCGGGATAGCTGCCGGCCTCGATCTGCTTCTTGAGGCCGTCGCCCTTGGGGCCACCGGCGATGTTCACGAGCGTGGGCAGCCAGTCGAGCGAGGCGAAGATCTCGTTCTTCACCGTGCCCGGCTTGATGACGCCCGGCCAGCGGATGACCATCGGCGCGCGCATGCCGCCTTCCCAGGTGGTCATCTTCGAGCCCTTGAAAGGCGTGGTGCCGCCGTCGGGGAAGGTGAAGGTCTCGGCGCCGTTGTCGGTGGTGAAGGTTACGATGGTGTTGTCGAGCTGGCCCATCTCTTCCAGCTTCTTCAGGACGTAGCCGATGTTGTCGTCCATCTGCTTCATGCCGGCTTCGTTGACGCCCCAATCCTTGCCGCCGGGCTCGCCGACCATGGCCATGTACTTGTCGTTCAGCACGGTCGTGACGTGCATGCGCGCCGGGTTGTACCAGACGAAGAAGGGCTTGTTGGTTTTCTTCGGGTCGTTGCGGTCCAGGAAGTCGATGACCTTGGCCGAAATCTCCTCGTCCACCCCCTTCGAACGCTCGAGGGTCAGCGGGCCCTGGTCTTGGCACTTCTGCGTCTTCGACGAGCCATCGCCCTTGCACCAGAGGACGTTGCGCGGCGGCGTCAGGCAGACGGTCGTCTTCGGATCGACGGCCCCGGGAACCTCGGGGAGACCGGGGATCGGGGTGTTCTTGCACGGCGGCGCGACGGTCTGCTGGGTGGGGGTCTTGTTGATGTCGGGGAAGCTCACGCCCTGCATCGCATCCAGGTGGTACAGATAGCCCCAGAACTCCTGGAACCCGTGCGCCGTCGGCAGCGCGTCGGTGTGATCGCCCAGGTGGTTCTTGCCGAACTCGCCGGTGTTGTAGCCGAGGTCGAGTAGGAACTTCGCGAGCGCCGGCGTTCCGGGTCGCAGGTAGCTCGGGCTGCCAGGAAGCTGCGGCGGGATCATGCCCGTGCGCAACGGGTTCATACCGGTGAAGAAGGCGTTGCGCCCCGCAGTGCAGCTTTGCTCCGCGTAGTAGTGCATGAAGATCGCACCCTCGTTCCCGATGCGGTCGATGTTGGGCGTCTCGCCGACCATCAGCCCGCGGTGGTAGATGCTGGGCTGCATCCACCCGATGTCGTCGCCCATGATGAACAGGATGTTGGGCTTCTTGTCGACTGCGCCGGCCTGTCCTGCGACTATTGCCAGCACAGCGGCCACGGCAAACGATATAGTCACTGCTTTTAGGATAGGTTTCATTTTCTGTCTCCTTTGGCAGTTTGCGCGGCAAACTGCTTGCTTTTGTTTGACCACAGCGTTTCCTGCGATGGGCATGAAGTATTATCACGACATTACGTCACCTCGGGAGCAGCGCCGTTGCCAGGCTACCGTATTCGTGACGGCCGTTTGACCAGGTCAAACTCGGCAAACGGAGGTTAACGGAAAGAACGGTAGTACTGGTGGGTGGCATTCAATATGGCTTGGTTGCCTGCCTGGCAATGGGGTGAATTATGTATTTTTCATCGGAAACCTAAGATCGGCCCAGCGAGGCAAAGAGGCTAAAGCGATAGGGCTACAAAATTCTTGTGTTTAGAGGGAATCCCAATTGATCAATGGAAATGCGGAAAATTCTTCTAACAGCTCAGGATTGGTTTCCGTAACGGTAATCCCACAGATGCCGAAGGTTCTCCTTGATCGCCCAGGCACGGCAAACCTTCAGATCCAGGGACCGCAACGCCTCAAACTGCCCCTGGCGCCAGGCAGGCAGGTTCTCCCGACTCCACAGCCACAAATACTTGGTGCCCTTCAGGGTCTGTTCGCCGCGTTCCGAAAGCTGCCGGTGCTCGCTTTTGCGGACCTTGTCCACCGCATCCAATACATGGCGCATCACGTGAAACCGATCAAAGACAATCTTCTTCTCCGCCCGTGGTACATATTGCTTGGTGGCCGCGATGTAAGGATCCCACATGTCCATGGCCACCGCTTCCACCCCGGCAAGTTCCTCGCGACTAAATTGCCGGTAATAGCTCTCCAGGCTCTCTTGGCCCCGGTCATCCCAAACAAACTCAACGGTTCCCGCATCAATGTCGTAAACCAACGACTCGTATTTGTGACCCCGGGCTATCGACTTCTCGTCCACCCCGATGCGGCGGGGAACCCGATGCGGTTTGCGGGCTCGGCCGCGCTCAACCGCACGCTGCAGGCCGTTCCAGCTCTGATCCCAGCTCAACCCACAAAGGCGCGCCGTTGCTTCGATACTGCATTCTTGGGCCACGCGGATCATAAAGCTCTCAAAACTGAAGGTCATCTCCGAGCCGTTCTCACCAAACTCCGAACCAATCTGCTTGACCCCATGATGTGGGCAGTTCACGCGCGGCGGGCGCACATGAATGAAAGTCTGCATCTGACAGGTGTTCAGATGGCGATAGACGCGCTCCGGCGCATGATCATAAAGCCCGTAAAGTTCATCGCACACTGGGCATCGAACTCGAATGTCGGGTTCGTGGTCCACGTAAATGTCCACTCGCTGCGATTGGTCATCAACAACAACCTGTTTGATGAACCAGGGCGGCCGAAGTCCGAGGATCTTGAAGAAAAGAGCTTTATCGTCCATAGGCTCAGCATACTCAAACCACTACATCTTGTATAGACCCATTAAAAACCCGGATGCGCCATAATTATTTAAGATTAATTTTTAATATATGGAGAACGGTTCTCATGAGTGGCCCAATCCACCTTCGACTTATTTCATGTCACGGAACTTTCCTTCAATAGCGGTGATGTCCTCTATTCTTATAAGGGCATCATAAAAATCTTTACCGGCAAGCTTCTCCATATGGAGAAGGCCGTTTCCAACGGACTTGACATAGCCCTGTATGGTTTTTCCCGATCTAAGGTGGACAAACACATCTTTACCGACAAATGCCTTGATGTTATCTGCTAATGACGCGCCAGTGTCGAAATTGACCCCTTCCAAGGAGGTCACTTTTTTCTGCTGCGCTTGCACCTTCGCATCGAAAAAGAGGGGCGTCACCCAATAGAGGGTTATCATCACAACAATCAATGAAGCAAAATGAGCTTTTCCTTTCATGATTGCCTCCTTAATAGTTCCATAGTGTTGCAATAGGAGCATATCACAGCTCTGGCGGTTCGGTTATACGTCGGATGATATCTTCCAAGTGGCCGCATAAAAAAACCCGGGCCAACAGCTTTGCTATTAGTGCCCAGGCTCAGATCATGCAGTCCCTCTTAGTTCAGGGCATAAAGAGAATACCAAGTCCCTCGATATTGGTCAAACCGCCACCAAAAATTAAAGCGGGATTTTTACCAGACTTATTGATTTAGTGATATATTTTTCCTAATCTCTACATGCCGGCCTGCTTGAACAGCAGCGCCACATCCAGCTTGTTGATCGTGTCGCTCACCAGTTCTCCGACCACTTTGTCCGCATCGCTCTTGCCCATCAGAAAGGTGCGCTCCGCACTGCCGTTGATGGTTTGCTGGCTGGCCATCGTTGCATTTCTGAAAAGCTGAGTAGTGTAGGCGACGGCGGCACTCCATTTGCGGTCCCCGAAATCCAGCTGAAACTCCCTCAGCACCAGTTTCAGTTCCACATCGGTCTTCGTGCCGGGGGGGACCACCTTCACACCGGCGTTCTCCAGGCGGTAGCGCAGCACTTCCTTGAACAGCGTGTCGACCGGGTAGGCCCCCTTCAGTTCGCCGCTGCTGCCGGGTCTCGTAACCGTCAGGGCGTAGACGCCGGTAAACCCCTCCAGTTCGTTCCGGGCGCTCGGGGTGAGAAACGCATCTGTCCTGCGGTCATCCACGAAAGTGATGGCTATGCTGCGTGCGAAGGTCTCGCCGGACGGCGGGGGCAGCTGATATTTGATGCTCAGCACGTTCGAAGACGCACAGGCGGCGGCCAAGGTGAGGATCAGCGCCCCTTTCAGAAACCAGCGATTCGCGACATGATATTTATTCATTATTTTTGCCCTTTCTTTTGCGACCGTTGCGCCTGCGGCCCATACTGGCGTTGACGAGCAGCAATCCCTGTTTCACGGACCGTGGTGGTATCAGCAGTATGGCGAAAAGCGCTGTGTGTGTCAAGGAAAAGGGGCGACAATAGTAGTAATTCGGAAGATATGGAGAAAACCGGGTTGGAATCAGCGCAGGTTCATGACTTCGATGATCCCTTCCATGAGGTCGGCCACCAGCAGCTTGTGGCGCAGGAGGCTGCCTTTTTTCAGGATGACCTTGACCACCTCCGCGCACTCCAGGGTCGCCAGGAAGACGACAGCATAGGGCAGGGTGCCCAGGGCCGTTTCGGCGCCTTTGGGGGGCAACTGCCCGGGTTCGCCATAGATCAGGCGCAGTCCCGTATCTTCGGGGAAAATGGTGGTGACGTGGCCGGATGAGCCCGCCACCGCCGCGGAGACCAGCGGGCAGCCGAGCCTGCGGCAGGCGTCCTCCACCTGGAAGCGAGTGCGCAGGTTGTCGAGGCAGTCGACGACGACATCGCAGCCCTCGAGCACAGCCCCCGCATTTTCCGCCGTCACAAACTCGGCAAGGGCGGTGACATCCACCGACGGGTTGATCCGGCCGACCCGCGCCCGGGCAGCTTCGGACTTGAGCTGGTCTAAACCATCGACGGTGCTCAGCATCTGCCGGTTGAGGTTGCTGTCCTCGAACCGGTCCCCGTCGACCAGCCTCAGGCGGCCCACGCCCATCCGCGCCAGCACCTCGACCACGGTGCCGCCCAGGCCGCCGAGACCGACGACGCCGACGTGTGCCTGGAGCAGGGCGGTCTGGTCTGCAAGAGAGAAACTGCGCATATTGCGCGTGTAGCGTTCGGGGACGATACCGTTTTCCAGAGCGGCCATTTCGACCTCCCGGCCGCTCGCGCCCGACCGGCCGGCAAGACGCAGGGTGTTCGCGACGGAAAGGCTCTTGTAGGGAGCCTTGTCCGGAAAGGTTTTGGCCTCGCTCAGTTGTTCCAATTCATGGGGGGCAGGTTTCATGAAGTCCCATCCGTAGTTCACGCGTCAAACAGAAAACCACGAACGGCTCATAATAACAAGCCATTTCGCCCACGGCAACGGGACGTTAGGGCCTGCACGGGTTGCCGCGTTTATCGTTGCCAATTTTCCGTTTGACTTTTGGTTCGACTCGGGGTAAAAATAGTTCAATATATAAAACCAAGTTCCATATATGGACCACTTGAACCTTTTCGGCGGGATGATCCCGATGAGTTCTTCCGAGCGCATCATCCGGGTGATCGAAACCGTGGTCTCTCATCAGCACACCGGCATCCGGTTCGCTGAAATTGTGGAAGAGACGGGGATCGCGAAGGCCACTGTTCATCGGCTTCTCGGCGAGTTGACCGAATTAGGGGTCTTATCCTTCAGCCCCGACAGCAAGCGTTATCGGGCAACGCTTAAGCTCGCTTCGCTGGGAGCGGGGGTCATTGCCAACTTTGACCTCCGTAACCACGTGCACCACCAACTCGTCAAACTGCACCAGGAAACCAAGCACACCTGCAACATGGGAATCAAGCAGGGAGACGTGGGCATTTACACGGACAAGATCGAGTCCCACGATTACGGTATCAAGCTCTTTTCGGAAGTCGGCAAAACATTCCCACTTTACTGCACCGCGCTGGGCAAAGTCCTGCTCGCCTATGGCCCGGCGGCCGAAAGAAAGCGGGTCCTCTCACTGCCCATGAAGCCCTTCACGCCCAAAACCATCACCGATGCCCGGCGGGTGATGCAGCAGCTGGCAGCCGTCCACGTCCAAGGCTACGCGTTGGATTCTGAAGAGATCACCCGCGGGATCATCTGCGTTGCCGCACCGGTATTCGGGCCTCAGGAAGACATTATCTGCGCTATCAGCATCACCTTTCCGGCCTATCTTGCCGAAGAACGCGGCATTGAATCGGATATCGAGGCCATCAAACGACATGCCGCGGCCATTTCGGGCGTGACGGCCAATGCCGGGCAGGCCCACACGAATTGAGAGGGGAGGTGATCGATTCCAAGCATTGACGACCAATGGCCCTGGGGGAAGTGCCGAAGGCAGCCGAGGGATTAGGTGTTGAAACTATCGAATTTGCTTTCCAGAAACCGTTGCCATTAAGGGAAGGGAGGACCTCTATGAAACATTCCAGGCATGTGGTTCGTTTGGCAGTGATGTGCGTGATGGCCCTCGTGTTCTGCATCGGCTTGACCGCGCAGGCTCAGATGGTGCTCAAGCTGTCTGAGATCCACCCGCAGGGCTACCCCACCGAGTTGGCAGACGAAGAGTTCGCCCGCCTCGTCAACCTTTACACCAAGGGGGGGATCAAGGTGGACGTCTTCCCCGGTGGACAGATATCCGGCGACGAGAAGGTCGTCATCGAGCAGGTCAAGATCGGCGCGATCGCCATCGCCCGCGTCAGCTCCGGAGCGCTCGGCTCCTTCAATGCCCAGCTCAACGTTTTCAGCCTCCCCTTCCTCTTCGATTCGAAGGAGCACATGTGGGCCTTCCTGAACAGCCCCGCCGGCCAGAAGATGCTTGCCGACCTCGCGCCCTCAGGCTTCGTCGGCCTCTGCTGGTACGACGGCGGAGCCCGTTCCTTTTACGCCAACTACCCGATCAACAAGATCGAGGATCTCAAAGGCAAGAAGTACCGTGTCATGCCCAACAACCTCCTCGTCAAGATGGTCGAAGCGATGGGAGCCTCGGCGGTCCCCATGGCCGCCGGCCAGGTCTTCAGCGCGATACAGACCGGCGTTATTGACGGCGCCGAAAACAACCCGCCTTCCCTGATCTCATTCAATCATTATCAGGTCGCGAAACACTATCTCCTCGACGAACACCTGCGCTTGCCCGAGGTCCTCTTCATGAGCAAGATCGTGTGGGACAAGCTCAGCAAGGATCAGCAGGACGCCCTGCGCAAGGCCGCCGCGGAGACCGTCGCTTTCCAGCGCCAGAAGTGGGATGCCTACGAGATCGAGGCTCTCAACAAGATCAAGGCCGAGGGCGAGATCATCATCCCGGTCGCGGACAAGACGCCCTTCAAGAACGCGGTCAAACAGCTGATCGCCGAAGAGTCGCCCAAGTTCGCCGAAACCCTCAAGGCCATCGATACCCTCCGGCCCAAAAAGTGAGAATCTGTCTGGAGGATAAGGCGGAGTTCCTTAGGGGCTCCGCCCCTTTTCGTTCCGCCTCTGATGGGCGCTTATCGCGCTGGCACGCGGGTCAGCTCGCACATCGCCGAGGCTTGGCTTATTAAACTGCCAGCGTAATCCTACCACAGGGGAGAATCCACGTGCCCGAAAAGAAAGGCAGCCTGCGGAAGGTTTTCCTGATGGTCGACAAGATCATCGAGGCATTCGCCATCACCCTTTTGGTCGCCATGATTCTGATTGTCTTCGTGGCGGTCGTTACCCGCAAAGTCTTCGGTTTCGTCTTCGCTTGGTCCGAGGAGATCACCCTCCTGTGTCTGACATGGTTCACCTTCATGGGCATCGCCATCGGCTTTCGCGAGCGGCTCCACCTCGGCATGGACCTCTTCGAGAAGTTGCCCAGGAAGGTGCTCGATGCGTCCGACAAACTGGTCGACTTCGTCACCTTTCTCTTCGGCCTCTACCTCGTCGCCTACGGATGGGACTTCAGCATGATGATGAAGGGGTCCTTCCTCGCCGCGACCCAGCTCCCGAACATGGTACAGTACATCGTGATGCCCATCACGGGCGTGCTGACCTGCGTGTATTCGGGCCTCCAGCTTTTCGGCAGGGACCTGCGCCGCTACCACGTCATCGAAGAGGAGATCAAGCGCGATGCCTGACAACACGGTGGCCATCTGGATACTCTGCGTGAGCTTCACCGTCTTTCTCTTCCTGCGGTTCCCGGTCGCTCTCGTTTTGGCGCTCTCCTCCCTCGCGACGCTCTGGTATCTCCAGATGCCCATCGTGGTGGTGGCCCAGCAGATCCTCCAGGGGATCAACGCCTTTTCCCTCCTCGCGATCCCCTTCTTCATCATGACAGGGCAGCTTCTCGGTGCGGGAGGGCTGGCGAACCGCATCGTCGCTTTTGCCAATGTCTTTGTCGGACGACTCCCCGGGGGGCTTTCCATCGTCAACTCGGTAGCCTGCATGTTCTTCGGAAACCTCTCCGGATCTGCCGTCGCGGACACCTCCGCCATCGGGTCGGTCATGATCCCGATCATGAAGAACAAGGGCTATTCGGCCGAGTACGCGGTGGGTGTCACGATTTCTTCGGCGATCCAGGGCGTCGTGGTTCCTCCGAGCCATAACCTCATTCTCTACTCGATCGTGGCGACGGGAGTCGTGGGCGGTCTCTCCGTCGGGAAGCTTTTCATGGCCGGCATCGTGCCCGGGCTCTTGCTCCTGCTCACCCTCTGCGTCGTGGGCGTTATCATCAGCATCCGGCGCGACTACCCGAAGGGAGACCCGGTCGAACGCAGCAAGATTCCTTCGATCCTGCTCCACGGCTTTCTCTCGCTGACGCCGGCATTCCTCATCCTCGGTTCCATCATCGGCGGCCTCGCTACCGCCACCGAGGCGGGCGCCCTCGCTGTCGTTTATTCTTTCTGCCTGGGCTTCTTTGGATATCACGAGCTCAGGCCCAAGCATCTCTGGCCGGTTCTGGTGAGGACCTTCCGTACCGTCCTGATGGTCTTCTTCCTCATCGGGGCCTCGGGCGCCTTCGGGTATGCCATGACGATTCTCCGCCTGCCCGACCTCATCACACAGGGTTTCCTTCAGATATCCCAAACGCCCTGGGTTATTCTTCTGATGATCAACATTCTTCTGCTCATCCTGGGCGGGCCGATGGACATGGCCCCGATGATCGTCATCCTGACGCCCATCCTCCTGCCCGTCTGCGTTAAGCTCGGCATGTCGCCCATCCAGTTTGGCCTCGTCTTGATCTTCAACGCAGGCATGGGGTTGCTGACGCCGCCGGTCGGCACGGTCCTCTTCGTGGGTTGCGCCATCGGCAAGGTGAATGTAAACGCCGGAACGAAGGCGATGATGCCCTTCTTCCTGGCCATGATGGTCGTGCTGTTCCTGATCACCTACTACCCTCCTTTCACCATGTGGCTTCCAGGATTCGTGAAGTGAGGCCAGAGGGTCGAGGTGAACGTCATTTCGGTTAGCTTCAGCGCGAGGTTTTCTGGGGTGGAGGGGATTTCAAAGGGGATGCGCATGCCGGAGTTTCCGTTCCCGAGCAGGGCCGGCGAGGTCGGACCTCACCATCCCCTAAATCGTCCAACTGCATGAGGAGACAGGACCATGGGCATAGTGAAGTCATCCGAGGTTGCCGTTACTCCCATCAGCGCGGGTCGCTCGCGCTATCTCGCCCACACCGATCACCTCATGGCGGTAGTGGTCGACTTTAACGACGGGCCGGCGTCGATCCCCGACCCTCCGCACTCGCACCCGCACGAGCAGGTGTCATACGTGGTCGCGGGTGAACTCATCCTGGTCATGGGCGAAGAAAAAACACGCCTGTCGGCGGGCGACCTGTACACGGTTCCCGCCAATGTTCCGCATGCCGTTCAGACGCTCAGCCCTCACGTACGTTTGATCGATGCATTCAACCCGATCCGCGAGGATTTCCTAAAACGGTGAAGTTGACAGAGTGCAGCGAATAGCATAGAAATTTTCCATTCATTTTCTCTGTTGAAATCTTGCAGGACATGCATCGTTTCGGAGAGGAGACCGGCATGAAAGATTTTCTGCAGCAGTGTTTTGGCGCCGCGGAATCGGCAGCGGTGCTGCCCGAAGCCAAGCGGGGGAGGCTGGCGGATTTGCTGGGCACATTCTGCCGTGCGAAGGTCCATCCTGCTTCCATCACCCTCCTCAGACGGTCTCTGATCTTTCTGTGTACGAAGGATGAGGTTAAGCGGCTCGGGATCGCTTCATCTGCCGCCGGGCTTATTGACGAACCGGAGGGGCCCGAGGATCAACTCCTCCTGGAGGGAGTTCGGGTCCGGATGCGGACCGTTCAAACGACCGCCCGCAGTGCTGCCTGGCTGCGCGAGATTCTTCCGTACCTGAATGCACGGCCGCTCGGACTGAAGCGGTCGGCCGGGTTCGGCGACCGCCTGGGGCTGGCCACGCCGGGTCACGTCCGAGCCGTCCGCAAAACAAACCTGGCGCCCATCTTCGCCCAGCAGTCGGTTCGCGAGAACGAACGCACGGGCCGTTCACCTCAAGAGGTGCTGGACGACGCCATGTGGGGCGCCTTCCAGGAAGGGTGGATCGATGGTTTTGGGGCGGATGCGGATCACCTCAAGAATGCAGAACATGTTTCTGCTTTCGCAGCCGCCGGGTACTCGTTTTTTACCATCGATCCTGGGGAGTATGTCGACAACGATGCGTCGCAGGTACCGGCGCCCATTCTCGAGCAAAAGCTTCAGGCACTGCCCTGGGGTGAGCTGGAAACCACGTCCTTGGATCTTCAGCGAACGCTGGCGGAGAAGCCGATCGACCTGGGGTTATTGAAAGCCACCTTCACCCGGGAAGACATTCGGCGCGCTGCGGCCAAGTACGGCAAGGCCGTTGCCCACACGGTGCGCATGTACCGCCACCTGGAGCAAGTCACCGCAGGAAGACCGTTTGAATTCGAGATGAGCGTCGACGAAACCGACAGCCCTACCACCCTTGCCGAGCATGTCTACATCGCGAGCGAATTGAAGCGATTGAAAGTCAAATGCGTTAGCCTCGCCCCCCGCTACGTCGGTGCATTCGAAAAGGGTGTCGATTACATCGGCGGCCTCGCCGAGTTTGAAAGCTGCTTTGCCGAGCATGTGGCGGTTGCCAAGGCGTACGGGCCCTATAAGTTGAGCCTCCATTCGGGGTCCGATAAATTCAGCATCTACCCCATTGCAGCCCGTCTGGCCGGGGACCTGGTTCATCTCAAGACGGCCGGGACCAGCTACCTCGAAGCCCTGCGGGCCATCGGCCAATGCAACCCGCGGCTGTTCAGGGAGATCTTCGGGTTTGCCGTGGAACGCTACCCGACGGATCGGGCCTCCTACCACGTTTCGGCGGAAATCGCGCGCATGCCCGATGCCGCTGCTTTAAACGATGAAGAGCTGCCGGGCCTGCTGGAAGACTTTCACGCCCGGGAAGTGCTGCACGTCACGTATGGGTCGGTGCTGAACGAGGCTCGTTTCCGGGCGCGCTTTTTCGAATCGTTGCGGCGGCACGAGGATGACTACACCCGAATCGTGGAGGCGCACTTCGACCGGCACCTCTCCCGGTTCCAATAAGCGCGGCACAGGACTCATATGCGTGGACTTCCGACGTGTCGAACTGGCTGCTGGACCCTCATTTCTGCGGAATCATCAAAGAACGGGGGATTCTGTTCGGGGACCGCGCTGGCGAGGATCCTCCACCGCCTGGGACGGCCCATGTCAAAGGAGTGACCCATGAGACCCTTTCTTACCGAAGATTTTCTGCTGCAGACACAGACCGCCCGCACGCTCTTTCACGATTTCGCCGAAAACATGCCCATCTTCGACTACCATTGCCACCTGCCGGTCGCGGAAATCGTCGCTGACAAAAACTTCGAGAACCTCACCGACATCTGGCTGCGGGGCGATCACTACAAGTGGCGGGCCATGCGCGCCAACGGCATCGCCGAGCGGCTGATCACCGGGGATGCGAGCGACCTTGAAAAATTCCAGGCCTGGGCCGCCACCGTGCCCAAGACCCTGCGCAACCCGCTCTACCACTGGACCCATCTGGAGTTGAAGCGGTACTTTGGCGTTGCGGGAAAGCTCCTGAATCCTGAGACCGCTATAGACATCTATGACACCTGCACCCGCATGCTGCAGACTTCCGATTTCAGTACGCGGAGCATTCTCAAGCGCATGAACGTCCGCGTCGTGTGCACCACCGACGATCCCGCCGACAGCCTCGAACACCACCTCAAGCTTAAAGCCGAGAGGGGGTTCACCGTAAAAGTCTTGCCGGCCTTCCGCCCGGACAAGGCGTTGGGCGTGGAATCCCCCCGGGATTTCAATAAATGGGTCGGGCGGCTGGAGGCCTCCGCCGGGCTCTCCATCAAAAGTTTCGATTCGTTCCTGGAGGCTATCCGGCGCCGGCACGACTTCTTCCACCAGTCAGGGTGCCGGCTTTCGGACCACGGAATCGAGCACCCCTTCGCCATAGACTACACCGCGAAGGATGTTAACAAAGCTTTCCAGAAGGCACGCCAAGGAAAAAGGCCGACGCCTGCTGAAGCGTTGAAATACAAGTCGGCTGTAATGCTCGAATTGGCGCGGCTGGATGCCGAGAAGGGCTGGACCCAGCAGTTCCACTTCGGAGCGTTGCGAAGCATCAACACCAAGGCCATGGCGGCCCTGGGACCCGACACCGGTTACGACACCATCGGCGATTTTGAATTGGCCCGGAACCTCGCCCGGTTCCTGGACTCTCTGGAGCGCGAAGGTCGTCTCGCCAAAACCATCCTGTACGTAATGAACCCGCGCGACAACGAAGTGATCGCCGCCGCGATCGGCTGTTTCCAGGACGGGAGCCTGCCCGGCAAGATGCAGTTCGGGTCGGCCTGGTGGTTCAACGACCAGAAGGACGGCATCGAGCGGCAGATGAACACGCTTTCCAGCATGGGGCTGTTGAGCCGGTTCGTAGGCATGCTGACCGACTCGCGCAGTTTCCTGTCCTATCCGCGGCACGAATACTTCCGGCGGGTGCTGTGCAACTTGTTTGGCCATGACGTGGAGAATGGAGAGCTGCCGGACGACATGCAGTTGCTCGGGAACATGATCAAGGATATATGCTTCCGTAATGCGAAGGCATACTTCGGCATCGAGGCCGGGTGAAATACAGCCGAAAAGATCCTTCGGTAACCGCTTCAATCAGCGATCATCGTCAATGACAGACAGGATACAGCTAAACCAGGCGGATCCCAGTGCATGTCGCGTGCTGGTGACCTCTACGACGTTCGGGATCCAAGACCCCACGCTGCGATCCGAGCTCGAGCAAGCGGTCGGCGGCGTCCGCTACAGCCCTGAAAAACGGCCTCTCGCCGCGCCGGAGTTGACGAGTCTAATCAAGGGCGTCGACGGCTGGATTGCAGGCCTTGACGAAATCGATGCTTCCGTCATTGCGGCGTCCGACCGGTTGAAGGTGATCGCCCGCTATGGGGTCGGTTTTGACCGTGTGGATGTGGCGGCGGCGACCCGGCGCGGAATTGTGGTCACCAACACGCCGGGTGCAAACTCGGCCGCCGTAGCCGAACTGACGATCGGATTGATGCTGGCGCTCGCGCGCCAGATCTGCCGGGCGAACCAGACCATGCGATGCGGCCAGTGGCCGCGTTACTCGGGAGTGGGTCTGGCGGGAAAAACCGTGGGACTGGTTGGGTTCGGGTCCATCGGCCGCGAGGTGGCCCGTCGGCTGTCGGCCTTCGGGTGCCAGGTTCTTGTCGCGGACCCCTATTTGAGTCCGGAGGCCGTTTCCGGATGCGGAGCCGGCCTCCTGCCTCTCGATGAGCTGCTTCCGGTTTCCGATTTTTTAAGCCTGCACGCGGCAGCCACCCCGCTGACCGCAGGCATGGTGAACGAGTCGTTTCTCCGAAAACTGAAATCCGGCGCCTTTTTGGTCAACACGGCCCGTGGGGAATTGATCGACGAGGCAGCCCTCGCGCATGCGGTTGAAAGCGGGCGGCTGCGAGGAGTTGCACTGGATTGCTTCCGCAACGAGCCTCCCGGAACAGATCACCCGCTGCTTCAGCTGCCGCAGGTGATTGTCACCCCCCACACCGGCGCCCATACGGATGAAGCCGTGAATGCCATGGGCAGGATGGCGCTCGACGCCTGCCTGGCGGTTCTGCGCGGGAGAAGACCGGCGCATGTCGTTAACCCCGATGTCTACACGGGCATGGAAGGCGTATGAAGAGTTCTTCCTGGTTTCTCGGCATAGACCTTGGGACCGGTAGCTGCAAAACGGCCGCAGTGGGTGAGGACGGCAAGGTTCTCGGTTTCGGGGTGGGCGAGTACTCGGGCGCCGAGGCCCAGGACCGCTGGCAGGAGCAGGACCCGCGGGAATTGCTGAAGGCGGCGATCGCCTCTGTTGGCCAGGCCGTGGCGCGGGCCGGCGCAAGCCCGGAAAGTTGCGGCGGTATGAGCATCGGCGGCGCTCTGCACAGTGTGATGGCCGTCGACGGCCATGGCGAACCTTTGACGGGTGTCATTACCTGGGCGGACGGCCGGGCCGTTGAACCGGCCAGGGCCGTCGCCGGAACGCCGGCCGGCGACAATCTCTACCGGGAAACCGGCTGCCCCGCGCACGGGATGTATCCGCTTTACAAGATCATCTGGCTCCGCGAGAATCGACCGGAGGTTTTTCAACATGCCCGGCGTTATGTCTCCGCAAAGGAATATGTCGGCTTCCGTTTGACCGGTACCTGGCAGGTCGATTACGCGCTCGCCGCGGGGTCCGGTTTCCTGAACACCGACACGCTCAAATGGAGCGATCCGGCCATCGACCTGGCCGGCATCCGCAAAGACCAGCTTTCCCCCCTGGCTGCGCCCGTCGCCCTGCTCGGCAAGCTGCAGCCGGCAATCGCCGCCCGGATGGGGGTCCCCGCGAACACGCCGGTCGTGATGGGATCCTCCGATGCGGTCAACTCGAGCATCGGCGCCGGTGCCGTGGCTCCCACGCAGGCCACTTTAATGGTTGGGACCAGCGGCGCGCTGCGGGTGGTATCCCCGCGGCCGGTGTTGGACCCCAAGGCCCGCAGCTGGTGCTATGCCATCGATGAAAGACACTGGCTGGTAGGGGGTGCGATCAACAACGGAGGCGTAGCCCTGTCCTGGCTGCGGGACTGCCTGAATCAAGCCCATGGGGGGCCGCCGCTGACCTTCGAAGACGTTCTCGCGCTTGCCAGCCGCGCCTCCGCCGGTTCCAGGGGCTTGGTCTGCCTTCCGTTTTTCGCGGGGGAACGCAGCCCCAACTGGAACCTGAATGCCCGGGCCGCTTTCTTCGGAATGAGCCTCGAGCACGAACTGCGACACGTGGCCCGGGCGCTGCTGGAGGGAATCGGGTTCCGCTTCAAAAACCTGGTGGAGGTCCTCCGTGAAATCGGCCTGGATGTAAAGCAGATCGTCGCCTCGGGGGGCTTCATCAAGTCCGAGCTCTGGCTCCAGGTCATGGCCGATGTCCTGGGGCGGGACTTGAACGTTCCGGCCTGGGGCGAGACGTCGGCGCTGGCGGCAGCCTTCTGGGCGGCGCTGGCCGCCGGGTGCGCCGGTTCCATGGAAGACATCCGGAGCTGGGTTCGCCACGGCCACGCATGCCGGCCGGTTCCCGAGAACACAGCCGTCTACGAGCGGGTCTATCCTTTGTACACGAAACTCTATCAGGCGGCTGCCGGTTCTTTTGATGATATCGTCCGGCTTCAGAACGACCTGGCCGCGGCCAAGGATGAAAGAGGCAAGCGCAATGGAACACGATGATCGGCGGAAAGGGTATGATTTCAGTGGGCGTACCGTGGTCATGACCGGAGGCACCGGCGTTCTGGGCTCCGAAATGGCAGTGGCCCTTGTGCGCGCCGGGGCCGGCGTGGTGATCCTGGCACGCGATCCATCGCGGGCCGGCGAGCTGAAAGCGCGTCTTGCGGAAGGGCCTGGAAGCGGGACCCTGGTTCATGCGGACGTCCTTGTGAAGGAGTCCCTTGCGAAGGCGGCGAAAGAGATCCAGAGCCGCTTCGGCCGGGTTCACGCTCTGATCAACGCCGCCGGCGGCAACGTCCCCGGAGCGACGACCAACCCAAGCCAGCGTTTCTTCGACCTGCCGGAGGATGCATTAAAACAGGTGGTGGACCTCAACTTGCTCGGCACCATCATTCCCTGCCAGGTGTTGGGCCGCTTGATGGCGGAGCAGGGGGATGGGAACATCATCAACATCGCATCCATGGCCGGCTTCCGGCCGCTGACCCGCACGATTGCTTATAGCGCCGCCAAGGCGGGCGTCAGCAATTTCACGCAATGGCTGGCGGTTCACATGGCGCAGGAGTACTCCCCGGGAATCCGGGTCAACGCCATTGCACCGGGGTTCTTTCACACGCGCCAGAACCACTTTCTGCTATACGACGAGAAGACCGGTGAACTGACGCCGCGCGGCCGGTCCATCATCGATCACACCCCCATGCGGCGGTTTGGAGACCCTGAAGACCTGCTCGGCGCTCTGTTTTGGCTTTTGTCTCCCGGTGCGGATTTCGTAACCGGCACGGTGGTTGTCGTAGACGGAGGATTCTCCGCCTTCAGTGGCGTTTGAGGACAACCGCCCAAAAGTTGGAGCTCAAAGCTGAAAGCAAATTTTTTGTATTGGAAATGGGATCACAGAATTACGGGGTTTTTGCATTAACGGTTTCAGGCTGACGAACCTCTTCCAGCAAGGCGAAGTCCAACCGCTGAGCCTCGTGATAGTTGTTAGCTTTTCAGGATTCAAGTTTGATCGGTTTTCTGATACCATTAGGAATTGCGGCCGGCTTGTATCATCGCTGGGCCACCTGTTCAACCATCGACTGAAAAGCGGAATTGGTTCCACACCGAGGCGGACGATGAACGACGAATCTTTTGACGACTACTACGAAGATCTGCAGGCGAGCCCGAACGCCGACCAGGAAACCATCGAACGCGTATATCGGATGCTCGCCAAGCGCTACCACCCCGACAACGGCTGCACCGGATGCGTGGACAAGTTCGACGTGGTGACCAAGGCCTACCAAGTGCTGTCCGACCCGGCCAAGCGCGCGGCCTATGACATCCGCCATGAGCAAATCAAGCATCGCAGGTGGAAATTGGCTTCAGCCGTGGTGCCATCCTCGCCCGCGAATGGCAACAGCGATCAGGAAATTCGGAATGCGGTGCTCTCGGTCCTTTACATCGAACGGCGCAACGACCCGTCCGCAGCCTCCGTCGGACTGTGGCAATTGGAGAAAATATTGGGATGGCCGGAAAAAATTCTGGAATTTCACACCTGGTATCTCAAGGAAAAAGGCTGGATTCAGCGCACAGATTCGGGCGGGTATGCCATCACGGTGGCCGGCGCCGATGTGATTGAAGAAACCGGAAGACTGAAAGACAAGGACCTGTTGCTGCCAGAACGAAGTGTTGTTCCTGAAAAATAGGCTGTTACATTAGTTTCTGGGCGAAAAAGCCGTCAATGACGGTTAGACTGGAAGCCGTTCAAAGTCGACCTGGATCGTTCACTCCACCCGAAACCTGTGTATAATCTCCTCAGGGATTTCCAGACCCAACCCCGGTTTTTGTGGCGGTATCATATGACCATCTTTTATATGAGCAGGTTCCGCAAAAGCCCCAGCGACCCATGGCATGTACTCTATTGGACCGGATCCCATTACTCCGCACGCGACGTGAATCGTGCTTTCCATCATATGATGGGGTGCCACGGGTAACTGGGCAACATCAGCCATGGTGACCACTTTGACCATTTCGGTAATGCCACCGACGCGAACAATATCCGGTTGAAGAATATCGACCGCATTAGCGCGTAGATAAGCGTCGAACTCGAAGCGCGACCCCAATGTTTCTCCCATAGCGATGGGAATATCCAATGCAGCCGCGAGCTTGGCATGGCCGGGAATATCCTCGCATAATAATGGTTCCTCGAACCATGCAACACCAAGCTGTTCAAGCTCACGCCCCACCCGCATAGCGGTCGGGAAATCCCATTTCTGGTTGGCGTCGACTGCGATCCAGATATCCTTGCCCAAGGCCTTGCGGACCTCGCTGACTCGTTTGATGTCGACCTTGGGATCTTCGTGGCCGATCTTCATTTTAACGCCCATCATTCCCTGCTTAAGGTAACCCTCGAACGCTACCAGCATCTCAGAAACGCTCATGTACAGCCAGCCGCCATCGGAGCCATAGACCGGTGCACTTTCCCGGCAGCCGCCCAAAAGCTTGTAAACCGGCAAGCCGGCAATTTTACCTTTTATATCCCACAAGGCCAAATCCACCGCTGCCTGAGCTTGGGTAACCAGTCCATGGCGGCCGACCGACTGCAATCGTTTGTAAAGCTTGCGCCACAGACGCTCGTGGTCGAGTGCATCTTCGTCGAGTAGCAGCGGCGCAAAATCGTCCTTAAGCACACAGCGGGTCGCCGTGGCGCCACCCAACAGGCTCCACGCGTACCCGATCCCTCGAGTCCCGTCTTCAGTGGTGATGAAAACAACCGGCAGGTTGATGTGGCTCACGGGCCCGCCCTTTTTGCCGCTCGATGACCCCGATTGCATCGGGCGTGGCAGCGGCATACGTAACAACTCGGTCCTTATTTCGGTAATACGCATGACGAATATTTCCCTTTTCACGTTCGTATGTTAGTAATTGGTTTTCACAATATCAGTTTGATCATATCGGCCCCGTCGGCGAAAGACAGGGGCCGATATTATGTTCAGTAAATTACCCCGGCTATTTAAGCCGCCCCAATTCCTTCATTATGACTTCGTATTCGACCATCTTCTTCTTCACAAGCGCCAGGGAGGCCTCCGGCCCCATGTACTCGGTCTTGAAGCCGTTCTGATCCATCTTTTTCTTGACCTCGGGGTCCTTCATGACCTTGTCGAAGGCATCCGCAAGATATTTAATGATATCATCCGGCGTTCCCGGAGGAGCGGCGACTCCCCGATAGGCACCCTCTACAATGTCATACCCCAGTTCTCTGAAGGTCGGCACGTCCGGGAGGACTTCCATTCGCTGCTCTGAGGCGATGGCAAGGATCCGGAACTTCGTTTTGTATTGGATTGCAACAGGGGTATATGTCATGAGTGCCGTGACATGGCCTCCCAGAAGAGCAGGTACGGCTGAACCGGTCCCACCGAAGGGGATGTAGGTCAACTTGATGCCAGCAGTCTTGTTGAGCATGGCCGTCCCCAGATCGTTGGCAGACGAGGTTCCGCTGCCGCCGATCGTGACGACACCAGGAGGGTTGGTCTTGGCGTATTCGACGAAATCCTTAAGGGTTTTATAAGGGCTGTCGTTCCGGACAGCCAGTACATTCGGGGTGCTCTCGAACATATAAATATTCTTGAGCTCCAGCGCCTTGTACCCGGCGTTACCCATTTCCATGGGCTGAAGAACGATATGGGGTAGATTGTGACCGGCGATGGTGTAGCCGTCGGGAGGGCTCTGGACCAGGTCCGCCCAGCAAAGGGCTCCGCCGCCGCCGATCTTGTAGTTGATAACAACATCCTGGCCGTAAAATTTCTTCAGCGGTTGTTCCTGGAACCGTGCGGTAATGTCGGACTCACCACCCGGGTTGAAGCAGATGTTGTAGGTGAGTCGTTTAGCGGGGTAATCCGCCGCAGCAACGGCACCGGCCCCAACCAAGGCAAGGATGGAAATGAGGGCGATAAAACTGATTGCTTTTTTTTTCATGTCTTTCCTCCTGAAAATGGTTCGCGGTTTCAATATTTCCGATGTTCTGCGCGCTGCAGAAACCCGGCATAACCTCGCCCGTCGTTAGATGGGCAGCGCCCACTATCGCGGACAATGGAGCCCATGTTGCTTCTTGATCATTGGCTTTATGCCGCCGTTTTCCAAAATGGCGATGACATATTCGGAGAGCGGCTGAGCCACAGCGACGGTGCCGGTGGTCTGGTTGGTGACCTTGCCCTCCGAAAAGTCCACGCTCAGCAAATCTCCTTTCTTCACCCGTTTTGCAATGCCGGGGCACACGAGCAAGGGCAGGCCCAAATTGATTGCATTGCGATAGAAAATGCGGGCAAAGGATTCTGCGAGCACGGCAGCGATACCGGATGCCTTTAACGCAACCGCAGCATGCTCACGGCTGGAACCGCATCCGAAGTTGGCGGCTGCAACGATGATGTCTCCGGCCTTGACTTCTTTAACGAATTCCGGGTCAACCCTCTCCATTGCGTGTTGAGCAACTTTGTCCGGGTCGGTAAGGTCGAGATAGCCGCCTGGATAAATCTGATCCGTATCAACATTTGCACCATATACGAAGGCGTTGCCCGTAATAAGACCTTTCATTTCATTCCACCTCTACAGGTATTTTGCCGGGTCGGCAATTATCCCCTCCATAGCCGCAGCAGCCACCGACGCCGGGGAAGCAACGAATATCTCGGCACTGGCATGTCCCATTCGGCCTGGGAAGTTGCGGCTCGAAGCAGTGATACATGTTTCACCCGGGGCCAATATACCCTGATGCGTTCCCAGACAGGCTGCACAGCTTGGAGTGACCAAAGTGGCCCCAGCCTCGACCAGGGTCTGAATATACCCTCTCGCCATTGCCTCCAGAAGTACACCCTTTGAGGCCGGTACGACCACAAACCGTGTGCGGGAGCTGACGTGCCTGCCTTTCAAAATGCGGGCGGCAACCGCGAGGTCGTCAACCCTGCCGCCGGTACAGGTGCCGAGGAACGCCTGATGAACCGGTTTGCCGAGGTATTCGGCGATATCATGCACGTTGTCAACGCTATGGGGCGCGGCCACCTGCGGATTAAGGCTCGTTATATCAAAGGTATGTTCCTGGGCATACAGGTAGCCTGGGTCGGTTGCCACGACGGCATACTTTTGCCTGGCTTTGCCTTGCAGGAAATCAAGAGTGACTTCATCAGGTTGAATGTAAGCCGTCTTGGCGCCCATTTCCGTCGTCATGTTGCATAGAACCATTCGCTCCGACACGCTCAGGCGCGCTAAGAGCGGGCCTGTGAACTCCACCGCTCGATACACGCCGTAATCGGCGCCAAGGGCCCCGATGACTTTAAGAATGACGTCTTTGGCATATACCCCTTGGCCCAATCTGCCTTCCAGATGGATGCGGATTACCTCGGGCACCCTAAACCATAATTGCCCGGTCATTAGGACAATGGCCAGATCGGTGGCCCCCACGCCGGTGCTAAAAGCTCCAAAGGCTCCGTGAGTGGTAGTATGGGAGTCGGTGACCACCACCAACATGCCGGGGCAGACCAAGCCTTTGTCCGCAAGGATTTGGTGACAAACACCTTCGTTAATATCCATCAACAACTCGATGCCTTGCGCTCTGCAGAATTCACGGAATTGCTTTTGGTTGTCGGCCTGCATGATCGTTGATGCCGGCGCATAGTGGTCCAGAAACATCACGACCTTCTGGGGATCATGCACTTTCTTGCCGCCCATCTCGTAGAACGAACGGAGCGTCTGAAGGTACAGATCATTTATGCCTGCAAGATCCACCTTACAGTTGATGATCTCACCGGTTCTCAGTTCATTTTTGCCGGCGGCTCGTGCGATAATTTTTTCAACGGCGTGCACTGTTTTTGCTCCTGGTCGACAATTCCATTTTCGATTAACCCCTTGCAAGAAAGGGGAATTCGCAAGTCCTGAAAACCCTTAATCCGGTTCATCCATGGCCACTTCAGGCGCCTGCGAACGCATCTGCAGCCAGAACCCGCGTCCGATGGAGAGCAGACCGAGCCCCATGAAGACTGCTGCGATTGGCTTTGTGAAAAAGATAAGGGGTGATCCCTGCGACATGAGCAGCGCCTGCCCCAAAGATGTCTCCAGCATCTGCGCGAGGACGGTTGCGAGCACCATGGGAGCAACCGGCCATCCGAATTTGCGCATGAAATACCCGATCACCCCGAACAAGAGCATGACCCATACGTCGAACGCCTGGAACCGGATGCTGTATGTCCCCACAACCGAGCAGAAAACAATGATCGGCCCGAGGATATAGAAAGGGATCACGACAATTCTGGCCCACATTCCGACAAGTGGCAGGTTGAGGACCAGCAGCATGACATTTCCAATATACATGCTGGCGATTACCGCCCAGACAAAGTCAGGATTTGTTGCGAAGAGCATCGGTCCGGGCTGAAGTCCGTACATCATCAACCCCCCTAGGAGAACCGCCATCGAGGGTGCCGTGGGAAGTCCGAACGAGAAGAGTGGAATGAACCCGGCCGTGGATGTGGCGTTGTTGGCTCCTTCGGCCGCGGCGACCCCTTCGATTGCGCCTTTACCAAACCGCTCAGGATGCTTGGACACCCGTTTTTCGAGGTCATAGGCCACGAACGTGGTGACCGAAGGAGCACACCCTGGGAGAAGTCCCAGGAAGAAACCGACCCCTGTACAGCGGACCATTGTCCACAGGCACTGCTTGATATCGGCCCAGGTCGGCAGCCAACTGCCTATATCAATACGACTGATAGTTGAAATTCTCTGCTCCACATTGATCATCACCTCGCTGATCGCAAAAAGCCCTACGATCACGCTGATGAAGTCTACTCCGGCCGTAAGAATTGCCGTCCCGAATGTAAGCCGTGCAGCTCCGGTCAGAGGATCTTGACCGATCAAAGACACCATGAGCCCGATGGCCATCGAAGCAATTCCTTTAAGAAGTGCCCGGCCGGAAAGACTGATGATCAGGCTCAGCCCCATGAACATCAGGGCGAAATACTCCGGGGGACCGAAAACCAGCGCAAAATCGGCCAGGAGTGGTGCAAAGAAGGTAAGGCCGACAAGGCTGAGCGTTCCTGCAATAAAGGAGGAGATGGCGGAAATGGATAGGGCCGGGCCGGCTTTCCCCTGTTTAGCCATCTCGTACCCATCCAAGGCCGTGCAAACAGAAGACGCCTCGCCGGGGATGTTCACGGCTATGGCGGTGGTCGATCCCCCATACATGGCGCCATAATAGATGGCAGCCATCATGATGATCGCCGAAGTCGGGGGCAGCACTGTGGTCAGGGGCAGCAGGATCGCAATACCCGAGGCGGGACCGATGCCGGGCAACACTCCAACAAGAGTCCCGATGAGAGAACCCACCAGCGCCCAAAAGAGATTCTGGAAAGACAGGGCCGTCACGAACCCTTGAAAGAGGTAGTCCCAGGAAAAACCCATTCTGTCCTCCTAACCCTTGAAAAAGAATCCCTCCGGGAATGAAAGCCCAAGTAGGCGGATGAACAAATAGTACGATGCTATTCCGCAGATCAGGCCGGTTAGCAGGGCCGTTAACCATTTCGCCCGATTCAGATACCAGATGGAAAATGTAATGTAGAGAAACGTAGCGAGGGGCAGCCCGAGCAGGTTCATGAAGGCGTTGTAAAATCCTATACTGGCCAGGCTGACGGTGATAATCTTGATTCCGACCCCATCGGGCCATTTGATTTCGGGATCAGGCCCGCGAAATCTCCATGCCTTTACCGCTATCCCGATTCCACAAAATAAAACCAAGAGACCGACAGCATAGGGAAGGGCTCGAGGGGACAGGCGATGCTCCATTGTCGTCGTTATTGTGGACGACGCCCACAGAGTCAGAAGACCGAGCATGGCGAGGAGAAACCCAGTGGCTATATCGGCCGATCTTAGTGTCTTCACAACCACCTCCGAATGACTGAGTGGTAAGATAGTCGCGGAAAGAAACAGACTCGAAATCGTTGCAAATCTCTTAATCGACAGCAAGGACAATGCCAGCGGCAAAATCCTTTAAAAACAGGCTATTCAGAAATTTTGTGGTTGCCTTGCCACAATAATTGTATAAAATGGTATCATTTTGTTTCATTTTGTTTCAGGAGATCGTCATGCCGCTCATCGCTTTTCTCGCGCCGGATGAAGAAATGCTGACTGCTGCTAAAGCCACGCTCGCGGAAGCCCATTCTGACGTCCTCGTTGATAAGGGACTGCTGAGCGCAGGCGTGCGCAAGGCCCGGGAACTGGTCCGTGAAGGGGTGGAAATCGTCATCGCGCGCGGAGGAACAGCCGTTGCCATCAACAAGGCTCAACTGGGACTGACCGTTGTAGAAGTACCGATCACCGGCTTTGAAATGATCCGCGCTTTAGGAGAGGCCATGCACTACGGCCGCCGCATTGCGGTCGTTGCCTTTCCATCCATGATCATGGGCATCGACTGCCTGGGTCCGATCCTAGATATTAATCTAACATACTACAGCATAGAGAGTGAATTCAAGGTCGAATCGCGCGTGCTACAGGCCATTCAGGAAGGAGCGGATGTCATCATCGGCGGCGTGATCACCGTAGAAGCCAGCAGCAAGCATCATCTCCCCTGCGTCCTGATCCGCAGCGGTGCTGAGGGAATTATCCAAGCGACCCTGGAGGCCAAGCGCATCGCCGAAGCAAGGCGCATCGAAAAAGTCAAAAGCACCTTGTTCCAGACAGTGCTGGATTACGCTTATGAGGGCATCATCTCCACAGATCAGAACAACCGTGTCGTCATATTCAATCCGGTAGCTGAGAAGATCACCAAAGTCGATGGAAAACGCGCGATAGGCCGGAACGTGCAGGATGCCTTTCCCCAACTGGAACTTGGGCGCCTTTTGCAGACCGGTAGAGACGAACTCGGTCAAATCATTGATGTAGGAAGCACTCAAATACTGTGCAACAAGGTACCTATCCAAGTGCATGGTGCTCCCATCGGCGCCGTCGCGACCTTTCAAGACATTGGCAAGATCCAGCAATGGGAAGCGAACATCCGCAAGAAGATCTATGCGGAAGAACATACCGCTGTGTTCACGTTTGCGGACGTAATCGGATCCAGCCGCCAGATGAGGAACAGCGTGGCAATAGCCGAACAGTTTGCGGCGGCGGATGCTTCCGTCCTGATTTCGGGCGAAACCGGCACTGGAAAGGAGGTTTTCGCTCAAAGCATACACAACGCCAGCGGGCGGGGGCAAAAACCGTTCGTCGCGATCAACTGCGCCGCGCTTCCGGCCCAGATCCTGGAAAGCGAACTGTTTGGTTATGTCGGCGGCGCATTCACTGGCGCCGATAAGAAAGGGAAACCCGGGCTCCTGGAAATCGCGCACGGGGGCACTCTGTTCCTGGACGAGATCGCCGAAATGGACTACTCCCTCCAGAGCAAGCTGCTGCGGGTGATTCAGGAAAAGAAAGTCATGCGCCTTGGCAGCGACAGGATTCTGCCGGTCGACATCCGTATCATCGCCGCCACCAACAAGAATCTTAAACAACTGGTTACCAGCAACCGGTTCAGAGCCGACCTTTACTATCGACTCAATGTGCTGCGTCTCCATCTCCCGCCGTTGCGGGAAAGATCGGAGGATGTTGAACTGTGCGCTAAAACCTTTCTGGAAAGACACGCAACCCTTCTTTGTCGACGAATGCGACTCAGTAAGCCCGCCATTCAGGCCTTCATCCGACACTCTTGGCCAGGCAATGTCCGCGAGTTGCAGAACACCATCGAAAGGATCGTGGCCATCTGCAAACATGAAACTGTTCAGGCGGACATGGTCTTCCAGATGATGCGCGAAGATGAATTGAACGAGCCCTTAACAATCAACGCTGGTGTGCCCTGGACGGAGACGATCAGGCAGGCGCTTGTCACAGCACGCGGCCGCCATACAGAAGCTGCCAAAATACTCGGCATAAGCCGTTCGACGCTGTGGCGCAGGATGAAAAGCCTGGGGCTATATTCAACTCATCGATGACTGATTCCTATTATTTTAGTCAAGCCCGAACATTTTCGATAGTTGAACCATATCCCAATGGACTTTTGTCAGGTTTGATCAGATCTCTAATTATCACCTCTGGTTTTTGATCTCTATCCGAGGGTCGGGTCGAGCGGTACCTCCACCTCTTGGCCTTTGCGTTCGGCCGAGACATAGGCGGCGTAGAGCGCGGCGACAGTGTCGCCGGCGAGCCGCATGCCCGATTTCGGCTGCCGATCCGCTGTGATGGCCTCCATGAAATCCTGGATCTCCTGGGGATAGCCGAAGGTGGAGTATTCGTCGGGCGCGGGGTTGGACCAGCCCTGCTTGGTACCGAGCTTTTCCATGAGATAGACGTCGTCCACCTGATCCTCCCGCGGGTTATACAACTCCATGGCATTGCTGGGGCTCAGGTTACAGCGGGCCCGGTGGTTGTTGGCAAAGATATCCAGCCAGTTGTGCACCCCTCCCATGACGATCTCCGAGGCGAAGATGTCGGCGACCATCCCGTCTTCGAAGGTGAGATGGATCTGGCAGTAGTCTTCGATGTCCGTGTAGTCGGTTCGCAGGAACCCCTTGCTCACGAAGGCCGGGGCACGGGTGATCTCGTGGGTGCGGGCGCTGACGGTGCAGGGCCGGATGGGCTTTCCGTAAAGCGTGGCGCCTTCAATCTGCTTGAGGTATAGAAGTGTGCTCAGGGGATGGCAGCTCTTGCCCACCACCGAGCCGCCGCCGGAGAGTCTCCATACCCCGTAGGCCGGGGAGGGGCTGCCGGAATGCGACTGCCCTCCTATCGCCCAGAGGATCTGGCCCTTGCTTTTTGCGAGGATCTCGGCCTCTTTTTGGACAGCGGGAGCATAGATCCAGTTTTCGGCATAGCACAGCTTTCTGCGGCTTTTCAGGGCGGCGGCGATCACGCGTCGCGAACTGGAAAGCGCTTCGGCGAGCATGGTTTCCTTCGGGAAGCGGTTTCCGGCAAACCCGTCGTTACCGGGCGGCCCGTAATACCCGGTGAACGGCTTTTCGACGATCACGTGTTTTCCGGCTTCAAAGGCCGCAATGGAAACAGGTTCGTGGGCGTATCCCGGCGTGCAGTTGTCGACGACGTCCACTTCGGACAGCAGATCCGCCAGCGAATCAAAAGCCCGGATGCCGCGCCGGACGGCAAACTCCTCACGCCGCGATTTCTGCAGAGAGGTGACCCCCACCACCTCCACCGGGATGCCGGTCACCCGCTGAAACGACGCGTAATGAAAGACGGCCGCGTTTCCGCATCCTGCAATTCCTACCCGAATCGGCTTCTGCATCATGACGTCCTCCCTGTCTTGGACACGCAAAATTTCTTGACAGCCGAAATTAGGTCTGATAGCTGATGGCCAAGTGGTCCGTCCAGTTCATCCGATCCTATTGCAATCCTGGTAAAAAGTAAACAAGCGAACCGGTTTTCGATCCGCAAAGGAGAATCCAGGATGAAGTCTTCCAGCAAACCGCAGAATCTGTTTTCCACGGTCACACCCCGAAAAATACCGGATGTCGTCTACAAGCAGTTGGTCTCCCTGATCGCCAACGGCCGGTTGAAGCCAGGAGAAAGACTGCCCTCCGAGCGGGACATGGCCGCGGACATGGGAGTCAGCCGGCAGTCCATCCGCGAGGCCATCAACAAAGCCCGCACCGTGGGCCTCATCGATGTCAGGCAGGGCGGCGGAACCATCGTGGTGTCATCGGTCAAAGAACACCTGAAAACACCGCTTGCCATCATCCTGGAGGAGCAGGCTGAGAAAATTTTAGGGTTTCTCGACATCCGTAAACTGTTTGAAACCTGGTGTGCCGAGAAAGCCGCCGTTGCTGCCAAACCCGCCGACTTGCGCGCGATGCTGGATCTGCTGCAAAGAATGGAAAAGCTTCAGCCCGGGGAGGCCGCCTGGGAAAAAGCGGATTTGAGCTTCCACTCCGCCATTGCCGCGGCTTCGCACAATGTGATTGCGATTCATATCATGGAAGCGCTCAGAGCCAGTTTCAACAGCTATTTCAAAGCCAAAAAATTCGCCTTGGGACCGGAACGCAAGGATTTGCTGCACCGGCAGCACCAAGGCATTTTCATGGCGATCAAACAGAAAAGCCAGCAGGCGGCTAAGACCCGGATGATGGAACACCTGGAATACGTGGAAGACGTGATTCGTCGAGACTTCTTGAAGCCCAGACGCAAACGCAGTCATCCTTCGGCTGCCGTTGCATCGAAATGAGCTGACCCTGCGTTCAAGGGTGACAGGCCGTGTATAGAAACGATGCCTTGGGCGGGGCCCTCATCTTTCTTTTTGGCGCTCTGACCGTTTATCTCTCCCTGAAGATGCCCCTCGGTACGTTCCGGGCGGCCGGCCCCGGCCTGTTTCCTTTGTGTCTGGGGATTCTCCTGTTGGTGCTTTCATCGATTTTCACACTCGCGACGGGGTTGCGTCTTCGCCAAGACGAAAGGCGGGAGGGAAAACCTGCGGAGGGCACAGGTTCGGTAAAACCGGTGCTCGGCTTCATGGCGGTTATCGCTTTTGCAGCCGGTTTCCTGGAACACCTGGGTTACGCGCCGACGGCATCCATAGTGGTCATGGCGCTTCTGCAAATCCTGGGCGGCTCCTACTGGCGCCGTAATCTGGTCATCTCGCTGGCGGCCGGCGCGGTTTCCCACTTTCTTTTCGTGCGGTGGCTGCAGATCCCGTTTCCACAGGGGGTGCTGGGCTTGTAGGGGATGACTTCGTAGGAAGCCCAATTTCGGCGTTGCGCTTCACCCCGCAGTCGCTGCGGCGTACTGAGAGTACGCCTCGCTTCGCGAGATTCGCGCGCCTTGAACTTGGGCTTCCTATGAAGTCATCCGATCAGGCTTTTTGTTGCGGGATCATCATGGAGTAGCTCATGCTGGAATCGCTCCAACAGCTTGCCGGCGGGTTCGGGATCGCAACAACGCTCCCCAACCTTTTTTATTGCCTGACAGGAGCCATCGTGGGCACCTTGATCGGCGTTCTGCCGGGGATCGGCCCGATTGCCGGGATTGCCCTGCTGATTCCCGCGACTTTCAGCCTGAACCCGACCTCGGCGATTATCATGCTGGCCGGGATCTACTACGGGGCGATGTACGGTGGGTCCACCACCTCCATCCTCCTTAATGTGCCCGGCGAGACGGCTTCGGTCATCACCTGCATCGACGGGTACCGCATGGCCCAGAAGGGCCGGGCCGGGCCGGCGCTGGCGATCTGTGCCATCGGCTCCTTCATTGCAGGCAGCATCGGGCTCCTCGGCCTGGTGGCGTTCGCCCCCCCCTTGGCCCGGGCGGCGCTGGCCTTCGGTCCGGCGGAATACTTCTCCCTCATGGTGTTCGGTTTTATCGTCCTGAGCAATGTGACCGGGGCCTCTCTGCTCAAATCGCTGATGATGGCACTGATCGGCTTGATTATCGGCACGATCGGCCTCGATCCGGTCAAGGGCGATGCCCGCTTCACCTTCGGCTCCATGTCGCTTTTGAGCGGAATTGAGTTCGTGGCCGTGGCCATCGGGCTCTTTGGCATCGGGGAGGTCCTCTCCAACGTTGAGAAAACCGCGGTACTGCTCGATGGAAAGGTGCTGGTTCCGAGGTTGCGGGAGCTTTTCCCCAGCTTGGAGGATCTGCGGAAATCCATCAAGGCCATGCTGAGGGGAACCTTGATCGGGTTCGGTGTCGGCCTGGTCCCCGGGCCTGCGCCGGTCATCGCCACCTATGCCGCCTACATGGCCGAAAAACGGATCTCGAAGCACCCCGAGGAGTTCGGACAAGGGGCGATCGAGGGTGTCGCCGGCCCCGAGTCGGCCAACAACGCCGCCTGCCAAGCGGCCTTCATCCCGCTTTTCGTCTTGGGCATCCCCTTTGCCCCGCCCACGGCGATCCTGCTCGGTGCTTTGCTCATCCATGGAGTGACCCCCGGTCCCATGATGATCAAGGAAAGCCCCGAGCTTTTCTGGGGGGTGATCGCCAGCATGTACATCGGCAACTTCATCCTGCTGCTGCTCAACCTCCCTTTCGTCCCGCTGTTCGCGAACATTCTGCGCATCCAGAAACGAATACTGCTGCCCCTGGTCATCCTCTTTTGCATCACCGGGATGTATTCCGTGAACAACTCGGTTTTCGACATCTGGGTGATGCTGCTGTTCGGCGGGATCGGGTTCATGGCCGGCAAGGGGAAGTTCGAGGGGGCACCCCTGCTGCTGGGGTTGGTGCTCGGGCCGCGGATGGAGGTAGCCTTCCGGCAGTCCCTGATGATCTCGCATGGCGATTTCAGCACCTTCGCGGACCGTCCCATCTCTTTGGCATTTCTCCTGGCGACGGCCCTTTTTCTCATCATCCCCATTTTTCGACTCGGCCTCAAACGGCCGGGGAAAGGAGGTGCGTCCAAAGGTCCAGCGCCGACAAACTGAAAAGCCGTGCCGTGTGCTGAGAACACTCACCTGTGCGGCGAAACGTTTAATAAGGAGGCCCTTATGCTGAAACGATTGTCAGCCATCCTGTTCGTTTTTTTCGTGGCGGGGAGCATCCCCGTGCATGCCGCCGACTTTCCGACCAAGGAAGTCCAAGTCATCATCCCCTGGGCGGCCGGCGGTGCGACCGACCTGATTTTCCGGGCCCTGGGGGCTACCGCAGGCAAATACCTGAACAAGGCGGTGGTGGTCGTCAACCGGCCGGGCGGCGGCGGCGCGGTGGGCTACACCGACGGCATGAAAGCCAAACCGGACGGCTACATGCTCACGGCGGCAGTGACACCGCTCTGCATTCTGCCCCACCAGACCGCCACGGCCTTCACCTACAAAGACTTCGAGCCCATCCTGAACGTCGTCAGCGACCCCTCCATGCTCCTGGTGCGTTCCGACGCCCCTTGGAAAGACCTGCGTGAGTTCGTCGATTACGCCAAAAAAAATCCGGACATGATCACGGTCGGAAACTCCGGAGCGGGCGGCGGGGTGCACCTGGTGGCGCTGGCCTTTGAGAACGCCGCCGGCATCAAGTTGAACCACATCCCCTTTTCAGGCGGCGGGCCGTCGGTTACGGCTTTGCTGGGAGGCCACGTCAATGCGGTCTCGGTGACGCCGCCCGAAGGCATTCCTCAGATCAAGGCCGGTCAATTGAAGATCATGGCCCTTTTTGCAGACAAGCGGCTGGCCATGTTCCCGGATGTGCCGACGGTCAAGGACCAGGGCATCAACTTCAGCATGGGAATGTGGCGGGGGCTCGCCGCGCCAAAGGGCACGCCGCAGGATGTGATCCGGAAGTTGAATGAAAGTTTCAAGAAAGCCATGGACGACCCCGAATTCCAGGCCAAGGCGAAAGAGATGTCGGTCATCCTTTCCTACCTCGGGTCGAAGGACTTCGGCGCATTGATGGCCAAGGACGATGAATTCTTCGGGAAGTTGATCAAAGAAATGAAGAAGTGATGTCCACCTGAAAGGAGGGCGCCATGAAGAGTTCCAAGATCGTTATTCTGGCGATGCTGGCGGCCGTCTGCAGTTGGGTCTGCGGCTGTGCCGGCACGGGCCCGACGGCCACGCCGGAAAAAAAGACCACCATCCGCTGGGCGAGCCCCTTCAAACCCGGCCACACCCTCGTTGAAACGGGGAACAAGTTCAAAGAGATCCTCGAAAAAGGCAGCGGCGGACGCTTGCGGGTGGAAGTTCAGGCCGGCGTGGGGTCCGAGGAGGAGATCAACGACTGGTGCAGCCAGGGGAAGGTGGAGATGCAGGCGACCGGCGGGCGGCCGCTCGAGGTCTCCGCACCTCAGTATTTTTTCTTTAATGCCCCGTATGTCATGAAAGATTTCGATCACTTCATGCGGGTCTGGCAGGGTTCCCTGGGCAAGCAGGCCCGTGAGCTCGTCGAGAAGAAAGGCAACCAGAAGTATCTCGGCATCGTTTACCGGGGGCTGCGGCAGACCACTTCCAAGAAACCGCTCTACACACCGGCCGATTTCTACATGCTGAAGCTGCGACTTCCGACCGTCAAGACCTGGATCGCAGTATGGAAGGAGATCGGCACGGATCCGGTTCCGATCCCGCTGCCGGACCTCTACGCGTCGCTCAAGGACGGCAAGGCCCAGGCCTCGGAAGGGGATCTGCCGCAGATCGCCTCGTTCAAGCTGAACGAGGTGCAGAATTACCTGACGATGACCAATCACCTGGTGCAGACCGGCGGAATTCTGATCAACAAGATCTTTTTCGAAGGGCTGCCGAAGGCAGATCAGGATCTGATCGTGAAAACGGTTGCACAGGCAGCGGACTGGGCCAACGAGGGGATCAAGAAAGAGGAGAAAAAGCTGCTGATCGGGCTCCAGCGCAAGGGGATGCAGGTGGTGATACCGGATGCGGACTCTCTCCGGGAAAAGGGCAAGCCCGCCGTAGAGCAGCTTTTCAAGACGGAGTGGCCGGTGACGACGTGGGCGGAAGTTCTGGCCCAGTAGAGGGGAGCCTATGGCGAGCAGCGATGAAATCCGCGAAAAGGAACGCAGGGTCAGGGAGTTCATGGGGTCAAAGGGCCTGAAGGCACTGCTCCTCAAGCGGCAGGCCAATTTTTCATGGATGACGGGCGGCGGCCTGAACCTCGTGGGAATCGCCACCGAGATGGGGGTCGCCTCCCTTTTGATCACGGCGAGCTCAAAATTCGTCGTGTGCAGCAACATCGAGGCTCCGCGCATGGCCAGGGAGGAAAAGCTTGAGGAGCAGGGATATGCGCTCGCCACTTTCCCCTGGCACGAAGACTCGGAGGCGGTCGTGATCAAGAAACTGGCGGGGAAGGGAAAGATCGGATGCGATGCAGGCTTCCCCGAAGCCGAGGTGTTGGCGGAAGACATTGCGCGGCTGCGCTATTCCCTCACGCCGGAGGAAGTCGAACGCTACCGTTGGCTGGGGGAGCGGGTCTCGATGGGGTTGGAAAAGACGATGCTGGAAGCCCGCCGCGGGGAAAAGGAGTCGGAAGTTGTCGCCCGGCTCTGCGGCGAGCTCTGGAAAGACCGCATCGATCCGATCACGCTCATGTCCGCCGCCGACGACCGGGTGTCGAACTTCCGGCATCCCATCCCCACGGAGCGGCAAGTCGAAAAGTATCTCATGGTCTCGGTGAACGCGCGGAAATGGGGGCTGATCGTCTCCCTGACGCGATTCCTTTACTTTGGGAAGCTTCCGGACGATCTGAGACAAAAGTATCTGGCCAACGTGCAAATTGACAGCGCCTTCATGGCGGCCACCCGACCCGGTGTGCCGGCACGGGACGTTCTCACACAGGGTATCGAGGCCTATCGGGCCCAGGGGTATCCGGACGAATGGAAACTCCACCACCAGGGCGGATCCATCGGCTACACCGGCCGGGACTACCGCACGAATTTCCAGACCCCGGACATCATTCAGGATAACCAGGGCTTCACCTGGAACCCCTCCATCACCGGGACGAAATCCGAGGACACGATCCTTGCCACCGGGAAGGGGCCGGAGCCGATCACGCGCCCTGTCCTGTATCCTGTCCTGACGGTGGAGGCGGGAGGCAGATCTTTCACACGTCCGGCGGTGCTTGAGTTATCCTAGGTTCGCGTCCTAACCGGGGAGGGCAGGAGCTAAGCCGGTTTCCACCGGCTTCATTTCACTTGACTTGTTTTGTTATTTGAAATAAATAAATGTCAGTGTTTCATCTAATGAAACTATTTCCTCTGGGCTTATGGATGCCAGCCGCGCCTATCAATCCCTCGAACGCGGGTTGCGGGTGATCGAAGCCATCGCCGATGCGGATGGATCGGCGACGGTTTCGGCCATCGCACGCAAGACCGGACTGCCTCGGAGCACTGCCCACCATCTCCTGCGTGCGCTCGTTGAATTTGGCTATTTGGTGCAGGATGAGGGTACGCGTACCTACATGCTCTCGCATAAACTCTTCCGCCTCACGGGGCGTACCTGGACCCGGGGGCAACTGGCCGAGATCGCAGCGCCTTTTCTGGAGGAGTTGAGCCGCCGCACGGGTGAAGGTACGAGTCTTGCGGTGCTGAGGGATGGTATCGTCACCGTCGTGGCGAAGCGCGAGCCCGAAGGCCCCGTGCGCGTGGTCCAGGAGATCGGGGCCCTGCGGCCGGTTTACTGCACGGCCGTCGGCAAGGCCCTCGCGGCGTGGCTGCCCGCGCGAGAGCTCGAAGGCATCATCCGCCGCAGCGTCTTCACGCGCATGACGCCCAATACCATCACGTCGGCCGCCGCCCTCCGCTTGGAGTTGGCCCACATCCGCGCAAGCGGCTTTGCCTTTGACAACGAGGAGCACAGCCAGGGCATCCGTTGCCTGGCAACCCCGGTGCGTGATCACTCCGGTGCCATTCGCGCCTCGCTCTGCGTCGTCGGCCCGAAAAATCATTTGCCCAGGCGGCGTCTGCCGGAACTCCGCCAGGCGCTTGCAGCCGTGGCCTCCGAGTTTTCAGCGCGTCTTGGGCATACGTCGATCGAAGGACTCAGGTGCAGCTCAACAGAGAAACGAGTCATCGCCGAACCCGCAGCATTGCGTTAAGACGACATGCAGAAAGGAGGGCAGCAAACGTCACGCAGCCAGCATCAATTTCCCGAATCTCGAGCAAGACGACCATACTTGAAAAGGAGAATTGCCATGAAGACCGCGAAAAGAGTTCTAATGGCCGCGATGCTGATCCTTTTTTCCTTGGCTTTCATCGCCATCCCGGCGTCGGCGCAAAAGTACGTCTTGAAATTCAACCATGTCCTGGGGCCTTCGGAGCCCTATCATCAGGGCTTCCTGAATTGGTCCAAGGCCGTCGAGGAAAAGACCAAGGGCGGATTGAAAATCGAGGTTTTCCACAGCGCACAACTGGGCGTTGAAGAGGACATCATCGAACAAATCCGCCAGGGAGCCAACATCGGCCAGAACACCGACTCCGCCCGGATGGGCAACTATGTCCCCGGGATCGCCATCATGAACGGCCCCTATTTCGCCGAGAATCTCGAGGAAGTCGCCAAGCTTAGGGATGCCCCCACCGTTAAACTATGGCTCGACGAACTGGCCACCAAGAACGGGATAAAGGTTCTGTCCTTCGGCTGGGTCCAAGGCTACAGGCACTTCTTCACCAACAAGCCGGTCAAGAACCCGGACGATCTGAAAGGACTGCGCATCCGCACTCCGCCCGCGCCCATCTGGCAGGAATCCGTCCGCGCTCTCGGGGCGACACCAGTGGCGCTTCCCTTCGGTGAAATGTATCCGGCTCTCCAGCAGAAAGTCATCGACGGCGTTGAACTGGTGTACAACAACATCCCCGGCGGCCGCTTCTACGAGGTGCTCAAGTACGTGTCCGAGACCCGGCACATCATGCTGATCAATTTCGAGGTCATCAGTGCGAAATATTTCAACAGCCTGCCGCCGGAATACCAGAAGATCCTTGTCGAGGAATGCGACAAGGCCGGCATGGAAACCTCGAAAGTGATCTTCGAAAAGGAGAAAGAAGTCAAAAAACTGCTTCTGGAAAAAGGCATGATAGCCGTGGACGGGGTCGACATCGCCGCCTTCAAGAAAGCCGGTGACAAAGCCTACGACGTCCTGAAAATTTCCGAAGCCAAAGACAAGGTGCACAAGGAAATCGGCAAGAAATAGCGAATTCTGCGATCGGTTGGAACCGTGGGCCGGCCCATCGGCCGGAATGACCCACGGTTCCAACCGGAATTTCTATCGGGTACTCAGCCTGCCCGATCGACCGGGAAAACCGCTGATGAAAGCTTTCTACGATTACCTCTGCAGAATCGAATCGTTCGTTGCCTGGTCGACTCTCTGGACGATGGTCGCCCTGATATTCGCGGCCGGCATTGCCCGGCTGTGCCTGTACCCCATCAACTGGGCCATCGATATGAGCACGTGCCTTTTCGCCTGGTCCTGCTTCTTGAGCGCCGACATCGCCTGGCGGCAAGACAAATTGATGAACGTCGATATCCTGATCAAGAAATTTCCCGAGAGCGTCAGGCGATATCTGCGGCTCGTCAATTACACCATTCTCTTCGGATTCCTGGCCTACCTCGTGATCTTCGGGATCTGGCTTTCCTACACCACCCGCGCCAGGACGTTCCAGGGCATCCCCGGCTTCAGTTACACATGGGTGACGCTCAGCGTGCCGGTGGCCGCTTTTCTCATGTTTATCAATACCATTATCAAGTTCAAGCGCGACTTCCAATCCGCCGAAGCGCGGGACCGCATGGACATCGACCATCGACCCTGAGGCGCGCGCACTCTCAGGCAGCGGCGGCCATGTTTCAGTCCGAACCGGGAGGTTTTAATTGACATGCTGTTAGTCGCCATCGTTTTTCTGATTCTGCTTCTCATCGGGATGCCCGTCGCCTTTGCGATCGGCATAGGGGGATTGGTGTTTTTCCTGCAGAACCCGAACCTGCCGTTCACCATACCTATTCAACTGTCGATTTCACAGACGCAGAATTTTGCGTTGCTGGCAGTACCCATGTTCATACTTGCCGGCAACCTCATGAACGGCGCGGGCATCACGCGGAGGCTCCTGGATCTCTCCAACGTGCTGGTCGGCCACATGCGGGGGAGCCTCGCCCAGGTGAACGTCATCCTTTCGACCCTGATGGGAGGCGTCTCGGGGTCCTGCATTGCGGACGCGGCCATGGAAACCCGCATGCTGGGACCCGAGATGATCCGGCGGGGTTACTCGAAAGGGTACACGGTCGCCGTGAATGTCTGGACATCGCTGATCACACCCGTCATCCCGCCCGGCATCGGATTCATTCTCTACGGCACGGTCGGGCAGGTGTCGATCGGGCGGCTCTTTGCGGGGGGTGTCATTCCGGGGCTCCTGTTGACGGCCGTATACATGGTGGCGGTGGCGATCGATGCCAGGGTAAAAGGGTTTGAGCCCGGCCGGAAGGGACGTCCCACCGCAGCGGTGGTGATCAAGACCGGCATTCACAGCTTTTGGGCGCTGTTGTTCCCGGTCGTGCTGCTCTTCGGGTTGCGCATGGGGATCTTTACCCCGTCCGAAATCGGCGCCTTTGCCGTTTTCTATGCATTTTTCGTCGGGTTATTCGCCCACAAGGATCTCACCGTGGGCGAATTGAAAAACGTTACGCGGACAACGACCGAGGATGTCGGAGCGGTGATGTTCATTATCGCTCTTTCCGCGATATTCAGTTACGGCATCGTGTGGGAGAGAATCCCCGAGGTGATCGCCGAATTCCTGCTCGGCGTCAGCGGCAGCAATCCTTATGTACTGCTGACAATCATCGTTGTGTTCCTCATCATCGCCGGCATGTTCGTGGACGGCGCCGTGCTGATCCTGATGCTGACCCCGATTTTCCTGCCGATCGCACTGAAGGCGGGTTTTGATCCCGTTCATTTCGGGCTCATATTCGTGTTGACCATCACCTTGGGCAACATGACTCCCCCGGTCGGGGCGGCCATGTATGCGGGATGCACGATCCTGGATTGCTCACTGCAGGAGTACGTGCGGGAATCCTTGTCGTTTTTCATCGGCACCGTCGTCACGATTCTAATATTGGTCATTTTTCCGGAGATCACGCTGTACCTTCCGAATCTCATGTTCGGGAAGTGAAGGACGGCACTTCAGGAGAAAAACCCATGACATTTGAAGGTCGCGTGGCGCTTGTCACCGGAGCCGCAAGGGGAATCGGCAGGGCGGTCGCCGCCGCCTTGGCCGGGCAAAAAGCCGGCGTCGTTCTCAACGATATCGGCCCGGAAGACAAGCTGCAGGCGGTTGCGCTGGAGCTTTCGGCCGCGACGGGCGCCAATGTCATCGCGATCGTAGCGGATGTGAAGCGCTACGACGAGGTGCAGGCGATGGTCCGGCAGGTGGACCGGACCTTCAACCGCCTGGACATCCTGGTCAACAACGCCGGGATCATTCGCCGTGGCAGCATCGAGACGGTCACCGAACAAGACTGGGATGACGTCATGGCCGTCAACCTGAAAGGAACGTTCAATTGCTGCAAGGCCGCGACGGGCATCATGATCCGGCAGAAACACGGGAAGATCGTCAATGTGTCGTCCGTTGCCGGCAAAATCGGCGACATCACCTCCGCGCCGGGCTACGGCCCGTCGAAGGCCGGCATGGACGCCCTGACCAAGACCCTGGCGCGGCAGCTGGCACATTACGGGATCAACGTGAACGCGGTGGCGCCGCATGCCATCGAGACGGAAATGAGCGCCGAATGGCCGCCCGAAAAGCGCAAGGCCATTATCGAAGCCATCCCCCTGAAGCGGTTGGGCCGGCCGGAGGACGTCGCCGAAGCCGTCCTGTTCCTGGCATCCGACAAGGCGGCCTTCATCACAGGCGAGATTCTGGACGTCAACGGCGGTTTCATCATGGACTGAGTTCCATCTGCTCTATGTCAACAGATAACACCGAAAACGGAGTGGCCCGATAATTGCGGATTATGAATGCGGCTTCCATATGTTGAAGAGCAAACTCTCCAGGAGAGGACAGTTTGCTCTTCTTGCATCCGGGTTCAGGGAAGTCCAAGGACCGTGAAGGCCAGCCAGCAGACCACCGCGCCCACGACGGACATCGACAATCCCCAGATAAGCATGTTGCGAAAGAGTTTCGTCTTGTCTTCTTTGGGCGGGCAATTCGCGATGAAGACCGCGCCAGTGGTGGACAGGGGGCTCAGGTCCACTACAAAGCCGCAGACGATGATGGATGAAAGCAGGGCCATCAAGTCCGTGCCGCCCACCTGCTGCAAAAGCGGTTTGGCCATGGGAAGAAATGCCGGCAGAATCACTCCCGTTGTGCTCGCATAAGCCGACACCAGGCCGGACCAGAAACCGGCCACCAGGGTGACGGTGTAGGCCGTCGACATCTTTGCGATCAAGGCTGCAAAAAGGTCCATCCCACCTACCGTGCTCATCAATTGAACCAGGACCGTCACGCCCGTCACCATGAGGATGGTTCCCCATGGCATGGCCTTGATGGCTTTGCCTTCGTCAACACACCTGAACAACGAAAGCAGTGCCCCGATCATGAAGCCTCCCATGCCGATATCCAGCTTGAAGAAGACGGCACCGATGATCAGGACGAAAACGCCGATGATCGTGAAAATCTGGGCCCGGTTGAAGGGTTCCACCTGGAGGCTTCGCAGCGATTCCCGCTGGCCGGTATCCTTGGTGCGCAGGAGTTTGATCCCGCCAAAGAGGAAATAAGCAAGAATGGAGACAGCCACATGGGTAATGAGCATGTTCATCCAGAGGACCATGCCCACATCCGTCAAGCCGATCTTTCCGAGCATCGAGGCCGTGATGATCCCCGGAGGCGCAAGGGGCGACATGGCACCGGCCTGGGCCCCGTTGCCGACCACGAGGGCCATCAGGAGGGGTGAGATACCGACCTCGCCCGCAAGCAGCATGGCCGGAGGAGCGAGCAGAGCTGAAATCGTGATCTGGCCCGGTCCCATGGCGGAGAGGCCGAAGGCGAGGAAGAAGAGGACAACGGGCAGCATGGCCACATTTCCGCGAACGGCCTTGATGGCGTACTTGGTCACTTTTTCCAGCGTTCCATTCGTTTGCGCAATGGCGAAAAGGTAAGTGGTTCCAGCCAGCAGGATGAACAGGCTGGTGGGATACCCCTTTATGATGTCCGGAATCTTCACCCCGCCGATATAATTGCCCACGATCAGCGCTAATCCTATGGCTAGAGTCCCAATGTTCAGAGAGGTCGTCACACTGACGATGATGGCGATCAACAGAGCGATCAACGACATTAAGGGAAGATCCATTGGTTTATTCCTCCTTTCTTTTCGGCGTTCCATGCATGATGGTTTTCTCCTAGATCGGCATTCAAAGTGTCAATCGGCAACCAAGGCACCCGCGGCCGCTGCCAACCCGGCCGTATAAGGGGAGGCCAGATAAATCTCGGCCTCTGGGGCGCCCATGCGGCCCGGCACGTTGCGGACGCTCGTTGCGACGGCCCGGTCGCCCGCAGCAAGTATCCCCTGATGGAGCCCCGGGCAAGGCCCGCAGCCCGGAGGGTTGAGCACGGCCCCCGCCTGCCGGAGAGCACGGGTCAATCCATTGTTCTCCATGGCCGCTGCCACCCCTGCGGAGGCCGGGGTCACAAGAAGGACGGTATCCAGGTGGACCTTACGGCCCCGCATGGCCTGAACAAGGGCTTTGATGTCATCCAGACGGCCCCCGGTGCAGCCCCCGACGATCACCTGCGTCACCGGCAGACCGGCCACTTCCTTCAGAGGGCGGATGTGGGTTGGGTCGGGAGGACAGGCAACAACCGGTACGATCTCCCCGGCCGCGACTGCAATATCCATGGTTTCGTCCCGGCCCGCTCGCTCTTTGGGAATGATCAGGCCCGTGACAGCCCCGGTTTCCCCTATCCTGTTGCAAACCGCCATCTTCCCATCCAACGAAAGACCCCAGATTCCCTCACCTGAGATCAACACAGCCTTGCCCTGCGCACGGCCACGGCCTAATAAACCGGTCAAAAACAGGGCCAGATCGTGGGGGTCTGTCCCAGGTGGTAAACATCCATGGATCTCCACGCGCAACACCTCGGGAACCACGATCTCCAAAGTCCCGGTGGCCAGGGCCGGGACCATCTCTTCGGGTTTGAGAGAAAAAGCAATTGCGCCGAAGGCGCCCGAGGTGGAGACATGGCCGTCCGCTCCGGCCATGATCATTCCCGGCCAGGGTGTTTCCTGCTCCGCAACAATCTGGTGAAGAACTCCTTCCCCGTGCCGGTACAGTTTGATTCCCTCTTGAGCTGAGAAGTCCTGAAGCTGCTGGTGCAAAGCACGGGCGCCCGCCGTGGGAGCGGGAAACTGGTGGTCCAGAGTAATGACAACTTTTTGTCCGTTGAAGACTTTTCGCCGACCTGCTTTTTCCCAGGCCTGAATCAGCTTGCCGCCTGTTCCGTCGTGCGCGAGAAGCAGGTCAACTTTAAGGTCGATTTTCATCCCTGCGCTGACGTGAGGCAGTCCTGCCGCAGCGGCTATCGACTGATAGAAAAAATTCATCATTTTCCTCCTAACGGCTCAGCGGCTTGAAAGGAAGTCCAGAGCCACCGTCACCCCGCCCTTTGAATAAGGGATGCCTGCAAGCGAGAGACCCATCTCTACCCCGCACAGAGTTCCGGCAAGCATTAAATCATTGAAGTCTCCCAGATGTCCGATGCGAAAGACCTTGCCTTTCAGTTTCCCCAAGCCCGTTCCAAGGGACATGTCAAACCTCTCCAGAACGACTTTTCGGAGCGCATCCGCATCATGGCCCTCCGGTATCACCACGGTGGTAAGCGCGGGGCTGTATTCGTCCAGGTTTAAACAGAGAATTTCAAGTCCCCACGCCCGGACCGCACGCCGGGTAGCCTCGGCATGACGGAGGTGCCGGGCGAAAACACGGTCGAGCCCCTCATCGAGGAGCATTCGCAGCGCTTCACGCAGGCCGTAGAGCAGGTTGGTCGCCGGCGTGTAAGGAAAAAAACCCATTTTGTTATCGCGAATCATCGCCTCCCAATCCCAGTAGGATCTGGGCAGCCTTGCCGATTTAGAGGCCTCCAAGGCCTTACTGCTGACCGCATTTAAGCCTAAACCCGGCGGCAACATCAGACCTTTCTGGGAACAGCAAACAGTCACATCGACGCCCCACTCATCATGCCGATAGTCGATGGAGGCAAGGGAAGAGATCGTATCCACTATCAAGAGCGCCGGATGATTGGCACGGTCGATCGCCTTCCGGACTTCCTGCACCCGGCTGGTGGCTCCCGTCGATGTCTCGTTATGGACGACCGTCACCGCCTTGATCTTGCGGTCTCGGTCTGCGGCCAGCTTCTTTTCAACGACCGTCGGATCAACCCCATGCCGCCAGTCGCCGGGAACGAAATCGACCTCAAGTCCGAGTTTCAAGGCCACATTGCGCCACAGCGCGGCAAAATACCCGGTTTCAAACATGAGCACCTTGTCTCCGGGAGACAGGGTGTTGACCAGGGATGCTTCCCAGGCACCAGTGCCGGAAGAAGGATAGATGACCACTGTGCCGGTTGTCTTGAAAATCTTTTGAAGTCCATGGAAAACTTCAAGGGCAAGCTGGGAAAAATCAGGCCCCCGGTGGTCGATAGTGGCTTGACTGATGGCCCGCAGAACCCGGTCAGGCACATTGGTCGGCCCCGGGATCTGAAGAAAATGACGTCCGCTCTTGTAGCCCATTCGGCACCTCCAAGACGAATTAATATGAGAGACCCATTAACGATGAAATGATAGCATGAGTGCCATATTGATTACGGCAGGCAACCGCATTCAAATGGAGGGAGACAGATCAATTTCTATGACAAAATCAAGGAGAAGAAATCTTAGAGCCAATTTACGGCTTTTGCAAGACCGTTCGAACCGAATGCCCTATCGAAGATAAGTGCGCGCAAACAGGTCAGGCTGGGGTATTGCGCAGGCAGAATTGGAACGGAAAAATAGTTTGAATCGTCAGGCAATGCTGGCACACGTTTAACCCGAATGGGCATCCGACAAACGAATTCGAATCTCAAGTTCGGGAAGTGAAAAGCTGCGTTTCAGGATTTACTTGGCCGACCAGCCGCCATCCAGAAAAATGGTCTGTCCGGTGATATACCCGGAGGCCGACGATGATAGGAAGACAGTCAGGCCATCAAGATCTTCGACGATGCCGTTGCGGCCGATGATGGTCTGACGCGCCAGGGCGTCGATGACCTTGTTGTCTTTGAAAAGCGGCGTGGTCAGGCCAGTCTTGAAGAACCCCGGGGCGATGGCGTTGCAGGTGATCCCGCTCGCGTTGCCCGACCATGCCTCGGCCATGGAGCGGGTCAATTGGATCAGCCCTCCTTTTGAGGTGCCGTAGGGAAGTCCGTTGGGAAATGCCCGCACCGACTGCAGAGAGGCGATGTTGATGATCCGGCCCCAGCGCTTCTTCTGCATGTTGGGGATCAGCAATTTGGCCAGAAAAAAGGGCGTGCCCAGGTTGAGCTCCAGCGTTTGCCGCCAAACCTCTTCGGTGACTTCCTGCCATGGCTTGCGGGGATTGACGCCGGCGGCGTTGACCAGGATGTCGGGGGGACCGAAAAAAGCGCGGGATGCAGTGACAAGGTCAGGCAGAGCATTGAGCCGGCTCAAATCGCCGACTGCATAGGCCGCCTGGCCACCGATAGCACACACCTCGGCGACGGCCGCCTTCAATGCATCTTCGCCCCGCGCCACATGGACAACGGAGGCGCCGCCCCGGGCCAGTGCCAGGGCCATGGCTCGTCCGATGCCGGAGCTGGCGCCGGTGACCATGGCGACTTTGCCCTTGAGGCTGAACAAGTCATCAAGGAAGCTCATTCCCATCGGCTACCACCACCGGATGGACTCGGTCACGTGTTCCCTGATCTTGACGAACTCCGGATCGTCGAACTTGCGCGGCCGCGGAAGATCGACGATGATTTCTTCCTTGATCTTGGCCGGTTTGTTCGACAGCACCAGGATGCGCTGGCCGAGGTACACGGCCTCCTCGATGTTGTGGGTGACGAACAGGACGGTACTCTTCAATTCGTTCCAGATCCGGATCAGCTCGTCCTCGAGGTAGTAGCGCAGCTTGATGTCCAGCTGACCGTATGGTTCGTCCATCAGCAGCAGGTCCGGGTTCAATGCGAAATTGCGCGCAATCACAACCCGCTGCTCCATGCTGGAGGACAGCTCCTGAGGAAAATTCCTTCGGAAGGGCTTCAGCCCCACCAATTCGAGCATCGTTTCAACCCGGCGCTCGATTTCGTCGGCGGGAAGCCTCTTGATTCTTAGCCCGAAGCGGATGTTGTCTTCCACGCTCAGCCACGGGATGCTGGAGACTTCCTGGAAGACGAAGGCGATGTTGTGGCGCCGGGGGTCCGATGGGGTCCCGTCGACCAGGATGTCACCCCGGGTGGCCGGGATGAAGCGCGCCAGGGTGTTGAGAAAGGTGGTCTTGCCGCACCCGGTGGGACCGACGATGCACAGCATCTCGCCATCATAAATCTCGAAATTGATGTCGTCCAGGACGAGCAGCTCGTCATAGCACTTGGTGAGATCGGTCACGCCGACCTTGACCTTTTTCCCGCGGGCATACTCTTCTTTGGTGGTCATTTCCGCAGCAAGCCTCCTAGAGCGAAAGTTCGGTGTCGTTGGATATCTTCCTGCGCATCTCCAGGAATCTGGGGTCCGTGTACTCCCGCGGTTTAGGGATGTCGATCGGGTATTGCGATTTGACGTGGCCTGGCATGCAGGACATGACGACGACGCGGTCGCCCAGGTAGATGGCCTCCTCGACGTTGTTGGTGACGAAGACCACGGTGCGCTTGTCCTTCTCCCAGATCGACAGGGTTTCCTTCTCCATGGCGTAGCGGGTCTGCGCATCGAGTGCGCCGAAAGGCTCGTCCATCAGCAGCACATCGGGGCCGTTCGCCCAGGCGCGGGCAAGCCCCACGCGCTGCTTCATGCCGCCCGAGAGTTGGTGCGGATAGGACTTCTCGAACCCCTGCAGGCCGACGAGGTCGATGTACTTCTGGGCGGTCTCGTTGCGTTTGGGCTTATCCACGCCCTTGATGTAAAGGCCGAAAGACACGTTATCCATAACCGTCTTCCAAGGGAACAGGGCATACTGCTGGAAGACGACCCCCCGGTCAGGGCCGGGCCCCGTCACCTCCCTGCCGTCCATCAAGACTTTCCCCTCGTCGGGCATGATGATGCCGGCCATGCAGTTGAGAAGCGTCGTCTTGCCGCACTGGCCGGGCCCCAGCACCACCACGAACTCGTTTTTCTGAACCTGCAGCGAGACGTCGTCCAAAACATTGATGGTGTATTGCTCGGTGAGGAACATCTTGGAGATGTTGCGGCACTCGATTTTTATGTCAGGTCTCTGCGCCATGGGCAAACCAGCCTTTCGAACCATCTGAGAGTAACCGCCAGCGATGCACCGATGATGCCGATGATGATCATGCCCACCATGATCATGGGCGGCTTGTACATGTCCATGCCCTGGATGATCAGGTAGCCGACCCCTTCGCGGGCGCCCACCAGTTCGGCCGCCAGCACGCACATCCACGACATGCTCAGGGCGTTCTGGACCCCCGCAAACACCGACGGCAGGCTCGCCGGGATGGCGACGTTGAAGAGTTGCTGCCGCCGCGAGGCGCCGTAGGTGCGGGCCGCGGCGATGAGTAACGGATCGGTGTAGCGCATGCCGGTGTAGGCATTGAGAACGAAGATGACGAACGCGCCGACGTAGCAAATGAAGATTTTGGGCCCTTCGCCGATGCCCAGCCACAGGATGGCGATCGGTATCCAGGCGATGGGCGGGATCGGCCGCAGGACCTCGAAGACGGGTTTGACGACCTTGTCGAAGGTCCGGTTCCAGCCCATGTACATGCCGAGCGGCAGGCCGGTGACGGCTCCCAAGAGGTAAGCGATAACGACCCGGCGCAGGCTGTAGTAGATGTGCACCCACACGGTGTTGCCTCCGATTTTCACCGAGAACATCCGCAGACCTTCCTTGAATACCTGATACGGGGAGGGCAGAAAGTCGCCGCCGATGATCAGGTGCAGCACCTCCCAGATGCTCAGGCAGACGGCCACCGAGAGGAGCGGAAGAAAGAGCTTGGATCCTTTCTTGAAAAATCCCGATGCAATCATAGTTTGACCCTCTTCGATGAGGCGAAGCGCGCCTCAATTCGGTTCAGGCCCCAGGACATCAGGGCTCCGGTCAGGCCGATGGTCAGCATGCCGACGATGATGATATCCGGTCGGGACAGCCGCCGTCCCATCTGAATCAGGTAGCCCAGGCCCTGGGAGGCCGCCAGCAGTTCAGCGGCTACCAGGGTAGTCCAGGAAGCGTTCAGGGAGAGCTTGAGGCCCGTGAACACCATGGGGATGGCCGAAGGCACGCCGACTTTGTAGAAGGTTTCCCATCGGGAAGCCCCATAGATTTCAGCGACACGGGTGAGCACCGGGTTGGTGAGCTTGATCCCGGTGTACGAGTTGATCACGCAGGGCACGAAGGCCGCCAGCCAGATGATGAACGCCTTGGCCGGCAGCCCGATGCCGAGCCAGATGATGGCGAGCGGTATCCATGCGATGGGGGGGATGGGTCGGATGGCGTCGAACACGGGAGTCACCATCAGATCCAGAGGCTTGTACCAGCCCATGAGCAGGCCGAGCGGCACGCCGATGATAACGGCGGCACTAAAGCCGGTCAGCGCCAGCAGGAGGCTCGTTTCGGTGTGCTCGAACAGAGTACCGCCGTCGGGGTTGGCCTCTGTTAGCTTCATGATGAAGGTGGATACGAGCTGACTGGGCGGCACGAGCTGGTAGGGTCCGATGATTCCCAGCCGGCAGATGATCTCCCACGCCATGAGAAATGCGATGAAACTGATGAGCGAAATGGTGTTGTCCGCCGCCGATGCCTTCAGCTGCAGCACATACGGCGTCGGCGTGCGGGGGATCAGCGCTTGCTTGCAGACGTTTTCCATGGGCGTATCGACCTTAAGAGGTGATGTCATTGCCGGGAGGGTTGAGCCGTTCTCCCGGCAATGGCGATTGAGCTTCAGCCGCCCGCGGACTATTGCTTCCACTTCGCGGCAACGGACTCCATGAACTTGGGGTCGATGAAGCAATTGTTCTTCACATAGCGGTCCATTTCTTCCTTGCTGATGCGGCCCTGGTCCACGAAGAACTGGGCAATGGCCGTCATCCAGGCCTTGGCCTTGGCGGGATCGGTCAGGAGGGTGACCTGCTCCTTCGGCAGGAATAGCGGCCGCAATTCGAACTCCTTGGCCACCAATTCCTTGGACAATTCCATTCCACAGTAGTCGTTGAAATACTTGTGCAGGCGCTCGGTGCCCCACGCGTGGTCGCCTTTCATCTTCGCGACCATGTTCATGTAAATCCCCAACCATTGCACCACCTGCTCGGGGTTCTTTTCAGCATATTCCTTGCGTACGATTATGGCGCCGGGGATCATGGCGCCGGCGCGGGCGCCGGAGGAGACCTTCTTCCAGCCCCGGGATTCGGCGATGTAGCTGAACGGGGCCCACATCTGGAGGATGTCGCCCTGGCCGGATGCAAACGCCGCTACCGCCTGGCCCTGCTCGATCTGGATGATCTGGACCTCGTTGTCCTTGAGGCCCAGGGCCTTCAGCGTGGAGGACAGGGCGTAGTGGCCGGTGGAGACGGTGGTGCACAGGATTTTCTTGCCTTTCCAGTCCGCGGCCGTGCCGTAAAGGTTGGGGAATTTGGGGTTGGCGCCCTTGGCCTTCAAAAGCGGCGAATCCGGCCGGACCCACAGGTCGTTGGTCTCCGACTCGTCGTTGGAGATGCCGATCATCAAGGCTCCGTAACGGATGCTGGCCATCATCATGGGCACGGTGCCGATGGCGCCGACGTCCCATTCACCGGCGGCCATGGCCTCAATCTGAGGGGGCCCGGAGGGAAACATCATGTATTTCATCTCGACGGGAAGGTTTGTTGGTTTTTGCTCCAGGACCTCCCAGGTGGGCATGCCGTGCAGGCAGGGCTGCCCGCTGACCCGAACCATGGGTTTGTTTTGAGCCACGGCGCTGGAGAGCCCCACTGCCAGGGAAATGCAGATTATCGCACCGAGAGTTGCCGCAATCGCGTTAAACCGTTTCATCGTCATTCATCCCTCCTTCACGTTGGTTGAGTCTTAGATTTCGAACTGCCGGGCAACGGCGGATCACACCGGTCGAGGCCCGCTGCTGAAATGTGCTCTCACCATAATCAATCGGCGACGCTGGCCCTCCTTTCTGGTAGCTGTTTCCATACGGTTTCCACGGCCTTGGAGGCATCTGCCAGGTTGCCGGGGAGAGATCCCCCAGGCACCCAATCAGCCGCCACCGATCGGCGGAATGAGCGTTATTCTGTCGCCGGGCTGCAACCTCTGCTGAAACGTGCCGCTGCGGGCGTTCACCATGACGATACCGATATCCTGCAGAGGCAGGTCCAGCTTTTCCCGCAGATCGTTTACGGTGGCGCCCTCCGGCAACTCAACCTCGGCCTCGGCAAACCGGTCGGTGCGAAGGCCGGAGTAAAGGCTCACCCGGACGCGTATCGTCATTGCGGCATTTCCGGCTGCAGCCATTCGAGATTCAGTTCGACCAGTTTGCCGAACGTCGGCCTGCCGCGCCGGTCCCAGCCGGACAACTCGTAGAAAACCTCGATCGCCCGCCGGAATTCCTGCTCATCGAGCTTCTTGCCCTTGATCGGTCCGCCCGGCATCGGCTCGTGCCACCGGCGAATCACCTTGTCGTCCTCCGGGCCGAAGCCTTCCCGCAGGTTGAAAATGCGGGACATGACCATCGACCGTTCCACGGCCAGCATGATTTCGTAAAGGCTGGTGTCCCAGCCGGTGACGGCTCGCACCGCCTCGACCAGGTTGTGGAAGGTCATGGCGTGGATGGCCACCGACGTGAAGTTGCAGATGCTCAGCAGGTTGTTGATGCCCCAGGCCTTCTGGCCCAGGGCAAAAAACCGGACTTTGGCCATGTCGGTTTCCAGGGGTTCGACCGGGTCCAGCAGCCCCACGGCATGCAGCTTGGCAACGCCGTCGCCCTGAAAGGCGACGTCGTGGGGCGTTTCGATGTGGTCCGCCCCGGTGGCGGACAGGGCATAGCCCAAGGCCATGCCGGTCTTGCCGCGGCCGTCGTGTAAAGGTAGATCGTTGCCCTTGATGGTGAACGCGAATTGCTCCGAGCCCCGGCCGATCCGTTCGGACGCCGTTTTCACCCCCTCGGCCAGGATGTCGCCGATTCCCCGGCGCTGGACGACTTCCTCGATCAGCCACAGCATCGCATCGGGATCCCCGAAGTTGATTTTGCGACCGCCGGTGTCCTTGTCCGTCAGGATGCCGTTCTCGAAGCATTCCATCACAAAGGCGGTGACGTTTCCCATGGACACGGTGTCCAACCCGTAGAGGTTGCAAAGCTGGTTGCCCCGACCCACGGCCAGCAGGTTGTCGTTGCCGATCATCGAGCCGAAGGCCGCGATGGTTTCGTACTCCGGGCCGCCCCACTTTGGATTGAGCGGGTATTTTTCGTCGTCCAGGGCCACGCGGCGCTTGCATTTGACCGCACAGGTCCAGCAGGTGCCGGAGGAGTGCAGAATGGATGCGTAGGCATCGGCGTTGAGCTTGTCGGCTCCTTCGAAAACCCCTTCCCGGAAGTTGCGGGTCGGCAGGATGCCGGTGGCATTCAGCCCCTTGACCAGCCCCGGTGTGCCGAAGTTGGTCAGGCCCACGTTGGGCGGGTGGGTCTTGATGCGGGCGTTGTGCCAGCGGGCAATGTCCTTGACCTTTTCAGGCTCGGCTGATTCCATGCGTTTGGTGCCGCGCACGGCGACGGCCTTGAGGTTCTTGGATCCCAGGACCGCCCCCATGCCGGTGCGGCCGTTGAAGTGCTCGACGTCGTTGCTGACGTTGGCAAAGCGGACCAGTCGTTCGCCGGCCGGGCCGATGGAAGCCACCCGCACCCGTTTGTCCCCAACCTCCTCCTGGATGCGCAGCAGGGCTTTGAAATTGTCCAGGCCCCAGACGTCCTTTGCATCCCGGAACTGGACGTTCCCGTCCTTGATGAAGAGATAGATCGGTTGGGCGGCGCGGCCCTGGATGACGATGGCGTCGAAACCAGCAAACTTGAGCTCCGGCCCGAAAAACCCGCCGGCTTCGGATTCGCCGAAGGCATGGGTCAGGGGCGACTTGGCGGCCACGGTGTACCGGTTCCAGCCGGATATGGGCGCCCCGGTCACCACGCTGCAGGCAAACACTAGAACATTTTCAGGGGAAAGCGGGTCGGTGCCGGGCGTGAGCATCTTGAGGAGGTAATACGAAGCGAACGCCGAACCGCCCATGTAGGTGCGGTACCACTTTTCACCGGGCTCTTCGACGTGCCATTTCTGTTGGGTCAGATCGATATGAAGTATTTTTCCATTGTAGCCGAAAGGCATGTTCCCGTTCCTCCCATCGTCGTGTCTCGGGGTCGCGCCGGATGGCCCGTGTCCGCATAAGCGCTGCGCCGGGCACCGGACAGGATCCGCCCTCGCGAGCCGAATCCCTCAACCGTTGCGCAACCGGATGCGGCGGATCCGGCTCCCCGCGGTATGGCTACTTGATGACTTTGTACATCGCGTTGCAATCCTCTTTACCATACCCGGCACTGCTGCCGGCTTTCAAATAGCCCAATGCCACCTGCATCGTTTTGGCGTCGTTGCCCCAGGTCTTGGCCATTTCGCACCCGAGGCGGACATCCTTCAGCGCCAGGTCCAAACCGAAGCGGCTCTTGAAATCGCCGCCGGCGATCCACGGCCCGCGCACGTCCATCTGGAAGCTTTTCGCGCCGGTGTCGTTGAGCAGCTCCAGCAGGTATTTCGGTTCGATGCCGGCCTTCTCGCCGATGCGGATACCCTCCGTCAACACCGCCAGGTTCGTCATGCCGATGAGATTGCTGATCAGCTTCAGCGCGCAGGCGGCTTCGACTTCGCCGAGGTAGTAGACGGGCTTGCCGATGATGGTGAGGGTGTCCAGCATGCTCTCGTAGACGGCTTTCTTGCCGCCGGCGAAGATGGGTTCTTCGGCTTTCTCGGCCTGCGCCGGGGTCTTGCCGAGAGGGCACTCCAGGAAGTGGATGCCTTTGGCTTCTGCCGCATCGGAAAGCTTGCGGGCGGTGGCGGGGTCGATGGTGCTGACGTCGATGTAGGTGGAGCCGGCCTTCATCCGGCTGAGGAGCCCCTTCGGCCCCAGCATGACCGACTCCAGGTGCTGGGGCAGCGGCAGGCTGGTGAACACCACGTCGGCGCCAGCCAGTTCTTCGATTTTTGCGGCGGCTCGGCCGGTGGTGCCGGCAGCCAGGGTGGTCTTCACAGCCTCGGGGTTGAGATCGAACACCCACACGTTCTTCTTGGCGCGAATCAGATTGCGGGCAAGCCCGCCACCCATCTGGCCGACGCCGATGAATCCGAATTGCATGACAGCCCCTCCTTGGGTTGAGTCCCGGAGGTGCGGAGCCGGATGGGCAGGCTCCGGTAGATCACCTGACGTGGACCGTTTTTTTTGAAACCGCAATCGAGCCGCTGCCGCCGGGAGAGAGTCTGGCGACCCTCTCCCGGCGGTGCTTCATCAGGCACTCTCGTAGAGCTTGGTCAGCACGAACTCCTCGTGGCCGAGCACTTCCTGGGCCGTGCGTCGTCCGTTGCAGGTGCGGATCAGCATCTGCAGCAGGTTGTCGCCGGACTGGTCGAGCGTCATCTCGCCCCTGAGAATCGCCGAGCAGTCGTAGTCGACGTGCTCGCTCATGGTCTTGGCCGTGATGGGGTTGGCGGTCAGTTTGATGACCGGCTCGATCGGGTTGCCGATGATGTTGCCCTGGCCGGTGGGGAAGAAGTGGGCGACAAAGCCCGCTGCGGCCCACAGGGTAACGGCCTCGGCCGCGGCGCTCGAAGTGTCCATGTACCACAGGCCCGGCCCGGTGGGTGCTTCGGCTTTGTCCAGCACATCGACATACTTGGATTTTTTGCCGATTTTCTGCAGGTTGCCGAAGGCCTTCTCCTCGATGGTGGTCAGCCCGCCGCGGATGTTGCCCTTGGTCGGCTGCGAGCCTGAGAGGTCATCGGTCTTGTGAGATTGAATCATGTCTTCATAGGTCTGCCAGGTTTTCATGAACTTCTCGCCGATTTTAGGGCTGGCGCCGCGTTCCTTGCAGACCATTTCAGCCCCGGTGATTTCGCTCGTCTCGCCGAAGCAGCAGGTCGCGCCTATCGCCACCAGCTTGTCGATCGCGTTGCCTACGGTCGGGTTGGAGGCCAGGCCGCTGGTGGTGTCGCTTTCGCCGCACTTCACGCTCACCCATATCTCCTTCAGATCGCATTCTTCGCGGCGCAACTCGCTTGCCCACTGCACATACTCTTTGGCCTTCCAGCAGGCCATCTCGACGGTCTTGAACTCGCCGAAGCGCTCGATGCTGAAGCCCACCACGGGTTTGCCGGTCTTGGCGATGCCCTTGACGATGAGGTTGGTCCACTCCGGCTCGATGCCGATCACCACCACCGCGGCCACGTTGGGGTTGGCCCCGGTGCCGATCATGGTGCGAAAGAACAGCTCCAGGTCCTTGCCGAACTGCAGCCGGCCATAGGCATGCGGGATGGCCTTGGTGCCCTTGACGTTGTAGGCCACCTTCTCGCAGGCCGCATTGCTCAGATCGTCCAGCGGCAGGATCAGCACGTGGTTGCGGATGCCGACCCGGCCGTTTTCCCGGCGGTAGGCGAACACTTTAGGGGTTTTGGTCTTGGCCATGGTTACCACCTCCTCGTTTTTAGATTGTGAATGTGAACGTGTTCGCCGGTCTTGATATCGGCCACGACGCGGCCGATGTCATGGCCGTATTTGATCACGGCGTCGTCCTTCTTGAACTTGGTAAGGGCGATCTTGTGCCCGAGGGGGATGTCCTGCAGGGCCTTGACCTGAACCGGCTTCTGGGAGTCCATGTAGAGCCCCTTGGCTTTCTCGCCCGACTTGATGTCGACCGTGGCCACGCCGACGTTGTCGGCTTTTTCGTGAACTAGAAATTGGATCATGCGCATTCCTCCTTGTGTGTTTGGGCGGCTTCGATGAAACCTGCCCGGTGTTTGGGTGCTATCTATTTGGTGTTTGGTGTTGGGTATTTGGGGTTACCGCTCTGATCTTTCCCTCGAATTCTCCGATCAATTTTTTGCTTCCAGCTTCGAGTGTCCAGCCGACTCATAGAAATACGTCGTGTTGGCATTCGGTATTATCGCCAGCCGCGGCGTGCCGTCGAAGGCCGAAACCCACTCGGCGACGATCGTTGCCGGGTCCGCCGCCCGCAAGTGGCATTTGCGCAGCACCCCCGGTTCCAGGTCGGAAAACACGGCCACGTTGTAATTGACAAGGGTTTGTCCGAAGAGATAGGCCTTGTGCGCGCCCATGCGGAAGCCTGTCGATTTGAAATCCCGGATCACCTCCGCCGGTGTGGTGAACTGGGACACGTAGTCGAAATAAATGTCATCGCCCACCCCTTGGGGGGAGGCCGCCAGGAGCAGAATGTGGCCGCCGGGCTTGACGGCGTGGGAGGCCAGGTTCAGCCCCTTCTGGGCCTGGTACAGGCAGATGTCCTTGGGATAGCCGCCGCAGGAGGCCACCACGATGTCGAACTTTTCTGCGATGCCGACCCCGTAGACCTTGGCGCACGTCACCGCACAGGACTCCAGCACGGCCATGGGCTTTCCGGCCGCCAGGTGCACGGCCTTCTTATCGGCATCGAGGACCAGGTTGACGGCGAAATCGATGCCGACCATTTCCCCGGCCTCGTTCAAATCCTCGCGCACGGGGTTGCCCTTGAGACGACCGACCCGGGCGTCGGCTTCGGACATGAGGCTGTGGTTCTTTTCGATCGTATCGGCCGAGGCACAGCCGATGACCGCTCCTTTGGATCCTCCGGTGAAACCCACGAACTGGTGGGGGTCCACCTGACCGATGACGATCTTGAAGTCGGCCATGCCGAAGTCCGCATTGATCCGCACGGGTGTTCCCCGGGACGTGAGGCCGTAGTCCATCATCCGGGCGGTTCGGGCATCATGGGCGACCACCCGGCAGCCCGCAACGATGTCCGGGGGCAGGAGTCTTTGGATGGTCGCCTGATCGGCCGGGGGGTGCAGCCCCCCTCCGATAACGACCGTGACGGCGGGAGCAGGCCCTGTCTTCCGATTCGAGCGGATCAGTTCGAGCAGCGGGCCGAGCAGCGCCTTGGAAGGGGTCGGGCGCGTTTCATCCGGGATGGCGATGACCACGGTGCCGGGCTTGCGCCTTTCTATCAGTTTTGCCAAGGAATCGCTGCCGAGTGGTGAATTCAGGGCGGCCTGCAGCGAATCCTCCAGGGACTCGATGACGGGCAGGTGCAACGGCTGCAGAATCGAAACGTCGGCCTTCTCCGGGATGGGGATCCGTGCTTTTCCTTCGCCGTATTTCAACTCGAAGTCCATGGAAGTTCCTGCCAGAATAGGGTTTTCAGCCGCTTGTCTCCAATTGCAAAGCCATTGCCAGGTTGGTTAAAAAAATAACCTACTGCTATCATTATAATTAGAAGCCCATTCGGGCTTTGCTGCCTAAAAGTTGTGCCCAATATTGGGCGCAATGCCGAATTTTGCGCTTGATTTTTCGGCAGAATTGGGGTTTCTGTTCGAGAGGCGCTGCGACATCTGCCTGCAACGAAGGAACCCGATATGCAATGGAACGCCGAAACACGATATAAAATGCTGCTGGAATTCAATAACGCGGTGGTCACCCGGACCAACCGCGAAGGCCTTTTCCAGGCCCTGGCCAAGGAACTGCGCAAGCACTTTGCCTACGATCGCATGGCCATCAATCTTTACGACGCCAAAGCCCAGTCCATCAGCTATTTTGCCGCGGCCGACGGCGTCCAGCCCGGAGGCGTCCTGACCCGGGCCAGCCGCCCGCTGGCCGACGGCGCCATCGCCCGGATGGTGGTGCAGTCGCGCCAGCCGATCATCATCGACGACCTGCGGCGCTACACCGACCTGACGTCCATCGGGGCGCTCGTCCAGGCCGGCCTGAACGCGACCATGGCGTTTCCGCTGCTCGTCCGCAATCGTATCCTGGGTTCGATTCACTTCTCGTTCCGAGATGCACCGGATCATGTTTCCGAGTTGACGGAGATCCTCACGGAAGCCTCCCGGCAGGTGGCCATCGCCGTCGACAACATGCTGGCCTACACCGAGCTGGAAAAGCTGAACAAGAACCTGGAGCGCGAGAAGGAGTTCCTGCTGCGGAGCAGCGACCATTATCAGCGGCACGAGTTCCTCTACCAATCGCCGGCCATGACCAAGATCATGCGGCTGGTCGAAAGTGCAGCCGACACGGACGCGACGATCCTGATCACCGGCGAGACCGGGACGGGCAAGGACTACCTGGCGCGCTGCATCCACAACCTGAGCTCCCGGCGAAACCATCTGTTCGTGAAAACCAACTGCCCGGCGCTGGCCTCTTCACTCTTTGAAAGCGAGCTCTTCGGCCATGCCAAGGGCGCCTTCACAGGCGCGAGCGACCGGCGCATCGGGCGCTTCGAGCTGGCGCACGGCGGGACCATCTTCCTGGACGAAATCGCCGAGCTTCCGATCCAGCTCCAGGCCAAACTGCTGCATATCCTCCAGGACAACCAGTTCGAGCGTGTCGGCGACAGCCGTTCCATTCAGATCGACTGCCGGGTGATTGCCGCCACCAACAAGAACCTCGAAGAAGGCATCCGGGCCGGGACATTCCGCCAGGACCTCTACTATCGGCTGAACATCGTGTCGATCCATGTGCCGCCGCTGAGAAGCAGAAAGGATGACATCCGGCTGCTGATGGAAAAGCTCACCTCCATGGAGGCCAGGGAGATGAACCGGCCGGAGCCGCTTTACTCCGACCGGGCGCTGGACCGGTTGTGCGAGTACGCCTGGCCGGGCAATGTGCGGGAGTTGAAGAACCTGGTCAAACGGATGATCATCCTGCGTCCGGGGGATGAGATTTCTGCCGATGATGTGGATAAAATTCTCGAATCGGCGCTGCCCCAGGGCCAAGGCATGGACGAAAACCTCCTCAGCCTCCGGGACTCCGAGAGACAACACATCGTCAAGACACTGGCCCGAACACGGGGGGCCATTGGCGGGTCGAACGGCGCCGCACGCCTGCTGGGCCTGCCGCGTTCCACCCTCCAGTATCGGATTAAAAAACTCGGTATCCAGCCGAGAGACTACCTCGAAAGAGATCCCGTCCGCAGCAGCAACTGAACCCACCGATAAACTCAGGAGTCGCTCTCCTCAAGTTCCACCTGCTTGACCTTGGCCTGTCGCCGCAGCCAGATGCCGCTCGCGACCGACAGGAGGGTGAGCAGGATGAAGGCCGCCGAGATCGGGCGGGTGAAGAAGATGAGGGGTGAGCCCTTGGACATGACCAGCGACTGCATGTACGAGGTCTCCATCAGCTTGGCCAGCACCGTGGCCAGCACCATAGGTGCCACGGGAAACTCGAATTTGCGCATGAGGTAGCCGATCACGCCGAACAGCAGGCTGATCCACAGGTCGAAGAAGGAATGGCGCAGGCTGTAAGCCCCGATTAGGGTGCAGACCGCGATGATGGGTCCGAGGATGGGGAACGGGATCAAGGCCATGCGCGCCCAGAGACCCACGAGCGGGAGATTTAGAACCAGCAGCATCACATTGCCGATGTACATGCTGGCGATGATCGTCCACAAGAGCGCGGGCTGCTCCTGCATCAGGCGTGGGCCGGGCTGCAGGCCATACATCAGAAACCCGCCGAGCAGCACGGCCAGCGCCGGGCCCGAGGGAATGCCAAAGGCGAGCAGGGGCACGAACCCGCCGCTTGCCGTGGCATTGTTCGAGCCCTCGACGGCGGCGACGGCATCAATGGCCCCATGCCCGAATTTCTCGGGGTGCTTGGAAAAGCGTTTCTCGAGGTCGTACACCATGAAGGAGGTGACCGCGGGACTGCAGCCCGGGATTAAGCCGGCCAGAAACCCGATGACCCCGGACCGGATCGTGGCGGCCCAGGTGTCCTTGATGTCCTGCCAGGTGGGCAGCCACTCGATGCGTTTGGCCTCCAGGATGCACTTGGTTTCTTTTTCGGCATTGACCAGGATTTCACTGATGGCGAAAAGCCCCATGATGATGGGCACGAAATCGATGCCGGCCATGAGTTCCATGGATCCGAAGGTCAGTCGCGTCACCCCGGTGAGAGGGTCCAGGCCGATCACGGCGGTCAGCAGCCCCACCAGGGCGGATAGGAGCCCTTTGCCCAGGTCGCGGCCGGAAAGGCTGACCACCAGGCTCACGCCCAGGAAGGTCAGGGCGAAATATTCCGGCGGCCCGAAAGCCAGGGCCGTCCGGGCGAGCACCGGCGCGAAAAACGTGAGCCCGATCACGCCCATGGTGCCGGCCGCAAACGAGGCGATGGCGGAAATCCCCAGGGCCGGCCCGCCGCGGCCCTGAAGGTTGAGCTGGTAGCCTTCCATGGCCGTGGGCACCGAGGAGGCTTCACCGGGGATGTTGACGAGGACGGAGGTGGTCGAGCCGCCGTACATGGCCCCGTAGTAGATGGCCGCCATCATGATGATGGCCGGCGCCGGATCCAGGTGAGAGGCCAGCGGCAGCAGCATGGCAATAGCCGCGGTGGGTCCCAGCCCGGGCAGCACGCCCACCAAGGTCCCGGCAATGCTTCCGATCAGGGCAAACATCAGGTTGTAGGGACTGATGGCCGCCGCAAATCCGCCCATCAGGGAAGACCACGCTTCCATTCGTCACACCTTTCCGTGCAGAAAACCAGGCACGCCCCTGCCAGCAGGCCGTGCCCTGTTTATGAAAGAAACGCGAGCGGCCCCAGGGGCAGGGTCAGATCCAACAACCAGATGAAAACGACGTAAACAAAGGCAGCGACACCCAACGCCCAGGCCACGGCCACTATGGGGCTGTACCGGCCAAAGTACCAGATGAACCCCGCGACGAAGAAAAAGGTGCAGATGAGAAACCCCAGCGGATTGGAGAGCCCCACGTAAAGGACCAGGGCGGCCAGGGCGATGCCCCAGAACTTCCATCCCCGGCGGTCCGGCCAGCCAATCGCCTTGTTTGCCCCGGTTCTGGCAATCAGCGCGTGAACGGCGAGCCCCGCCCCGCCGATGAAAAGCAATACTCCCAGGAGGAGCGGGAAGTTGCGGGGGTGCAAATGCCCGCCGGCACCTTCATCGATAGTGGTCGAGGCCCAGGCCGCCGCAAGGCCCAGCAGGGCCAGGAAGGCCCCGCAGGCGATGTCGCCGGATCGTTGGGTCTTCAGCACGGTACAGCCCCCGCTCTATTTCTTGATGTCCTTGACGATGTCCTTGTAGATCCCCGTCATCTTCTCGATGTAGGCCCTGCTCGCCTGGCTGCCGAGCGCCAAGGGGACGAAGCCCTCTTTTTTCATCTGCTCCTGAATGGCGGGGTCCTTGGCGATCTGCAGGAAAGCCGCCTCGAGCTTTTTCACGATATAATCGGGTGTTTTGGGGGGCAGACCGATGCCGCGGTCAATGGATTCGACGATGTCGATGCCCGACTCCTTGAAGGTGGGGGTTTCCGGAAACCCGAAAAACCTGTTTTCATCGGCCACGGCCAGCACTCGGATGTCGCCCGAGTACTTCACCAGGTCGTCGGAATTGCCGAAGACGGCGTTGACATGCCCGCCCAGGAAGGCCGTAATCTGGGGCGCGGCGCCCGTGAAGGGCACGTAGTTGAACTTGGTACCGGTCATCTTCTGAAACCGCAGCGTGGCCACGTGATGCCCGGAGAACGTGCCGGAGCCGCCGATGCTGATGTCGCTTGGCTTGACCTTGGCCGCCGCGATAAATTCCTGGATGGTCTTGTAGGGGCTGGTTTTCAGGACGGCGAGGGCGAGCGGCGTGCGCTGGAACAGGGCCACGGGAATGATCTGATCGGTAGTGTAACCGGTTTGCTGCTGCATGGGCTGCAGAATGATGTGGGGGATGTTGATCCCGGCCATCAGGTAACCGTCCGGCTGGGAACGGACCAACTCACTCCAGCCCAGGGCGCCGCCGCCGCCGACTTTGTAGTCGACGATGACCTTCTGCCCGAGGCTTTTTTCCAGGAAAGGCTGTTGCCTGCGGGCTTCGCGGTCAGACTGCCCGCCGGGGTCGAAGGTGACCAGGTAGGTGACGGACTTGGTCGGATAGGGCTTTTCCTGCGCAAGCCCATACCCGGTGAGCAGAGCCAGGCTGACACAAACAATGATGAACAACGACCATTTTGAGCGGCACATGTTTTCCCCTCCCTTGGTTTTGAAGATTTGCGAAGACCTCGGTCATCCCGCAGCAAGGCGTTCCCGGTGCGATCAGTTCAGAAAGCAAAATAACTGCCAAACCCGTTATAAATATAACTATGAGTAATTATGATAAAAAAGGCGACCAAGATGTTTGCTGCCGAAAAATGATGCCCAATATTGGGCGTCGCGCCGAATTCCCAGCCACCTGGAGACCCGGCCCGCGTCCTTCAGCCGCCGCCGACGGGAGGGAATATCCCCACCCGTTCGCCGCCCTGCAGCGTGGAGGAAAGATCGGCCTGGGCCCCGTCGATGAAAATCAGCTTGGCTTTTTCCTCCGGGACATTGAGCTTTTCAAGAAGGGCCCGCATGGTCGTGCCGGGTGCGATGGGATACTCCTCCCCCTCAGGCGGCGTGAACATCTGCAGGGAGGCGTAAAGCTTGAGGTGGATGTGAGAAATCATCTTTTTTCCAGCCGCCTTGCCGGGGCGTTGGTAGATGGGGTGCTGCTTTCCCGAAGCCGGGCAAGGAGCATCGTATAGAGGTAAGGGCACAAGCTTGCTTTTATTTTTAAAGAAAGGTTAGAAGCGTTGCGGAAAAAAGTCAAGGGCCGGTAATCGATGTTGCGCCACAGGGGCAAAGCACACTTCTCGACAGAAAAGAGGATGCAGACACGAAACCACTGCAGAGAGGACCAGCGGCGGAAATCCGGTTAGACGCTATCTCAAAAATGCATCTGACAGCGCGCTGGCGGCGTGGCCCGCCTCTGAAAAATGCTCACCACCTGACGCGGCTTGCGCTTTTCATCGGCGTGCGTCTTGCCCTCGGCTTATGATCTGCTATTTTTGGGATGGCTTCCAGTTTGCCGGTCGTCTACAGGTTTTGCAGGACTCGCCGGCAGGTGGAGCGCAGGTGTTCCTCCATTGCTTCTCTTGCACCTTTAATGGATCGACGTTTAATCATTTCAAACAAGGCCTCATGCTCCCGTTGAGCCTCGTCTTTTCTCCCGACGGTTCGCAGCGACAAGCCCCCGGCGACATCGCAAAGGTCCCGCACCTGCTGGATGGCTTTCAAAAGAAACGAGTTGCCGCAGAACTCTGCCAATCGTAGATGAAAAAGCCGGTCGGCCATGATGGAGCGCATCTGTTCGGTGCCGGTATTGGTCTTTCTCCGCTCCAATAATATTTGTTCAAGTTCTTCGATTCCTTCCAAGGTTATTTTCGGAACCAACCGGCTGACCACGCCTACTTCCAGAACCTCCCGGTAATCGTAGAGACTGCAAACATCTTCTTCCGTGAGCCGCCGTATTCTGAATCCTCTCCTGGGCTCATGCACCAGGAGACCTCGGGAGGCCAGGTCTATAAGCGCCTCGCGCACCGGGGTTTTCGAAACACCCAACGTTTTTGCTATGGCAACGTCAGAGTAAAGGTTCTCCGGCTTGAGTTTACGGTCAAATATGGCTTTCTTGATGCTCTGAACCGCCAGTTCCTTGAGAGAAACCGGTTCCTGCCCGAGTTCGATCTGCAGCGTGCGATCCGACATGGGTCTTCCTTCTTTCTATTTCAATTTTTTTGCCTTGATTTCGGCGATGGCTTTTTCCCAGACGGATTTGAGGATGGTGACGTCATGCCCCAGTTCAATTGCTTGCACGCCCATCTCCATGATGGGGGCGGCTTTTTCCCATTGCGGAAAGCCGGCACCAAATATGACGAACTTACCGTGGCGTTTGGAAGCCGCAACTACCGTCTTTAAAGCGCTCATCACTTTTGCATGCCCGGTTTGCAGAGGTACTCCGGCGGAAATGCTGAAATCGGCGGGCCCGAAGAAAACCCCGTCCATTCCCAGCACCGACATGATCTCTTCAATGTGCTCGATCGCCTTCACGTCCTCGATCATCGGGATCACCAGGGTTTCACGGTTGCTCCACTCCATCCAGTCCACGCCGGCGTCCACCCCCCATTTGCCGGACAAGCAGAGTCCACCGTAACCGCGATGCCCGATGGGAGGGAACTTGGCAGCAGCAACAATCGCCTCCACGTCTGCGCGGCTGCACACATGCGGAACGATAACGCCGCCAGCCCCAATCTCGAAAGCCTTTCTCACCAGGTAGGGATCGTCCCGGTCGATTCGGAGTAGAGGCACGATGCCGGAAAGGGTGGCGGCCCGAATGACGTTTTCAGCGCTCTCGTCCTGGCGCCATGCGTGCTCGTTGTCGATCCGGCAGAAATCAAGGCCGCAGAAACCCGCCAGTTCCATGAGCGCCGGGCTGAAGGAATACAGGCAGGTCCCCAGGGCGATTTCCCCGCGGTTTACTTGCTCTCTCAGGTGATTCTTGGGTCTTTGCATGTCCGCATTCTCCATTCCTTAACCGTGTTAAATGAGGGATCCGTCCAACTCGCCGGCGCGCAGGCCTAATTCCCCAGCCATTGCCATCAAGGATGCATAGACGGCTTCGGGGATGGGGATGCCGTTTTCATTTCTTTGTTTTTCGGTCAGATGCTCGATTTCCCCGGGCAGGTAAATGCGTTCGACACCTTGAGCCCTGGGCGCATTGTGGATTCGGTCCACCAAGTAGTCCATTCTCTGTTTGAAATAATCGACCTCGACAAATGTGCCTATGTTCAGGGCCAGCATGAAATGGCCCAAGCCCGCCGGTTCGGAGAGGTGCTGGGCCCAGAAGGGTATCTCGTCAAGTATCCTGGAGCCGGCCAGGACGCCCGCGAGCACCTCCACGATGACGGCCAATCCGTAGCCTTTGATGCCCAGCGGCAACAGGGAGCCGCCTTTTTCGAATTGGGTCGGATCCTGCGTGGGCACCCCGTTACTGTCGGTTATCCAGTCCGATGGGATGTTTTCACCTTTTTCAGCGGCCAAACGCACCTTCCCGCCGGCAACCTTGCTGAGTGCCACGTCATAAACCACAGGCCACGCTTTCAAGCAAGGCACGGCCACGGCAACGGGATTGTTGCCGATGAAGGCTCCCTTACCGCCCCAAACGGACATCACCGGCGTAACGTTGCTCAGGACGACGCCGATCATCTCTTTTTCCAAGGCCATCATGGCATAATGGGCCGCCGCACCAAAATGGTCGCTGTTGAACACCGTAACGACCCCGACCCCGGTTGGGCCGGCCAGATGAATGGCCTCCTCCATGGCGCGCTTGGCCACCACCAGACCGAAGCCGTTGTCGCCGTCGACGCGAGCGGCGGACGGACTCTTCCGTTCGACCTGGATCCGGGGGTTTGCCTTCATGCCGGCCGCCTGCAGTCGTTTTATATACTTGGGCAATCTGACCACCCCATGGGAATCGACACCCCTCAGGTTCGACAGGATCAGGTTGTCGGCTGACGCAGAGGCATTCGCTTCGGTTAGACCCGCTCTTAGGAAGGCCGCTTTGCAGAACTCCCTGAGCTTTGCGGCTGAGACCAGCTTGGATTCCTTCATCTTCGTCCTTCCGCCTTTGATGGCATCCTAAAAAGTCCAATTCCGGCGTTTCACTTCATCCGTCGTTGAACGGCGCTGCTTGAGCAATAAGGTGCCGTGCCGGCTGAGGCATCAGCCTCGAATGCCGGACAGTTCTTGTACCAAGAGCCCCAGCGACGCGCTGTCCAAGCCATCTCGGCCCGTGTTGCAGAGCGCACCGAAAAGCTGGACCCCGAGGGCCGTGGCCGGCATGAAGACCCCGGCGTCGCGTCCGGCGCTCATTGCCAGCTTCATGTCCTTGTGCATCAGCGCGGCTCGAAATCCAGGAGCCAGGGTCTGGTCCAGGATACGTTTCGCGTGATTTTCAAGCACGAAGCTGCGCGCCGACCCAGCTAAGAGAGCCTCACGCATTTTTACCGGGTCGACACCGTATTTGCGGCACAACGCAATGGCTTCGGAGGCTCCCATGAGTGTGGCTGCAATCACCAACTGGTTGCAGGCCTTGACCAACTGCCCGGCCCCGACCGGGCCTAAATGCACAAAGGTCTTGCCCATTGTCTGCAGCACCGGCATGCAGCCGGCGATGACAGACGCATCCCCGCCCAGCATGCAGGATAGCGTTCCGTCCACGGCCGCTTTGGGCCCGCCGCTGACCGGCGAATCGACCATGGCCACACCGTGGGTTTTCAGCCGGGCGGCAAACTCGATCGTTGCCGTCGCCGAGATCGAGCTGGTGTCGACGACCACCAGATCTTCGTGGGCGCCCTCGGCCACGCCTTGAGGCCCGAAGAGTACTTTCTCGACGTCCGGTGTGTCCGGAAGGCACAGAATGACGATGGCTACGGCCCGGGCCAGCTCGGCCGGAGTTTCGGCTGCACGGGCCCCATCCTTGACTAGTTCTTCGACTTTACCGCGGCTGCGATTATGCACGGTCAGGGGGAATCCGGCTTTCAACAGGTTTCGGGCCATGGATTGGCCCATCACTCCCAGTCCAATGAATCCGATTGAGGTTTTTCCGGGTGTGGTCATCGCATCGTCCCTCCAGTTATCATTCATGTCGATAGCGTCGCTGCTGCAACCGTATGGACGCTCGACCCGTTCTATCATGGTCAAGCCGCTGAGGACCTGGACCGCTCGGCCCTCCTTCCTATAAGCCACTGGAGGATCGGATACACCAGCACGACGAAGGTGAGGGCCAGCAGGATCCCGGAGATGGGCCTGGTAATGAAGATGGACATTCCGGAGCTGCGCGCCAGGATGAGCGCTTTGCTCAGGTTGTTCTCCAGCATCGGCCCTAACACATAGGCCAGGATCAACGGTGCGGGTTCCAAGCCGAAGCGCTTCATCAGGTATCCGACGACCCCGAACAGGACCGTTGCCAGGACATCGATATGGCTGTTGTTCAAGGCATAGGCCCCCAGCAGTACGAACATGATGATGAGCGGCGACAGGATCCTGTAAGGCACCTTCAGCAGCTGTACAAAGAGTCCGATCAAGGGCAGATTAAGGATCAGGAGCATGACGTTGCCGATGTACATGCTGGCGATAACCCCCCAAAAGACGTCCGGCCATTTGAACAACAACAGAGGGCCGGGGGTAACGCCGTGCAGCATCAGCGCCGCCAGCATCAGCGCCAGAACGCTGTTGGTGGGAATCCCAAGGGTGAGCAGCGGCACGAATCCGCCGGCGGTAGCGGCGTTATTGGCCGTTTCGGGGCCGGCCACGGCCTCTATGGCACCCTTGCCGAAACGGTCCGGGTGTTTGGCCATACGCCGCTCTACGGCATAGCTCAAGAGCGAGGCGACTGCCGGCATGCCGCCCGGAAGAATGCCGATTCCAAACCCCAGAAGGCTGCCCCGCGTTATGGGCCAGCCAGAGTCCTTCCAATCCTGACGGGTAGGCAACAGGTTCTTGGGGGTCTTTAAAACGGATCCAGTCTCTTCGCGGCGCTCGATGTTGTAAAGGATCTCCCCCATGCCGAAGAGCCCCATGGCCAGGGGTACGAGGCCGATGCCGTCCTGCAAATAAAGGGTGCCGAACGTAAATCGATCGACGCCATGGATCTCGTCTGTGCCGACGCTGCCCAGGAGCAGGCCGATGCAGGCCACTAGAAGGCCGCGAGCCTGAGACTTGCCCGTAAGGCTTCCGATGCAGGTAAAAGCGAATAAGAGCAGGGCGAACATCTCCGGCGGCCCGAACTTCAGAGCGGTCTCTGCGAGAATGGGCGAAATAAGCATCACGGCCGCGACCCCGATGGTTCCTCCTGCAAAGGAGCCGAAGGCAGACATTCCGAGGGCGGGACCTGCGCGCCCCTGGCGGGCCATCTGGTAGCCGTCGATGCAAGTGACGACCGAAGCGGCCTCGCCCGGAATGTTCATCAGGATCGAAGTGGTCGAACCCCCGTACATGGCGCCGTAGTAGATCCCTGCCAGGAAGATCAACGATGACACCATGTCCATGCCGATGGTGACCGGAAGCAGGAGCGCAATGGAGGCTGTCGGGCCCAACCCGGGCAGCACGCCGATCACCGTCCCAACCAGTGAGCCCAGCAGCACGTAGATCAAATTGTCGGGGGTCAGGGCAACCGCGAATCCGTGGAACAGGGGCGCCAGCGTATCCACGATGTTTCCTTTCTTCCGGTTACCAGTTGCGCGGCAGCGGCAAGATACCAGACGGCAGAGGCACATGGAGCAACAGCCGGAACACCACGAAAGACATTATCGCCGCTGCAGACGCCACCAGAAGAGCCGTTGTCCAAGATCGACCTTCCACCCAGCGGAGTTGTACCATCAAGAGGAGCCACATCGAGGCGGGGTACCCGAGCGGCACCAACACCGGGACAAAGAATCCCATAGACGCTAGCGCGATCCAGAAGCCCTTCCAGTTGGAGTTCACTCCAGTCGATTGGAGCGGACTGCGGCCGGGGCGGATCGCAAGTGCCGCACCCAGGCCAGCCATGACTACTGCAATGAGAAAAGGCCAGAATCCAGCCCCGGGTGCATTGGGACGTGCGATCCCGTATTTCCAAGCGGATAGGCATACCAGGGCCGCCAGGAGAAGCGCCCCAGCCCCCAAGGCGCGGTCGACGGTCATGAGCGGCCCTCCCTTTACTTCTTTACGGAGTCGCCAATCTGATTGAACATGGTCTTCAAGGCTTTCCGGAAATCCTCTGGATTGAGGTAGGCCAACTCCAGCTTCAGTTTTTCCGAATTGGCCCTGAACTGTAGGTCGTCAAATACCTTTTTCAGGCTATCGTGAAGTTTCTGAACTATCGGTTTGGGGGTACCCTTGGGGCAGACGAATCCCTTCTGGTTTTCGATGTAGACATCGATGCCCAACTCGCGCAGGGTAGGGGTGTCGGGCTCCGTGGGCGACCGCTGGATCGAAGCGGTAGCGAGCGGGCGCACTCGCCCCCCCTCGACCAGTGCAAAGGCTTCGTTCGGGGAGGCCATCGCCACGTCGACATGACCTCCGGCCAGGGCGGCCAGCGTTTCAGCGCCCCCTTTATAGGGCACGTGATTCAGGCTGACGCCAGTGCGTTTTTCCAGCACCTGCACGGTAGCGTGATGCAACCCGCCGACGCCTGATGTGGCATAGGTGTATTTGCCGGGGTTTTTGCCGGCATCTGCCAGGAACTGCTGCATGCTCTTCCAGGGGCTGTCGCTTTTGACGTAGAAATTGATGCGTTCGATCATGAAACGGATGACGGGCTCGAAATCGTCGACGGGGCTGAAAGGCAGTTCCTTGAAATGTGGGGTCGAGACGGATTCGCTGCCTCCCGCCACGAGGACCGTGTACCCGTCCGGAGCGGCACTGTTGACGTACTGTGCGCCGATGATGCCGCCGGCACCGGGCTTGTTGACGACGACCAGCGGCTGACCCACATACTTTTGGGCCACATCGGCCACCGCCCGGGCAATGCTGTCCGTGCCGCCACCCGGAGCAAATCCGACGATGACTTCGATCGGCTTAGCGGGGAAATCTTGAGCCTGGGCGTTGGCCATTGAAAAGAGAGCGATCGCGAGACATCCGAAAAATCCAAGAACCTTAACCGCGCTTGGTTTCATGGCGAATCCTCCTTTATCGGTCATGCTGAAGTCTCGGTTCACTTCATCCCCATTATTCCGGTAGGCCGTTTTAATATACGATATATTAGATATTTTATATTTATATTCCCTGTCAACTGTTTTTATCGGAAGAACAGAGCCGGCAATTATAGGACCGGGCGGATATGACTTTTTTTTGCTCTGCGCATTGTGAATGGCAATCCAATTAGGGATTAGGTCGCTATAAATTGAGTTTTGCACCAAAGTGGGCTAAGTTGAAGACGAGTTTTTGTTAACCGTGCGGAAGGAATCAACGACGAATGGTCATCCCATTGAGAAGCGCCCTGGTCACCGGCGGTGCCGGTTTTATCGGGTCCCATCTGGTTGAAAAATTGGTGGCCGGCGGGTGCCGGGTGACGGTTCTGGACGATCTTTCCAGCGGCCACGCATCGAACTTGGAGGCGGTGGCCGGCGGCATCACTTTCATGCGCGGCAGCATCTGCGACCGCGAGACGGTTGCGAAAGCGGCAGCCGGCTGCGAAGTTGTCTTTCATTTAGCGGCCGTGGTCTCTGTCCCCAAGACCGTTGATGACCCCCTGGGATCCGCGGCGGTGAATGAAACCGGCTCCCTGAATGTGCTCGAGGCGGCGCGGGGCGCCCGGTCGCAGCGGGTGGTTTTTGCCAGTTCGAGCGCCGTGTATGGGGATGACCCCGGTCTGCCGAAGCGCGAGGATATGCCGCCCAAGCCTCTGACGCCTTATGGCGTGCAGAAACTTGCCGTGGAATACTACCTGCGGGTTTACAACAGCCTGTACGGACTCGAAGCCGTCAGCCTGCGTTTTTTCAATGTGTTCGGACCCCGGCAGGATCCATCGTCACCTTACTCGGGAGTCATTTCCATCTTCATGAACAAAGCGTTGACCGGCGAACGGCCGGCGATATACGGCGATGGCCGCCAAAGCCGGGATTTTGTTTTTGTGGAGGATGTGGTTCAGGCGCTGATCTCGGCGGCGAAATCCTCTTCGGCCCCGGGCAAAGCGTTCAACGTGGGGACGGGGAAATCTCTGACGATAAGCGGGTTATGGGAGGTGATCGCGGCTTTGTCCGGCTCCGGGGTCAAACCCGCAATTCAGCCTCCGCGGCCCGGCGATATCCCGCATTCCCTGTCCGCCATCGATTCCGCGGCCGCGGATCTGGGGTACGTTCCACGGGTAAGTCTGGAGAGTGGGCTGGGATTGACACTGGACTGGTACCGAGGGTCCACCCCAAAAAAATGAAAGCGTCCGGAGCAGATAAGGAGCCAGGGTGGTGTTTGAATATAACAATGTTCTTGTGACGGGTGCGGCCGGGTTCATCGGCTCTCAGCTTTCGAAACGGTTGCTGGACAACGGAATCCGCGTGGTCGGGCTCGACAATATGAACCCGTACTACAGCGTCAAGCTGAAAGAGGACCGCTTGGCGCAGCTTGAAGGGCATCCCCGCTTCACCTTCGCCCGTCTGGACCTGGCCGAACGTGAGGGCATGGAGAGGCTTTTCGCTGCGAATCGTTTCGACGTGGTGGTCAACCTGGCCGCCCAGGCGGGCGTACGGTATTCCCTCAAAAACCCCCAAGCATACATCGAAGCGAACATCGTCGGCTTTACCAATATCATAGAAGGCTGCCGGCATCACGGCGTAAAGCATCTCGTGTTCGCTTCATCCAGTTCCGTCTACGGTGCCAATACCCGCATGCCGTTTTCGGTGCACGACAACGTCGATCACCCGGTGTCCCTCTACGCCGCAAGCAAAAAGGCCAATGAGCTGATGGCCCACACCTACAGCCACCTCTACGGCCTTGCCTGCACCGGGCTGCGCTTCTTCACCGTCTATGGCCCGTGGGGCCGGCCCGACATGGCCCTTTTTCTGTTCACCGACGCCATCCTCAAGGGGCGGCCGATCCAGGTCTTCAACCACGGCCGGATGCAGCGCGACTTCACCTACATCGACGACATCGTCGAGGGCGTCGTGCGCGTGATGGGGCGCCTGCCCGCGCCCAACCCCGCCTGGAGCGGGGACCGGCCCGATCCCGGCACGTCCTATGCGCCCTACAAGATCTACAACATCGGCAACAACCAGCCGGTCGAGCTCAACACGTTCATCGCCGCCATCGAGAGCGTGCTCGGGCGGACGGCGCAGAAGGAATTCCTGGACATGCAGCCCGGGGATGTGCCGGCGACCTATGCCGACGTGGACGATCTCATGGCCGACGTCGGGTTCAAACCCGCCACACCCATCCGGGAAGGGATCGAACGTTTCGTTGCCTGGTACAAATCCTATTACGGCCAGGCATGAGGCAGGCCGGCTCGGGGGGGGGCGAGCGGCGCCTGCGCCCGGGTGTGTTTGGCGGCGGGATGTTTGCAATTGACAGGCCCGGCCGATTTTTTTATAGTCCCGGCCGGTCGCGCGGGCGCTCAACGCTTCCGTCCCAAGCTGGACTTGGTTTCGCAACCTATCACATTCAGAGGAGGAGCAGCCGATGACTTCACAGATACCGCAAACGGGCCTTCGACCGAATCCGGTGGGGGACCGGCCGAAAGTGGACCCGACGGCTTTCGTGGACCCCAGCGCGCAACTCATGGGCAACGTGGTAATCGGCCCCAAGGTCTACGTGGGGCCCATGACGGTCATACGGGCCGATGAGGTCGATGAACACGGCAAGGTCCATCCGGTCATCATCCAGGAGAACACCTGCATCCAGGACGGGGTGATCATTCACGGCCGCGCGGGGAGCACCGTGACGATCGGGCCCGGGGCCAACATCTCCCACGGCGTCATCGTCCACGGTCCGGCGACGATCAAGGAGGACTGCTTCGTCGCCATCCGCGCGGTGGTTTACGATTCAGAACTGGAGGAGTCCGTTTGGGTGGGCGTGGGGTCGATCGTCATGCGCACCAAGGTCCCGGCGAATACCTGGATTCCGGCCGGCTCCGTGATCCGGTCCGACCACGACACCCGGTCTTTCCGGTTGATCGACCTCAAGGAGCAGAAATACAAGAAGGATGTCGTCGATGCCACCAAGGCGTTGCGGGAAGGCTATAGTAAACTTTACACCGGGTAATTGAAGATTCGCCCGGGTGCCGCACGGCGGGGGTATTGCTGCAGCCTCGCCCTGTTCAAAGGATCGAGCCGCCGGGGCGTCCTACAAAAAAAGCCGGGATGATTAAAATCATCCCGGCTTTTTTTTATAACCGTGCCGCAGGCGCTCGGGCCCGGGCTCTGCGAAACCAGGCTACGGTATGACGCCCATGCCCTTCAGCACCGAGAGCATGATGGCAGCGGCCATGACCGAGCCGACCTGGCCGCCGGTGTTGGCGCCCACCGCGTGCATGAGCAGGAAATTGAACCTGTTGTATTTCAGCCCTTCTTTCTGGACAACCCGCGCCGCCATTGGATAGGCGGAAATCCCGGCCGCGCCGATCAGCGGGTTGATCTTTCCGCCGGTCGCGATGTTCATGAGCTTGCCGAATCCCACCCCGCAGATCGTGTCCAGGCAGATCGCCACAAAGCCGAACGCCAGGACCATCAGGGTGTCGGCTTTCAGGAACGCCCGGCCCTCCATGGTCGCGCCGATGGAAATGCCAAGGAAAAGCGTCACCACGTTGGCGATCTCGTTCTCGGAAGCCTTGGCCAGCCGGCTCACCGCGCCGCTTTCCTTCATCAGGTTGCCGAGCATGATGGTTGCCAGTAGCGGCAGGCCCATGGGTGCGATCAGGCCGCCGAAGATGGTCACGACGATCGGGAAAACGATCTTGGTCGTCTTGGAGGCCGGCGTGGTGGTGCTGAGCTCCGACATGTTGATCTGCCGCTCTTTTTCCGTCGTCATCATTTTCATGAGCGGGGGTTGGAGGATCGGCACCAGCGACATGTAGGAGTAGGCTGCCACCGAAACGGCCCCCAGCAGATGGGGGGCGTATTTCGACGACACGTAGATGGCGGTCGGGCCGTCGCAGGCGCCGATGACCCCGATGGCCACCGCGTCCAGCTGGTTAAAGCCGCACAGCAGCGCCAGGCCGATGGTGAGAAAAATGCCGAACTGCCCGGCCGCGCCGAGCAGGAAGATCTTGGGGTTCTCCAGCAGGGGGCTGAAGTCCGTCATGGCGCCGATGCCGATGAAGATGAGCAAAGGGAAGAGCTCGTTGGAGACCCCCATATCGTAGATGACCCGGAGGAACCCATGTTCCTCCATCAACCCCGCCAGCGGGATGTTGGTCAGGATGGCACCGAAGCCGATCGGCACCAGCAGCAGGGGTTCGACATCCTTTTTAATCCCCAGGAAAAGGAAAAGGCAGCCGATCGCAATCATCACCGGATTGGACCAGTGCAGGTTGGCGACACCCGCTGTCAGACCACCCAACCCATTCATAATCGCTTCGAACATGGCGCAACCTCGCTTTCGACTCGCTAGTTGGAGCTTTCTTCCTTGAGGGGGAAAATCTTTTTCAGAAGACCCATGAGCAGGGCGAGTATCCCCAAAGCAACCAGCGTGCCTCCCATCCCGACAACAAGCAGGGTCATTCCGAACGTAAAATTATCCATGGCCACCTCCGCGGAAAACGGATCATTACCGACTTCTGAATTTCAGAAAGAGCATATCTATCACCCCGAAAAAAGGATTTCAACATAAAAATTGGGTACGTTTTTGCGCTGATCCGAAGTTCCAGGCCCGGGGGGACCCTGCGCCTGCCGGGCTGTCGAATAACAAGCATCAGGCCGGCAGTTAAGGTCGCATAACTTTGTAAAAAATAATGAAAAACTGATCTTTCCGGTTGTGCCCTGCGCTGATTTTGTGGTACATGTACTTCAATTACCCAGGTAGATAGTCTGAAGGCAAGGACATACGCGGTCAATCAAAGCCAAAATCGTTTAAAACTGCACCTGGAGGTCGACGAAATCCATAACCTTGGCATACCCGGCCTCTCCGGTCCACCTGGGAACGGGCCGGCGCCGCACCATCGACTTTTTCAAGAATTTTTTCCCGAATCATCCAAGGGGGGATCCATTTTGCCTGAGAGGAGTTCCGCATGAAACGTGCGCTGATTACCGGTGTCACCGGGCAGGACGGCGCGTACCTGGCCGAGTATCTTTTAAAAAAAGGCTACGAAGTGCACGGCATCAAGCGCCGCGCCTCGTCCTTCAACACGGGTCGTGTGGACCACCTGTACCGCGACCCGCACGAAGCCGGCGTTCGTTTTTTCATGCATTACGGCGACCTCACGGATGCCACGAACCTGATCCGGATCATCCAGGAGGTCCAGCCCGATGAGATCTACAACCTGGGCGCTCAAAGCCATGTCATGGTGTCCTTTGAGACGCCCGAGTACACCGCCAATACCGACGGGCTGGGCACGCTGCGTTTGCTCGAAGCCATTCGCATCTTGAAGCTCGAGCACAAGACCCGCTTCTACCAGGCCTCCACATCCGAGCTCTTCGGCCAAGTTCAGGAAGTGCCCCAAACGGAAAAGACTCCCTTTTACCCGCGTTCGCCTTACGGGGCCGCCAAACTCTACGCCTACTGGATAACGATCAACTACCGCGAAGCGTATGGCATGTATGCCTGCAACGGCATCCTTTTCAACCATGAATCGCCGATCCGCGGGGAGACGTTCGTGTCCCGCAAGATCACCCGGGCGCTGACCCGGATTAAATTGGGCCTGCAGGATGCCCTTTTCGTCGGCAATCTCGACGCCCGGCGGGACTGGGGGCACGCGCGGGATTACGTCCGCATGCAATGGCTGATGCTCCAGCAAGCGGCGCCCGAAGATTATGTGATCGCCACCGGGCGCCAGCATTCGGTCCGGGAGTTCATCGAAGCCGCCGGCGCCTGCATCGGTCTGCGCATCCGCTGGCACGGCGAGGGGCTCGAGGAGAAGGGCCTTGACGTCGAGACCGGAAAAGCCATCGTGGCCGTGGACCCGCGCTACTTCCGCCCGGCCGAAGTGGACACGCTTCTGGGGGATGCCACCAAGGCCCGGCAGCAGCTGGGTTGGGAACCGCAGGTCACGTTCGAGAAGCTCGTCGAGGAGATGGTGCGAGCCGATCTCAAGGAAGCCGAACGCGATGCCCTCTGCCGGCAGGAGGGTTTCAATACCTTCAACCACTACGAGACGTGATCCCCTCGCCGATTCAAAAAAGGGTTGTGCCTTCATTCGTTTTCGAATAACCTGAGGCGACGATACCGGGGGCCTTGCCGCGTTGGACGCAGCGTCGGCACGGTGCGCTTTCATCTCGGTGGGGATCGCATCAGACCCCACCCGCCGCGAGTTTATAAAACGCTGGACCGCTACCCCGCGAATGGGCATGCAATGAAGCCGCAAAGGAGGATTCGGTGAATCAGATGAAAATGGGTGCCAATGTCGGGAAACTTTTCACCCTGGCGATGATCCTGATGGTGCTCGCCGCCTGCCAGAGCATGGACAAGGGGGACACCAAGAAGGTCGAAGCCCAAAAACGCCTGCCCGACGTGCGCGAGTTCGAGGACGTGCTGGTGCCGCGGGACATGCTTGTCGACCGTGATGCGTCGTTCGTCTACCGCGGCGCCGGCCAGCCGATGGGTCTGCTGCGCCTGTCCGGCCGCGTTGACGCGACTTCTCTCATGCGGTTTTTCAAGACCAACCTGCCGAACGACGGCTGGCAATTGGTGAGCGAGCTGCGCGGGCCGCAGTCGCTCTTGATGTACCAAAAGGCCAGGCGCTTGTGCCTGATCCTCATCGAGGACGCAAGCTTCCAGACGTTCGCGGACGTCTGGGTCGTGCCTGCGAACGATTCCGTCGATACCGGCATCCGTAAATAAGAGTGGCGGAAGACCCGCAGCGGTGAACATGGTCGACACCCAGAAATTCGTCCAGACCATCGACGAGCTGGAACGCACCCTGCGCCAGCTAGCGGACAGCGGGGTCAGGGGATTCGACTGCGCGCCGGGCGCGCTGGACACCCTGCAGGCCTGGGGCCGGCAGCGGTCCCAGCCTCAAGCGCCCGAAAGCCTGGAAGCAATCCGGGAGGATATCGGCGACTGCCGGCGCTGCAAGCTTTGCCGGAGCCGGACCCGCATCGTCTATGGGGCCGGCAGCTCCCGGGCCCGGCTCATGTTCATCGGCGAGGGTCCGGGCCAGGACGAGGACCGATCCGGGGAGCCATTCGTCGGGGCGGCCGGGCAGCTGTTGACCCGCATCATCGCGGCGATCAACCTCCGCCGTGAGGATGTCTATATCACCAACGTGGTGAAGTGCCGTCCGCCTGAAAACCGCCTGCCGGAGCCGGACGAAATCGCCACCTGCTCCCCGTTTCTGCGGCGCCAGATCGCCGCGATCCGGCCCGTCCTCATCTGCCTGCTCGGCGGCTGTGCCGCTCAGAGCCTCCTGAACACGACGGAGTCGATTTCGCGGCTGCGGGGGCGATTTTTCGAGCTCCAGGGCTGCCGGGTCCTGCCTACCTATCATCCGGCCTACCTCCTGCGCAACCCGGAGAAAAAGCGCGCGGTGTGGGAGGACGTGCAGATGTTGATGAAGGAATACCCGTATGAAGGCTAAAATCGCCTCGGGGATTCTCATGGCCGTGTTTTTTTTCGGGCTTACCGGGGCTTCCGGCGATACGGCTGAGGTTTACATCATCCGCGTGGCGGACGCCATCAGCCCCGGAACGGCCGAATTCATCCACCACGGCATCAAGACCGCCGAGAAGCTGCCGGCCGCCTGCATCATCGTCGAGCTGGACACCCCCGGCGGGTTGGCCGAGTCCATGCGCCGGATCGTCCAGGACATCCTCGCCAGCACCGTACCGGTGGTCGTCTACGTGGCCCCGGGGGGCGCGCGGGCGGCTTCGGCCGGGGTGATGATTACGATGGCCGCCGACATCGCCGCCATGGCCCCGGGCACCAGCATCGGGGCGGCTCACCCGGTCGGGGCGGGGGGCCAGGAGATCGGCGGCACGCTGTCCGACAAAGTGTTGAACGACATGGTGGCACAGGCCAAGAGCGTGGCCGAACACCGGGGCCGCAACCCGCAGTGGGTGGAGCGGGCGATCCGTGAGAGTGTGTCCGCCACCGAAACCGAGGCGCTGAAGGAGAACGTCATCGACCTGATCGCTCAGGACACGGACGATCTTATCCGGCAGATCAACGGCCGAACCGTAGCGGGCAAAGGTACCCTGCGCCTCGATACCCCCCGGAAGACGGTGCTCGAGGAGGACCTGCGGACCAAGATCCTGAAGACGATCAGCAGCCCCAACATCGCTTACATCCTGTTGATGCTCGGGCTCGCGGGGCTTTACTTTGAGTTCTCGCACCCCGGGGCCGTCTTTCCCGGGGTGGTCGGCGGGATCTGCCTGGTGCTCGCCTTCTTTGCCCTGCAGACGCTGCCGGTCAACTATGCGGGGATCATTCTCATCGTCCTGGCGATCATCTTTTTCATCATGGAGATGAAAATCGCAAGCTACGGGCTGCTGAGCGTGGCCGGGATCGCCTGCCTGCTGTTGGGCTCCCTCATGCTGTTCGAGGGGGAAAGCTCCGAGAGCCGGCTTGCCTGGGGCGTGCTCGCGCCCACGCTGATCCTGATTTCCGGTTTTTTCACCGCCGTGGCCTTTCTGGTGTTCCGCTCCCAGGCGTCCAGGCCGGTAACCGGCTCCGCCGGGCTGGTAGGCGAAATCGGCGTCGTGCAAAAGACGTTGGCGCCCCGCGGCAAGGTCTTGGTCCACGGCGAGCTCTGGAACGCCGTCGCCCCAATGGCCATCGACGAAAACGTGCGGGTTCGGGTGGTCAAGGTCACAGGCTTGCTGTTGGAGGTGGAACCGGCCGAGGAGCCCCGCAGGGCATAACCGCAGGGCCGTCCGCACCTCGACCCACCTGACAAGGAGGTTTCCATGTACGCCGGACTGGCAGTCGTTTTACTGATCCTGTTTTTTCTATCGGCCTCGTTGAAGGTTCTCAACGAGTACGAGCGTGGGGTGATCTTCCGCCTCGGCCGGATCATTGCTGCGAAGGGACCCGGGCTGATCATCCTGATCCCCATCATCGATCGCATTGTCAAAGTGAGCCTGCGGCTGGTGGCGCTGGACGTGGACCCGCAGGACGTGATCACCCGGGACAACGTTTCGGTCAAGGTCAACGCGGTGCTTTACTTCCGCGTCATCGACCCGGTGAAGGCGATCGTGCAGGTGGAGAACTACGCCTACGCCATGAGCCAGCTCGCCCAGACCACCCTGCGTAGCGTCTGCGGCCAGGCCGAGCTCGACGATCTTTTGTCCGAACGCGACAAAATCAATGCCAAGCTCCAGGAAATCCTGGACACTCACACCGACCCCTGGGGCATCAAGGTCACCACCGTTGAACTCAAACAGATCGATTTGCCCCAGGAGATGCAGCGGGCCATTGCCCGGCAGGCCGAAGCCGAGCGCGAGCGGCGCGCCAAGGTCATCAACGCCGAGGGCGAGTTCCAGGCGGCCGCCAAGCTCGCGCAAGCCTCCGGTATCATCGAGAACCACCCGGTCGCCCTGCAGCTGCGTTACCTGCAGACCATGCGGGAAATGGCGGCGGAGAGCAACTCGACGACGTTTTTCCCGATACCCCTGGATCTTTTCAAGCCTTTTTTTCAGAATCGGGTGGAGAAGGAAAAGGCCTGACGTCAACGACCGACCGCCGCGGAGTGACCGGGCGGTTTCGCTATTGACAGGGTAAAACGAAATAGTTTATGAAGTCGGGCGCTGGAAATATGGAAACTGCCATCACGACCGGCAGCGCGATGTCATTCTGACGCCACCATCGGGCGGAGGCTCATCGGCCTCCGTTCGTGCTTTCCGCTGCCGCCATGCACAAGGAGTCGATCAGACCATGAGCGAGAAGAAGGAAATCGAAATCTGGGGGCGCCCCCTGGAAAAAATGACCACCAAGGACTTGAAGGAGGTCGCCTTGCAGGCCGGGGGCATCTTCGGCGTGCACGGCATGAAGAAGGAACAGCTGGTGGACGCCCTGCGCAAGGCCAAAGGCATCGAGTCGGCGCCCATGAAGAAGACCGATGCGTCGACCCGCCAGCTCAAGGCGCAGATCCGGGCCATGCGGTCCCAGCGGATGGCGGCCGTTGCGGCCAACAACCGCAAGACGGCCACGATCCTCCGGCGGCGCATCGCACGGCTCAAGAAGAAGACCCGGCATGCATCGGCCTGAACCGGGTGTTGAAAAACAAGCATCCGGCCGGCCGTCCGGGCGTGCGGCGTTTTGGAAGGCGCAGCCTATTCAGCGATATATGCGCATTTACAAAACCCGCACCACGCCGGTTCACGGCCTCAGGCGCGGTTTTTCAACACCCCGTAAAGCCCCATGACGGCCAGCGGCTTGTTTCCGCGGCCCCAACCGGTGCCGCCGGCGATGATCGACCCGGCGTCGGTCGCCTTTGACGTCGACGGGGTGATTGCGGACACCATGGCGCTCTTCCTCGAGATCGCGCGGGACGAGTTCGACGTGCGCGGGATCCGTTACGAGGACATCACCTGCTACAACCTGGTGGACTGCATCGGCATGGACCCGGCGGTCATCGACCGCATCCTGAGCCGAATCCTGGACGGGCGGTACACGCGGCCTCTGAAAGCGATCCCCGGCGCGGCCGGGGTCCTGCGGCGGGTCGCCCGGCGGGCCGAGCCCCTGCTGCTGGTCACCGCGCGGCCGCACATCGGCCCCGTGGACGCCTGGGTGCGCGGCCTTCTCGCGGACGATGCCGCCGGCGTCGAGATCGTGGCGACCGGCGCGTTCGAGGCCAAGACCGAGGTGCTGCTCGACCGGGGGATCACCCATTTCGTCGAGGACCGGCTTGAAACCTGTTTCACGCTGGCGCCGACCGGCATTACACCGGTTCTTTTCGCCCAGCCGTGGAACCGCAAGCCCCACCCGTTTGTGGAAGTGTCCTCGTGGGCGGAGCTCGACGAGCTGATTCAATGGTGACGGCTTCGCCCGGCGTGACGGGCACGCGTTCCCGGGTGCGCCTGCAAAACGGTTTCAGACAGTCCATCCAGCGGGTTTTCACGAGTCCGCCAACGACATGAGCGGTTGCAGCAATGACGCCTTCTGGTTTAATAGATGCCGTTCGCGAGTTTGTCGAGTCCCTTTCCGCCGAAAAAGGCTACTCGATTCACACCTGCCGCGCCTACCGCCGAGACTTGGAGGAGTTCACTGCCTACTTGGACGGCAACGCGGGTGGGCCGCCCCCCGGGAAGGGCGCGAAAAAGGACCTCGGGCCCAATGGCGTAACCCCCCTGATGATCCGGGGATACCTGGGGTACCTGCATCGGAAAAACCAGAAATCGAGTGTCGCGCGAAAATTGTCCACCCTGCGCAGCTTCTTCAAGTCTCTGGTCAAGAAGGGGCTGATTGAGGCAAACCCGGCCGAAGGGCTGCTCACGCCCAAGCGGGAGAAGACCATCCCGGTCTATCTGACCGTCGACGAGATTTTCCGGCTGCTGGATTCGATCGAGAGCGACGCACTGCTCGCGGCGCGCAACCGGGCCATTTTCGAAACGCTCTATTCCTGCGGCATCCGTGTTTCGGAGCTGACCGGGCTGGACGTCTTCGACCTCGACGCGTCGGCGGCAACCGTGCGGGTGTTCGGCAAGGGCGGCAAGGAGCGTGTGGTTCCGATCGGCCGCAAGGCCCTGGATGCCATCGAACGCTACCGGGAGCGTCTGCGCGCCGAGACAGGGATCGGGGCCGATCGCAACGGACCGCTTTTTATCAACCGGCAGCGGCAGCGGCTGACGGCGCGATCCGTGGGCCGCATCTTGAAGAAGCTGGCGGCGGCCTGTGGCATCGCAACACCGATTTCGCCCCACGGCCTGCGCCACACGTTCGCCACCCACATGCTCGATGCCGGTGCGGACCTGCGCAGCGTGCAGGAGCTGCTCGGGCACCGGAACCTTTCCACGACACAGAAGTACACCCACGTGAGCATCGACCGGCTGATGGAAACCTATGACAAGGCGCATCCGCGGAAATGAACCTTTCCCGATCCAAATAAGACAGTGGGGCAGAGAATTCGATGAGCATGAGCGCTGAGTCGGGTATGACGTATCACGGCACGACCATTCTGGCCGTCCGGCACCAGGGGCGGACGGCAGTCGCCGGCGACGGCCAGGTCACGCTGAACGCCAGCGTGATCAAGCACCGCGCCAAAAAAGTGCGGCGGATCTACAACGACAAGATCATCGTCGGATTCGCCGGGGCCACTGCCGACGCCCTGAGCCTTTCGGAGCGGCTGCAGGAAAAGCTCGAACGTTACAACGGCAACCTCACCCGCGCGGCGGCCGAGCTCGCCCGGGACTGGCGGACCGACAAGTACCTGCGGCGGCTCGAGGCCGCCATGGTGGCGGTGGATGAGCAGCGGATGTACCTCGTCTCGGGCAACGGGGACGTGATCGAGCCCGATGAAGGCATCATCGGCATCGGTTCCGGCGGGGTGGCCGCCCAGGCGGCCGCGGCCGCCCTGATCCGGCACACCGGCCTCGACGCGCGCAGCATTGCGGAGGAAGCGCTGAAAATCGCTTCCTCCATCTGTGTCTACACCAACGACGTCATTACGGTGGAAGAAATTTGAAGACATTGAAACCCTCCGAGATCGTCACCGAATTGGACAAATACATCATCGGCCAGCACCAGGCCAAGCGATCGGTGGCCGTAGCGCTGCGCAACCGCTGGCGGCGGCAGCAGGTGCCGGCCGAGCTGCGCAATGAAATCGCACCCAAGAACATCATCCTGATCGGGCCGACCGGGGTCGGCAAGACCGAAATCGCCCGCCGGCTGTCGATGCTCACGGAGTCTCCCTTTCACAAGGTGGAGGCCTCCAAGTTCACCGAGGTGGGCTACGTCGGCCGGGATGTCGAATCGATGGTGCGGGAGCTGCTCGAGATGACCATCACGCTCGACAAGGCCCGCGAGCACGAAGCCGTGAAGGAAAAGGCCCGCCGGATGGCCGAGGAGCGGATGCTGGACTTGCTCCTGCCCAAATCCGGTCCCGTCCAGGCCGGCCGCTCTCCGGACCCCGGCGAGACCCAGATCGAGCTGGTCACCGCGGCCGCCCCTGAGTCCCTCTCCACCCGGGAAAAACTGCGCAGCCTCCTGCGCCAGGGCAAACTCGACCAGCGCTACGTCGACTTGGAAATCCCGGATCGCGGCGGCGGGCCGATGGTTGAGATTTTTTCGAACGCCGGCATGGAGGAGATGGGGATCAATTTCAAGGACATGCTCGGCGGGCTTTTCCCGAAGGGCATCAAACGGCGCAAGCTGAAGGTGCCGGAGGCCATGGATGCGCTCGCCCATGAAGAGGCTCAGGGCCTGGTGGACATGGAGAAGATCGTCAAGCACGCCATCGAAAAAGTCGAGCAGGCCGGGATCATTTTCATCGACGAGATCGACAAGATCGTCGCCAAGAACGGGAGTCATGGCCCCGACGTCTCCCGCGAAGGGGTGCAGCGCGATCTGCTGCCGGTGGTCGAGGGCTGCACGGTTGCGACCAAGCACGGCCCGGTCAGGACCGACCACATCCTGTTCGTCGCCTCGGGCGCGTTTCACACCGTGAAGCCGTCCGATCTGATTCCCGAGCTTCAGGGGCGCTTCCCGATCCGGGTCGAACTCGATGCATTGGGGCGGGCAGAGTTCGTGCGCATCCTGACCGAGCCGAAAAACGCCCTGGTGCTGCAGTACACCGCGCTGCTGAAGACCGATGGGATCGACATCGTTTTTTCGAAGGAGGCAGTGGACGAGATCGCCCGGCTGGCCGAAGAGGTGAACACCCGCACCGAGAACATCGGCGCGCGGAGGTTGCACACCCTGATGGAGCGGCTGCTTGAGGAGGTCCTCTTCGACGCGCCCGACCTGCCCGAACAGCGGGTGGTCGTCGACCCGCGCTATGTGGAAACCCGGCTGAAGGACATCATCAGCAGCGAGGACCTCAGCCGGTTTATTTTGTAGTCCATGGCTTCGAACCTGTTCAGCCGGTTGGGTCGGTTGAACCGGTCAGCGGGTCGGAATCCACCGGATGATTCAAAGACAGGGAGGTCTTGGAATGACAAACGCGATGATGGATCGGGCCAACGAAGTGATCGCTAAAACCTACAAGCGGTTCCCGGTCGTGATCACGCGGGGCAGCGGTTGCACCTTGTGGGATGACGCGGGCAAACGCTACACCGATTTCGTGGCCGGCATCGCCGTCTGCAACCTGGGGCATGCGCACCCGAAAATCGCGGAGGCCCTGTCCGCACAGGCCCATACGCTATGGCACGTCTCCAACCTCTTCTACAGCGTGCCCCAGATGGAACTGGCGGCCTGGCTGACGGCCCACAGCTTCGCCGACCGGGTGTTCTTCTGCAACAGCGGGGCCGAGGCGAACGAGGCCGCCATCAAGCTGGCGCGCAAGTATTTCAAAGAGGCCGGGCAGGGCCAGCGGTTCCGGATCATCAGCATGGAGCAGTCCTTCCATGGCCGGACCATGGCGACCCTTTCGGCCACCGGACAGGATAAGATCAAGCACGGGTTCGACCCGTTGCTGGAGGGTTTCGATTTCGCGCCCTTCGACGATCCCGCGGCCCTTCGGGCGAAAATCGGCCCCGCCACCGCCGCGGTCATGCTCGAGCCGGTGCAGGGCGAGGGCGGCGTGCGCTGCCCCCGGCCCGACTACCTGAAACAGGTCCGCGCGCTGTGCGACGAGGCCGGCCTGCTGCTCATTTTCGACGAGATTCAGACCGGGATGGGCCGCACCGGGAAGCTCTTCGCCTACGAGCATGCCGGGGTGAAGCCCGACATCATGACGCTCGCCAAGGCACTGGCGAACGGCCTGCCGATGGGGGCCATGCTGGCTCGGGAGCAGGTGGCGGCCGCCTTCGGGCCGGGCTCCCACGCCTCGACTTTCGGCGGCACGCCCATCGTTTCGGCGGCGGCCCTGGAGGTTTGTCGGACCATGGAGCGGGACGGCATTCTGGAACACACCCGCCAGATCTCGGAGTACTTCCGTTCGAAGCTCGAATGGCTCAAGGGCCGGCATGCGGTCATCGAAGAGGTGCGCGGGGTGGGGCTGCTGCTCGGCATGCGGCTTGCGACCGAGGGGGAGCCCTTCGTGCTCCAGTGCATGGAGCAGGGCTTTCTGATCAACTGCGTGCAGGGCAACATCCTGCGCTTCGTCCCCCCGCTCGTCATCAGCCGTGCGGAAATCGATGCGCTCACGGGTTGTCTGGATGGCATTTTCAGTGCGACCCTCGAGGCTGAAAGCAAGCGGGATCAGCATGCCTGAAAAACTCTGGAAGGGGCGAAACTCCGAGCGGACGGCGCAGATCGTGGAGAGCTTCACGGCCTCGATCGATGACGACAAGCGCCTTTACCGTACCATCGAGAAGGGTCGGGAGTTGCACGACCTGCCGTTGACCGAGATGCAGTCCTTCTCGGCGCGGATCCAGGACGACATCTACGATCACCTGCGCACCCATGCGGTCGTCAAGTGCCGCGTCGGCCAGGGCGCCACGGGCGAAAGCGCCGTGCAGGGTGCCATCGCAGCGGCAGAGAAACGGTTGGCCTGAGGATGCCGCGGAGGACTTTGGCGTTCATGTCTCATCGGTGCGCGGCGATCCTGGTTTCCGTCATCCTTGCGGGGATGCTCTTCGGCTGCGGCCGCAAACTGCCGCCGTCGCCGCCGTCGCAGTACATGCCGCCGGTCGTGGCGGACCTGTCGTTCCAGCTCGAGGAGAACCGGGTCACGCTGCGCTGGACGGTCCCGCAGCTCCAGCAGGATCAACCGGCTCCCGCCGGCTTCCGGATCTTCCGGGCCCGGCAAAGGTCCTCGGAGGCGGACTGCAGCAGCTGCAAGCTCGACTTCCGGCAAACCGGCGACGTTGCGTCCAGGGGCAAAAAGCCAGGCAGCCCGCTGCATTTCAGCGAGACCCTTCTATCCGGCTACAAATACGTCTATAAAGTGGTGGCTTACGACGCCAAGGGATTCGACGGAAAAGACTCGAAGTCGATCGAGTTCGTGTTCTGAAGCCTTCGGGGTGGAGATTTGCGGTTGCCCATGGACCCAATTGCGTTCACCAAAATGAGCGGCAGCGGCAACGATTTCATTCTGATCGATAACCGGGACCGGGTCGTGGATGAGGCGCAGCTGCCGCGTTTCATCACCGGCATCTGCCGGCGGAGGACTTCGGTGGGGGCCGACGGGGTCATCTTGATCGAGCCGTCCGCCTCGGCCGATTTTCGCTGGCGGTTTTTCAATTCCGACGGCAGCCCGGCCGAGATGTGCGGAAACGGGGCGCGCTGTGCCGCACGCTTCGCCTTCATCCACGGCATTGCCGGCGCCGACATGCGTTTTGAGACCGAAGCCGGGGTGATCCACGCCCGCGTGAACGAGCCGCAGGTGCGCGTGAAATTGACCGACCCCCACGGCCTGCGGCAGACGGTGCGCCTCGAGCTTGCCTCCGGGCCGCTTCAGGTGAGCTCGATCAACACCGGGGTGCCGCATGTGGTCGTGATGACATCCGATCTTGAAAACACGGACGTACGGGGCCTCGGTCTGGAAATCCGCCGTCACCCCGAGTTCGCCCCCGCCGGGACCAACGTCAATTTCATCAGGGTAGATTCCGACGGCGGCATCGCCATCCGCACCTATGAGCGCGGGGTGGAAGACGAGACGCTCGCCTGCGGCACGGGGTCCGTGGCCGGCGCGCTGGTGGCCGCGGTCACGCTGAGCCTGAAGTCGCCGCTACGCGTGCGCACGCGCAGCGGCGAGACCCTGACGGTGCACTTCCGCCGGGACGGCGGCCGGTTTCACGACATATACCAGGAGGGGTGCGCGCGGCTCATCTACGCCGGCCACCTGTGCGAGGAGGCCTGGCGCTGAGGGGCCGGGCGCGGTTCGGTGGACACCCACATCGCCTACATCTCGGTCGGCTCCAATCTCGGGGACAAACTCGGCTATTGCCGCCGGGGGGTGGAAGCGCTCGCTGCCGACGGGCGCGTGCGGATCCTCGCCCAGTCCCGCGTTTACCGCACCGAGCCGGTGGACTACACCGACCAGGACTGGTTTATCAACCGCGTGATCAAGATCGAAACGGACCTCGGCCCTTTGCCGCTGCTCGCGCGGCTGCAGGCGGTGCAGCAGGCGTTGGGCCGAACCGCACCCGCCGTCCGCTTCGGGCCGAGGGTGCTCGACCTGGACATCCTGCTGTATGACCGGCTGGTCTTTGAGGATCCGCGTCTGAGCATACCGCACCCCCGGATGCACGCCAGGCGTTTTGTTTTAACGCCGTTGTGTGATATAGACCCTGACGTGGTTCACCCGATCCTGGGCAAGGCTGCCCGGACACTGCTGTTGGAGTTGGGCGGGGAGGGGCAGGAGGTTGTGGAATATCGATGTTCAGGCTGATCGCCTTCGCGCTGATTGCCTATGTGGCCTATCGTCTCGCCCGGAGGTGGATTTCGGGCCGGTCCCGCTCCACTCCGGTGAACGGCACGGACCTTGGCCGAATCGACGATGTCATGGTCAAGGACCCGCAGTGCGGAGCCTATTTCCCCCGGCGAGACGGGGTGGCGCTGCGGCACGCGGGGCGCGAACTGCTGTTCTGCAGCCGGGACTGCCGTGATCGCTTCATTACCGACAACTCGAATACCGGGGAGTAGCCGGTTGCTATGGAACGAACAGACCACCCGCAAGACACCCCGCCCGCCGCTCCGCTGAGCGATGCCGGCGGGTTTTTCCCGGGAGACGACCGCCCCTCCGGCTACGCCAAGCGGCCGGGGCGCACGGACATCTGGAGGCGGCTGAAAGAGGCGGCCCACCATCCGAACGGGCTGACGCTTTTCCGGGTCGCCGTGATCCCGCTGATCATCGTCCTGTTTTCGTTCCCCAACCGCTTCCTGGCGCTGGTGTCCGCTCTGGTGTTCAGCGCCGCAGCGATCACCGACTACCTGGACGGCTTCCTGGCGCGCCGGCAGGGCAAAGTGACCTTCATCGGAAAGGTCATGGACCCGGTGGCCGACAAGCTGCTGAACTCTTCGGCCTTCATCATGCTCGCCGCCCACGGATGGGTGCCGGCCTGGGTGGTGAGCGTCATCATCGGCCGCGAGCTCGCCGTCACCGGCCTGCGCAGCGTGAGCGCGGGAAAAGGCATCGACGTGTCCGCCTCGCGCCTGGGAAAAATCAAGACCGGTTTCCAGGTGGCGGCCATCATCCCCCTCATGATTCACTACCCGTTTTTGGGTCTCGATGCGCAGGCCATCGGGCAGGTGCTGCTGTATTTGGCTCTGGCCTTCACGGTGTGGTCGGGCGTGGATTATTTCATCAAGTTCAAAAGATTGGTTTAACCGGCTTTTCTGTTGACAAAGCCGAAAGAAGTGGCTAAAAATCCGGATTCAGTTGAGCGGGAATAACTCAGTGGTAGAGTGCGACCTTGCCAAGGTCGAAGTCGCGGGTTCAAATCCCGTTTCCCGCTCCATTTTTTTATGGCGGCATAGCCAAGTGGGAAGGCAGTGGTCTGCAAAACCACTATTCCCCGGTTCGAATCCGGGTGCCGCCTCCAG
>JACRCN010000042.1 GCA_016219005.1 Deltaproteobacteria bacterium
CAGCCCATCAGCACCCTCTCCGGCGGCGAGGCCCAGCGGCTCAAGCTCTCCCGCTACCTGCGGTTCGACGAGGGCAGCGGGAAGCGCAAACTGTTCATTTTCGACGAGCCCACCACCGGCCTGCACTTCGAGGACATCAAAACGCTGCTCGGCTGCCTCCAGCGCCTGGTCGACGCCGGTCACACGGTGCTCGTCATCGAGCACAACATGGACGTGGTCAAGACGGCCGACTGGGTGATCGACCTGGGGCCGGAGGGCGGTGAGGCCGGCGGAGAGGTCGTGGCGGTCGGGCCTCCGGAGCATGTCACCGCCGACGAACGCTCCCACACGGGCCGTTTCCTCAAAGCCTATCTCAACGGAGCGGGCCGCCTTATAACAGCGCCCTCTTCCGGCAACCGGGTGTCCGAACCCGCTGCCGGCTATCATCCCCGGCCGGCGGCGCGCGTGATCGAGCTGAAGGGTGCGCGCGAGCACAACCTCCAGGATCTCAGCCTGACCCTGCCCCACAACGAGCTCGTCGTGCTGACCGGGGTTTCCGGTTCGGGCAAGTCCACCCTGGCCTTCGACATACTTTTCGCCGAGGGCCAGCGCCGGTATCTGGAGAGCCTGGCGCCCTACGTCCGCCAGTACATGAAGGTCCTGGAGCGGCCGGACGTGGACCTCGTGACCGGGCTGGCGCCGACGGTAGCCATCGAGCAGCGCATCAGCCATGCCAGCCGGCGCTCCACCGTGGCCACCCTGACCGAAACCTATCATTTCCTGCGGCTGCTCTACAGCAAGCTCGGCACCCAGCACTGCCCGGGCTGCGGCCGGCCGCTCACCGCCCAGACCCAGGCCGCCATCGTCGAGCAGGTCCGCACCCGTTACGGCCGCCGCCCGGCCAAGGTGCTGGCCCTCAAGGTGCTGGGTCGCAAGGGCTTTCACAAAGAGGTCCTGGAGCGTGCCGTGAAGAAGGGCTTCACCGAGGTGCGCATCGACGGCACGCTCACCCGGCCGACCCCGGGCATGGCCCTGAGCCGCTACCATGAGCACACCATTGAGTTCGTCACCGGGAGCCTGCCGGCCGGGGACTTGGAGGCCTTCATCGCCCGCAGCCTGGAAGAGGGCGGCGGCCACATCAGCGTCATCGACGGCCGCGGCCGCGAGGAGGTCTTCAGTCGGCACGGTATCTGTGCGGGTTGCGGCATCGGCCTGGAGCCGCTCGACCCCCGGCTGTTTTCCTTCAACAGCAAACAGGGCGCCTGCCCGGCGTGCAGCGGGCTTGGAGTAACCATCGCCGACGAGACGGACGAAGAAGCCGCGGAGTCCCAGGTGTGCCGCACCTGCGGCGGCAGCCGCCTCAAGCCCCAGGCCCTGGCGGTCAAGATCGGCGGTCGTTCCATCTGGGACCTGGTGCAACGGCCCGCCGCCGAGGTACAGCACCTTGTCCGAGGCCTCAAGTTCCCTGTTCGCCAGAAACCCGTGGCCGCGCCCGTGGTCTCCGAGATCCTGACCCGGTTGGACCTCCTGAACCAGCTGGGGCTCGGCTACCTGTCGCTCGGCCGCAGCGGCAACACCCTTTCCGGTGGCGAGGCCCAGCGCGTACGCCTGGCCGCCCAGCTGGGTTCCAACCTGACCGGGGTGTGTTACATTCTGGACGAGCCCACCATCGGGCTGCACCCCCGGGACAATCACGTGCTGGTCGACGCCCTGAAAACCTTGCGGGATCGCGGCAATACCATCCTGGTCGTCGAACACGACGAGGATACCATCCGGGCCGCCGACACCGTCATCGACCTCGGGCCGGGCGCCGGACGTGACGGCGGGAAGGTGGTGGCCGCAGGCTCGCTTGCCGACATCCGGCGCGCACCCGCATCCGTGACCGGTGCCCTGATCGACGGCCACAGCCGTCGAATCACCTCGCGGCTGCGGCCCTGGCGGGACCAGCCCGCCATCCGCGTGGAGGGAGCGTCCGCCAATAACCTCCGGGGGATCGACGTGGACTTCCCCTTGGGCAGGCTCATCGCCGTGACCGGTGTTTCCGGTTCGGGCAAATCCACCCTGCTCAAGGAGACCCTCTACAAGGGGCTGAAAAACCGGCTGCTCAACCGTCGCGACCCGGCCGGGGCGTGCAAGGACCTCGCTGGGTGGAAGGCCGTCGCGCGTGTGCTGGAGGTGGATCACAGCCCCATCGGCCGTACTCCGCGTTCGGTGCCCGCCTCTTACATCGGCTTCCTGGACGACATCCGCCGGCTGTTTGCCATGACACCCGCCGCCCGCGCGCGCGGCTACAGCCCCGGCCGATTTTCATTCAATGTGTCCGGCGGCCGCTGCGAGGCCTGCCAGGGCCAGGGCCGCCCCAAGGTGGAAATGAGCTTTTTACCGGACGTCTACGTGCCCTGCGAGGTCTGCGGCGGAGGGCGTTTCAACCCCGAAACCCTGGAAGTGCTCTACAAGGGCAAGACCATCGCCGATGTGCTCGCCATGACCTTCGCCGAAGCGGTGGTGTTCTTCAGCGCCATTCCGCTCATCCGCAAGGCGGTCCAGTTCGTGTGCGACGTGGGGCTGGGCTACCTCGCCCTGGGTCAGCCGAGCCCGACGCTTTCCGGCGGCGAAGCCCAGCGCATAAAGATAGCCGAGCAGCTGGCCCGGCCCTCGAGCGGCCGCACGCTCTACATCCTGGACGAGCCCACCACCGGGCTGCACCTGGCCGATGTACGGCGGCTGATCGATGTACTCCAGGCGCTGGTGGACGCCGGCCACACGGTGGCCGTGATCGAACACAACCTGGAGATCATCAAGGAGGCCGACGCCATCATCGACCTGGGGCCCGAGGGCGGGGCGGGCGGTGGGCAGTTGGTCGCGGCCGGCTCGCCGAAGGAACTGCTGAATTTCACCCGGGTCTCCCATACGGCAAAGTGTTTGAAGAGCTACCTGGCGAAAAAGTAACGCGTCGAAAGGGTTGCACCGATGAGATCACTCACGATTGCCGTTGTGCAGTTCTCCCCGCGCTTCGGGCGCAAGGAGGAAAACCTCCACCGCATGGAAGCGCTGGTGTCCGGGACCCGCGCGGACATCATGGTCTTTCCCGAACTGTGCACCACCGGCTACTTCTTCGCCTCGCGGGACGAAGTGGCTGCCGTCGCAGAAAAGCCTTCCGGAGTGAGCGTGGAGTTCTTCCGGGTCCTGGCGAAACGCCACGACGCCGTCGTGGTGGCCGGCTTGGCCGAAGCAGATCAGGGGCGGCTGTTCAACTCCTGCCTCGTCGTGGTCCCCGAGCAGGAGAAAGCTCTCGTCTACCGCAAGACGCATCTCTTCTATAAAGAGAAGCAGTGCTTCGATGCCGGGGACACGGGCTTTTTCGTGGTTCACGACGCCGTGCGCGACGTCCGCATCGGCCCCATGGTCTGCTATGACTGGCGCTTCCCGGAATCCGCGCGGGTGCTGACCCTCCTGGGAGCGGACCTGATCGCCTGCCCCGCCAACCTGGTCACCGAGGCCTGGCATCTCGTCATGCCTGCCCGCGCAATCGAGAACAAGGTGTATGTGGCCGTCGCCAACCGGGCCGGCACGGAAACGCGCGCGGGCGAGGAACTGGTCTTCAAGGGCAGCTCGGCTATCTACGATTGGAGCGGTCGGACCCTGCGGCAGGCCCGCCCCCACGGCGACACCGTCATCGTGGCCGAGATCCACCCGGCCGAGACCCGGGACAAGTTCTTCAATCCGCTCAATGACGTGCTGCGTGACCGCCGGCCGGAATTCTATGCACCGTTGACCACGATCCGAAAGCCATAGCTGCAGCCGATTAGACGTCGGGATTCGAATAAGGTTTGCACCAAAACCGGAAATCCGAGCGGCGGACCCGTGCGCCGGTTGACAGGATGGGTTTTTGCAGGTATAGTCCAGTTCAGAATTTCTCTCGCTTCTTACTTTCCCACTTTTTAACCGACACCGGGTTTTCCAATTCCGACATCCGCCCGGGGCTGACCTCGCATCAGCCGAACCCCTTGCGACGCTTTATCGCCGCCTTTTCACACCGGTCTCATTGTCCAGAAAGTTTTCCAATTAACGCCCGTAACCCGCAGGGGGTAAACGTCATGCGCCAGAAATTTTTGATTTCACAGGATGGTGCCAACAAGAGGCTCAAAATCAGCGAGTATGCCGCCATCGGCCTAAAAAACAGAAGCGTCGCGCCTGCAGCACAGCGGGAGGAAAAATTTTCCCTGCTGTGCGAAGAGACCTACGCCGACGCAGTCATTTTGAGATCTATCGCCAGCGGCATCGGTGCCTTGGTGGTGGCGTTGCGCACCTCCAACCTGTTTCCCATCGAGCGCTACGCCATCAAGATCGCCGAATCCGTCATGGCGTTCTACGATTCCGGCCAAAACGTTGCCGTAGAGCTGCTTTTTGACGATGCCGACCTGTTGCTCCAGAAGGAAGCGCTTTTTGAAAACGCCTGATAAACCGGAATATGAATTGACACGACGATGATATTCATGTAGTCTGGTTTTCAGTCAGCGGTTGTAGATTTTCTTTTGAAATTAAAAATCCTGTAAGTTTTGAATCAGAAGCCCATGGGATTTTTCGCCGAATCCCAGGGGCTTTTTTGTTATGCGGAGGCCTAATCGTGCGGAACATATAAATCGCAGCGGAAGATAAGCAAAAGTTAATTTTCAACATCAACAAACTAACCTCAACAATAATAGATAAAGGAATTCCATACAGATGAGTTTCGAGAGATTCAATTTAGATCCTAAAATAATGAGCGGGGTGCGTGCGCTCGGCTACACATCGCCGACGCCGATCCAACTGGATTCGATTCCGCCCATCATGAAGGGCAACGATGTCATGGGTCTTGCCCAGACCGGGACGGGAAAAACCGCCGCCTTCGTGTTGCCGATCCTGCAGCGCCTCCTGCCGGGAGCCCGCGGGCGTGTCCGGGCCCTGGTCATCGCTCCCACGCGCGAGCTGACGGAGCAGACCAACAAGGCCATCGGCCAGCTAGGGCGGAAAACCGGGCTCGCCTGCGTCAGCGTTTATGGCGGGGTCAGCATGCAAACCCAGGTCAATGCCTTGCGCCGAGGCGCCGATATCGTCTGCGCCTGCCCCGGTCGCCTGCTGGATCATGTCCGGCGGGGGACGATCAACCTGTCCAAAGTCGAAGTGCTGGTACTGGATGAGGCCGACCACATGTTCGACATGGGGTTTCTGCCGGACATCCGGGCCATATTGAAGCACCTGCCGGCCGGCCGCCAGACGCTGTTGTTCTCGGCCACGATGCCGGCGGAGATCAACACCCTGGCCCGGGACATCCTGCATGCTCCCGTCCGGGTGCAGATCGGCCACACGGCCCCGGCCGCGACGGTGTCCCACACGTTTTACCCGGTGGCGATGACATCCAAAAACGCGCTGCTGCAGAATATTCTGGACACCACTGAAACCGGGCTGGTACTCGTCTTCACGCGCACCAAACAGCGTTCGAAGCGGGTTGCGCAGCACCTCGAGGCATCGGGGTATAATGCGGCCGCCCTCCATGGCAACCTGTCTCAGAGCAACCGCCAGAAGGCGATCCAGGGCTTTCGCGACGGTCGCTTCAAGATCCTGGTGGCGACAGACATCGCCGCCCGCGGCATCGATGTCTGCGGGGTCTCGCATGTGATCAATTATGACATTCCCGCAACCGCCGATGCCTACACTCACCGCATCGGCCGCACCGGCCGCGCCTGTGCAACCGGAGATGCGATCACGTTTGTCAGCGGTGAAGACCGGGGTCTCGTGAGCCAGATCGCACGGATTCTCGGCAGTAAACTGAAATATGGCGCCGCCAAGGGGTTTGGCAGCGCCCCGGATGGGCCTGGGCGTCCCGCCTCCAGCGGCCGGCTTGCGAGCCCGCACACCGGAATACCTTCCGACCCGACACCCAAACCGCGTTCGCGGCCGGCGTCCCGATACCGACCCGTGGGCGTCTCTCAGCAACGCTCGTTTCGCCGGTCGTCGAAAACCGTTTGATTCCGACAGCCCGCGGCCTCAAGGGTCTGCGGGCAATAACATTTTGACAAATCGATCCAGAAACCTTAGGGTGGTTATAAAATAATATGAAAGCCACTCGTTTGTGCATTTCTCCGGAATTTATTTTGGGGGTCACGCTGGGTGATTCCAGCCTGTCCCCCTCCCAAATGACCTCCTGAGCTTTTGCACAAGGCATCTCGAAAGGAGAGATTTCATGGCAGAAGGTCGCATCAAATGGTACAACCCGAAAAAGGGTTATGGGTTCATCACCTCAGAAGAGGTCGGCGAAATTTTCGTGCACAACTCCGGCATCAAAGAGTTTGGTTTTTTCGGGTTTCAGGAAGATGACAAGGTCACCTTTGAAATAAGGGAAACCCAAAGAGGCAAACAGGCCGTCAACGTCAAGCCGCTCAAGTCATATTGAGGGGTTGCGAAGCCGGATGATGCCTGTCCGGATTTTTCTGAACCGCTCGAATCCCTGCCCCGCAGGCCTGGAAGCGCCGGTGGCCAGACCGACGCTTTCCGTCTATTCGACCATGCCGCCACCATACCCGCCCGGCTTGTCATAGCCATATGTTTAGGCTAAGTTTGTCTTTCGATTCCCGATCCCCCAACCCATGCGTCAGGAGCCTGCCATGGCCAAGCGATTGGAACTCCAACCTTCCGAGCTGCGGCGTGCCTGCAACCCTACTGTCTTTGCCTTCAAGGACACCTCCGCGCTGGAGCCTCTCGATGTAGTCATCGGCCAGGAACGAGCCGTGCAGGCGATCGAGTTCGGCCTGAATATGAAAAGCCCCGGCTACAACATATTCGTCACCGGGGCGGAGGGTACCGGCAAATCCACGATCGTCCGGGACCTCGCCGCGAAACATGCCAAAACCCAGCCCGTTCCGGACGACTGGTGCCTGGTGAACAATTTCAAGGACGAGTTCCGCCCGCTGGCGATCGCACTGCCCCCGGGGCGCGGGATTTCGTTCTCCAAGAAGATCAACCGACTGATCAACGACCTGAAAAAAGATCTTCCCAAGGCCTTCGAGCATGAGGCTTACCTCAAGAAACTCTCCGGGATCAAGGCCCGGATAGCCGCCCGGCAGAACACCGTCTTCCAGAAGGTCGAACGCTTTGCGGCAGAGCGCAGCCTTCATATCGACGCCTCTCAGAAGGACTACCCGGTGGTGCCGATCGTCGACGGCAAGATTCTTCCCGCTGACGACTATCAAAGACTCCCCGCCGACCAGAAGGCGCAGATCGATGAAAACGTCCGCCAGATCCAGGCGGAGATCGAACAGTCCGGCCGCAAGATTGAAAAACTCAACCAGCAGCTCCACGCCGACATCGAGCGCCTGATGAACGATGTGGCCATGGAACTTATCGACCGGCGCCTCGACCCCCTTCGCCAGGATTTCAGGGGTCGGGCGGACGTGCTCAACCACCTCGCCGCCCTGCAGGCGGACATCGTCGAGAACTTCAATATCTTCATCCCGGGCGAGAAGGACGAAGCGGGCGTGCCGGCGGAATGGCTTCCGCCCCCAAAGTCGCCCTTCCAGAAGTACCAGGTCAACGTGCTGGTGCACCGTGACCTGATGAAAGGGGCGCCCGTCATTTTCGAAACCAACCCCACTTACTCCAATGTCTTCGGACGCATCGAAAAACGGGCCTACATGAGCACGGTCAGCACCGACTTCACACTGGTGGCGGCCGGATCGCTCCTCACCGCCAACGGCGGCTACCTGATCATGGAGATCGACGCGCTCTTGATGCACCCCTATGTGTGGGAGGCCCTCAAGCGTGCGCTCCAGACCAAGAGCCTGCCGATCGAGGACATCCCCGATGAGTCCGGGGCGGGCACGACCTCCCTGCGGCCCCAACCGATCCCGCTGGAGGTCAAGGTCATGCTGCTGGGAAGCTATGAGGCCTTCGAGATCCTCCAGAACTACGACCCCAAGTTCAACAAGATATTCAAGGTGCGGGCCGACTTCGACCAGGAGGTGGAGCGGACGGCCGAGACGATCCAGCTCTACGCGCAGTTTCTCGCCCGCGTCTGCCGCGAGGAGAAGCTCCTGCCGTTCACCCCGCGGGGCGTGGCCGCCATCGTTGAGTTTGGGGAGAAATACGTTTCCGACCAGAACAAGCTTTCCATCCGCTTCGGCCCCCTGTTGGGCGTACTGAAGGAAGCCGACTACTGGGCGCGTCGCCTGCGGGCCCGCGTCGTATCCGAAAAGCACGTGATCCGGGCCTTTCAGGAACACCGCTTTCGCTACAGCCTGTACGAACAGAAGATCCACGAATCCTACCGCGACGGCACCATCATGATCGATGTCGCCCACGCCGTGGTCGGCCAGATCAACGGGCTGGCGGTCTACCAGATCGGCGACTTCTCCTTCGGCCGTCCGGTGCGCATCACGGCCGAAACGTTCATGGGCAAGCCGGGAGTGATCAACATCGAGCGCGAAGCGAAGCTGAGCGGCCATACCCACGACAAGGGGGTTCTCATCCTCTCCGGGTACCTGGGTCGGGTTTTCGCCCAGAATTATCCGCTCAGCCTGTCGATCAGCATCACCTTCGAGCAGAGCTATGGCGACATCGACGGCGACAGCGCCTCCTCCACCGAGCTTTACGCTGTTCTCTCCAGCCTGGCGGACGTTCCCATCCGGCAGGGCATCGCGGTCACCGGCTCGGTCAACCAGAAGGGCCAGATCCAGGCCATCGGCGGCGTCAACCAGAAGGTCGAGGGGTTTTTCGAGGTGTGCATTGAAAGGGGATTGACCGGTGCGCAGGGAGTCATCGTCCCTGCAGCCAACGTTCAGAACCTCATGCTCCGCAAAGAGGTCATCGATGCCGTCAAACAGAGAAAATACCACGTCTACCGGGTGTCCACCGTCGAAGAAGGCATCGAGATCCTGACCGGCATGCGCGCCGGCCGTCCCGACAAGCATGGGAACTTCCCGGAAAATACCGTGTACGGCCGGATTCAGAAGAAGCTGGAAAAATACCTTGAGCGCTCTTTTCGCATGAAGCAAGCATTCGGGCCGCCCGAGGAATAAATGCCCATCCCGCGGCCCGGGTGCTTCCACCTTGTCAGCTCCACCCGGAATGGTATCATCTTCATCGACCTCTGGCGATGGCCGATGCGGGCGACCAACTTGCTATTTGACGGCCGGCACAGTAAAAAGAGCTCCCAATCAAACAACCACCCGGGGGGTCGAACGCATGCAACGCACACTCATTAAAGCCGCTTTGAACCGCACCACGGGGATGGACAGAATTCTGGTCAAGGGCTGGGTCCGCACCCGGCGCGATTCCAAGGGATTCTCCTTTCTGGAGATCAACGACGGTTCGTGTCTTAAGAACATACAGGTGATCGTGGACGAAACCGCACCGGCCTTCTCCCTGCTCAAGGACGTCGGCACCGGAGCGGCCCTGGAGGTGGCGGGCACTCTCGTGGAGTCACCCGGCGCCGGCCAGAAGTGGGAGATCAAGGCCTCGGAGCTGCGCCTGCTGGGTATGGCCGACCCGGAGACCTTTCCGCTTCAGAAAAAGCGGCACACCGACGAGTTCCTGCGCACGATCGCCCATCTGCGGCCGCGCACCAACAAATACGGCGCGCTTTTCCGAATCCGCTCGGAGGCCGCCTTCGCCGTGCACCACTTCTTCCGGGACAGGGGGTTTTTCCATCTTCACACCCCGATCCTCACCGGTTCCGACTGCGAGGGCGCCGGCGAAATGTTCCGGGTGTCAACCCTGCCGCTCTGCCCGCCGGCCCCTCCGCAAGGGGAAAGCCCTTTCGCCGAGGATTTCTTCGGCAAGGAGGCCAGCCTCACGGTTTCCGGCCAGCTCGAGGCCGAGCTGTTCGCCTGCGCGCTGGGCAACGTCTACACCTTCGGGCCCACCTTCCGTGCCGAAAATTCCAACACGCCCCGGCATGCCGCGGAGTTCTGGATGATCGAGCCGGAGATGGCCTTTGCCGACATCGTCGACGACATGGACCTGGGTGAGGAACTGGTCAAGGCGATGACCCGGCATGTGATGGAAAACTGCCGCGAGGATCTCGAGCTGTTCGCCAGGTTCGTCGACAAGGGCCTGCTCGGCTCCCTCGACACCATCATGACAGAGGCCTACGTGAGGCTTTCCTATGCCGAGGCTGTGGATATTTTAAGGTCCAGCGGCCGGCCGTTCGAGTTTCCGGTGCACTTCGGAGCCGACCTGCAAACCGAGCACGAGCGCTTCCTGTGCGAAGAGCACTTTAAAAAACCCGTGATCGTCTACGACTACCCCAGGGAGATCAAGGCGTTTTACATGCGGCTGAACGACGACGATAAAACCGTAGCGGCCATGGACCTGCTCGTACCCCGGGTCGGCGAACTCATCGGCGGCAGCCAGCGCGAGGAGCGTTACGCGGTGCTCGAACGCCGCATCGTCGAGGCCGGAATGAGGCTGGACAATTACTGGTGGTACCTGGACGCCCGCCGCTACGGGTCGGTGCCCCACGCCGGATTCGGCCTGGGGTTCGAGCGTTTTCTGATGATGCTCACGGGGGTGACCAATATCCGCGATGTGATCCCTTTTCCCCGCACACCCAAGCATCTGGAGTTTTGACGACCTCGTATGGAAAAAAAGAAGCCGTATGGGGATACCCTGAAGGAGCAGTACCTTGCCAACGCCAGGGACCGGAGGCATAACTTCCTTCTGGCCGATGGCGCCATGCGCGGGGTCATCCTGAACGGTACCCGGATGGTCAACGAGATGCGGTCCAACCATGAACTGGGGGTCCTGGAAACACTGGTGCTGGGCCGGGCCTATTTGGGGACGGCCCTCATGGCCGCCGACTTGAAAGGCAACGCCCGCATCGCGGTCCGGATCGAATGCTCGGGGCCGGTCCAGGGCCTGAACGTGGAGGCGAACGCCTTCGCGGAGGTGCGCGGATACCTCAAACGGGTCCCCATTCCCATCGACAAGCCCATGCAGGACTTCAACCTGTCGCCCTTCTTCGGTGCCGGATTTCTCTCCGTGACGAAATATCTCGAGGACGCCAAGCAGCCGTTCACCGGGCAGGTGGAGCTGGCCTACGGCAACATCGCCCAGGACCTGGCCTATTACTACCTGACCTCGGAGCAGATTCATACGGCCTTCAACCTCAGCATCAAGTTCGATCGGAATGGCGAAGTGACGGGGGCGGGTGGAATTTTTTTGCAGGCCATGCCGCAGGCCGGTGACCGCCTCGCCGCGGAACTGGAAGACAGCATTCTGAAATTCCCGTCGCTGGGGGAAGTGTTCACAGCGAACCAGAGTGCGCAAACGGTGGTGCAGGAGGTCTTCGGTCGGTACGAGCCCAGATTCCTCGCGACCCGCCGGGTTGAATTCATGTGCCACTGCAGCAGGGATCGCCTGCGCCGCATGCTCGCCATGCTGCCGATCGATGACCTCAGGGATTTGCGCGACAACGGACCCTTCCCGCTCGAAATGCCCTGCCGCAACTGCAACACGCGTTATTCGTTCAGCCGGGAGGAAATTGAGGAGATACACGGGAGCTACCCCAACCCCTGAAGAGCCCCAGGAGGGGTCGAGGGTTCACGTGAAAGATCCGAAGCGGGGCTTATCCTAAGGGAGTGGTTTCCGGTGTTTCGTTTTTCACCGGGTCCCTTGAACCCTCGCATCCTTGAACCCTCTTTTTCATTTCTTTTCCGCCTTCGGCGGCATCCCTTGCTTCTTCAACTGCTGAATCATTTGATCAACGGACATGCCGCCCGGAAAGGTCGCCACGGGGTTGATTTCGAGCAACCCCTCCCAGGCGCGGATGGCGCCCGCCGGGTCCTGGAGATCATGCAGCAGCACGATGCCTTTGTTGAGCCGGGAGACTTCATGCTTCGGGTTGACCGACGTGGCTTGATCGAAGGCTTTGACGGCCTCATCCGGGCGCCCTGTCTTGCGATACATCACCCCCATGTCGGTCCAGACATCGGCGTTGTCGGGTTTGAGATCAAGGGCCTTGCGGTAAGCCTGAATGGACTTCTCGTATTGGTCGGCGTCAAAATAGAGGTTTCCGAGTTCGATCCACGCCGCCAGGTTCGATGGATTCTGTCGGGTTTCTTTTTCAAGGGCCGCGGCCTGTGCCGGCACCTCTCGCGGGGCGGTCGGCATTCCCGCCGGCGCCCCCGCTACACTCGGCCCGGATTTGTAGACGCCGAAAAACACCCCTCCGAAAAAACCGGCCGCCAGCGTCAGAAGCGCGATCAGCAGGGCGGTCTCCTTGCGCATGTAGTGGCTGAGATCCGCCTGCACGGGTTTGACCATGTAACCCCCTATTACTGGCCCAACCGCTATTCCGCCTGCGGCGGACGGGCCGGGCCGATGCGATCCGTTTCCGGTCAGCGCTGGACGACCTGGCTTGCAATGCCCTGGGCCGCAAGCTCGCGCTGGAGTTTCTCGGCCGCCGGCTTGGTAAGAAAGGCCCCGACCACAAGCTGGACGGAATCCTTCGGCCCCTTGACCGTGTAAGGGAAGTGGCCGAGTTGGCCCAGACGCGCGGCCATCTCGGTCGCGCCCGCCTCGGAGGGGTATGCGCCGACAAGGTTGGCGAAGGGTGTCTTGACCACAACCGCATCCGCCAAATTGAACGCCTTCTTGGCGCGAGAAGCCTCGTCCAGGCTCTTGAAGGAACCGGTGAGGGTCCGCCACCAGGTGCCTTTGTCGCCGAGGTCGGTCTGAACAACATAGGGCGTCAGGCCGGCCTTCTGGTAGTGGGGCAGCGCCGCCAGGGCGTTTTCCCGGTCGCGGCAACTGGACAGCAGGATGGAAAACGGCGCGGCGAAGCGCTCGGTTCCGGCCCTCTCGGGCGGTTTTGCGGGTTCAGGTTTCGCCGGCGGGGGGGTCGCAACGGGTGCAGCCCGGGTGACCGGCGGGCTTGGCGGAGAGCTGACGGCCGCCGCCGCGGGAACGGTTTCGGCAGGTTTCTCCTCTTGGGCAGGCGGAGGAGCCTCCGCTGCTTGCGGCGGCTCCGGCGCCGGGGCGGCGGCCGGCGGTAGCTCGGACGCAGGCGGCGGCGGGAGTTTCTTCCGGACCATCGCCGGCTCGGCACCCTCGGCCAGATTGGCCGTGCTGCCCGCCGGTGCCGAAAGCTTCTTCTTGACGACCACCGGCTGGGGCGGCACCGCTTGCGCCCAGGCTTCCTTTCGGCTCCCGCCCGGACCTTGCATCACGTTGCCGGCCAGCCAGAGCGCCCCGGGAACAAGGACGATCAGCAGCCCCAATTGCGTGACCCGTCGTTTCGTTTTTCCAGAACCAGCCATGGCGCACACTCTCAGTTGACCTGATAGAGAACGTTTAACCCGGTCCCAACTTTATAGCCTATATCTCAGCTGCGCAACCCGGTCAAATCCATTCTTGTGGCAAGAATCCGGAAACTGATGTATAGAGGAAAAATGAATTTCTGCAGCCACTGCGGCAGCCGTTTGGCATATCGGACACCTCCGGGTGATGATCGGGACCGGTTCTTATGCGCCGCCTGCGGGGTGATTCACTATCAGAACCCCCGGGTGGTGGTCGGCTGCATACCGGAGCAGGGCGAGCGGATCTTGCTCTGCCGCCGGGCCATCGACCCCTGCTATGGGAAATGGACGCTTCCGGCCGGCTACCTCGAAAACGGGGAAACCGTGGCCGCCGGGGCGGAGCGCGAAACCTGCGAGGAGGCCGGGGCTCGTATCGAGGCCCTGGTGCCCTATCTCATGTTCAACATCTGCCACATCAACCAAATCTATTTCATGTTCCGGGCGCAGCTGATGGACGCGGACTTCCAGCCGGGCAAGGAAAGCCTCGAGGTGGGACTGTTTACCGAGGCCGAGGTCCCGTGGGAGCTAATCGCTTTCCGGGTCATCTCGGAAACCCTGCGGGCCTATTTCCGCGACCGCTCCACTGGGGTTTTCCCGTTCGCCGTGGCCGACATCCTGCCCGCCCCGGACCATGTCAGGCGCATGCGATGACACCGACGCAAATCCAACCCGAATACGGCGCTACCGGTCGGCAAGGCGCGCGCAAACCAGGCGCCGACACCGGCGGCGGGATGTCCACGAGAACGTGCGCGGCCCGGCTCACCCTCGCGCTGCTGATCGGCTTTGCCAGCCAGTTCGTAAGCGGCTGCGGCGAGAACCCGGAAACACCCGCCGGAAGCGGCACGGCCCCACCCGGCGAAACCTTCACCTTTTTTGACCTGGGCCGGGACTCCCGGTTTTCGCCGAAAATTCGCGCCAGCCTCGCGGAAAGGCTGGGCAACGACGCCATCGAGAACCGCGGTATCCTCGATCTCGAAACCAACTACCGTGGATTTCTGCAAGCCCATCTGCCGGAAATGGATCGGCTCAATCGCCGGCTGAACGACCTGCCGGGCGAGCGCGTGGAACACGACATGGTCAAGCTCATGTACCGTTACGCACGCAAGAAAAATGCCCCCTTTGATTACATCGAGCTCGTCTTCGCCGAGCCCTCCCGCAAACCCATCCTTTTTCGCATCCGCTTCAAGGCTGACGATGCCGACACCGTGGAAGCCTTGAAGACGAAATACGGCCCGCCGGAGGTCATCGGCTGGGAGCAGGAAAACGGTCAGTCCCTGGTGTGGCGCAAGGGCCCCGATGTGCTCGTGGCCTCCCGGGTGCCGGACCGGTTCGGCGTCCCCAGCCATCACATCAACATCTATTTCATCGCTAACCTCGAAGAGATGCTCGCCGACGAACAACGCGGGCGAGAACAAAAAACCGGGGACCGCAAGGCGGCCGGCAAAACCGCCTTTTAATAACAGGCTGTTCAAAAACACACTTCATGCCGTCAGCCAAAGCGCACGGCGTTTTGGATAGCGCCGCATATCCATAAATATGACCATTTATAAAAGCCGTGCAACGCCGGCTCGCGGCTTGAGGAGTTGTTTTTCCAAAGCCTGTTAACTTCACCAGGAGCCTGCCGTCAACCTTTCACCCGCTTTGAAGTTGTGGTAGAATGCCCGCGGAACTATTCGCGGCAACCGCCATGGCGCCGGGTTCAGGCCGGCCAGTCGGGTATGGGGACAGTGAGAAAAGATACATCGCAACGATCGGGGGCCGTGTACTGGCTCCGGGAGATGATGCTCCGTCTGCTGGAACGGCTGCTGTTCTGGCGCAGATTCACTCCGCGCCGACTGGCCAACCTCATCGAGGCCCACCAGTTGTGGTTCAGTTCCCGCCAGAAGCACGGCGTTCGGGCGATCCTGAGCGGTGCCAACCTCAAGGGCGCCCGCCTGGCGGAAACTAACCTGCGGGGGGCCGATCTGAGCGGCGCCAATCTGAGCGCGAGCGCGCTGAACATGGCCGATCTCCGGGAGGCGGATTTGAGCGGCACCAACCTGCATAAGGCCGAGCTGTGCGACGCCGACCTGAGAGAGGTCAACCTCAGCCAGTCGAACTTGACAGATGCCGACCTGACCCGTGCCAACCTGATCATGGCCAACCTCAGCCGTGCAGGACTGCAGGGATGCATCCTTCGGGATGCCAATCTCTTTCGCACGTACCTCAAGGGGGCCGATCTCGCCAGCGCCGACCTGCGGGGGGCCGATCTCCGGGAAGCGAACCTGAGCCAGTCGGACCTTCACCACGCCGACATGGGCCACGCCAACCTGATCATGGCCAACCTGAGCCTGGCGAACCTGAACACGGCCGACCTGAAGTACGCCCTTCTTTTCCGCGCCTACCTCCGGGGGGCGGATCTGCGGCGGGCCGACCTACGGGGCGCGGACATGTCCGGCGCCAACCTGCGCGAGGCCAACCTGCAGGGCGCCCTGCTCACATCCGAGCAACTGGTGTCGGCCATCCTCGATGAGACTACCACCCTTCCGGACGGCTCGAACCAGAAGGCCGTCTGAGAAAGTGTCTCCCGCCACGGGGCCGATTATTTTTCGCGGCTATTACCCGGGGGTGGTGGACCGGATCACCGAGGTCACCAGAGCAACATCGTTCTAATTCTGGGCTACGAGCTCAATCGAGAAGGAGAATCGAATGAAACGAGCAATAACGTTGGCGGTGGTGATGGTGGCAGTGCTTCCTTTCCTGGCATGGGCCGCGGACAAGGCTGGGACGGCACCCTCGGAGTTGAAAACGTTCCAGGAGAAAATCAGCTACGTGATGGGCAGAGAGATCGGCCAGAGCATCAGCGAGTCGCCCACGGAGATCGATGTCAAGGCCCTCACCCTGGGTTTGCAGGACGCCATGAACAAACGTCCCTCGCTGATCTCGCCTGAGGAAGAGGAGAAGGTGAAGGCGGAGTTTTCGGCGAAAATCCAGGAGGAACAGTCTAAAAAAATGGCCGCCCTGGCCGAGGAAAACTCCAAGGCCGAAACGGCGTTCCTGGCCAAGAACAAATCGGTGAAGGGTGTCGTCACCACCGCAAGCGGCCTGCAGTACCAGGTGCTCAAGGAAGGCAACGGCCCCAAACCCACCGAGACCGACCGGGTGAAAGTACACTACCTCGGCAAACTGCTCGACGGCAAGGAGTTCGACAGCTCCTACGCTCGCAACGAGCCGGCGGTCTTCTCGGTGACCGGTGTCATCCCCGGCTGGACGGAGGCCCTTCAGCTCATGAAGATGGGCGGCACGTATCGCGTCTGGGTCCCCTCGAAGCTGGCGTACGGCGCCCGCGGCGCCGGCAGGATGATCGGCCCCAACGCCATGTTGATCTTCGATGTGGAGCTGCTCGAAATCATCAAAGAATGACCTTCGAGAAAGAGCGCCGGAAAAGGTCGAGCCGCGCAGGGCGTGACGCGACGAGGGCAACGCCGCCATGCGCACCGATGGCGTTCTGTATCTCTTGTAATTGGCGCGGAAGTGAATAGATTAGCGGTCGGAATACCCAAATCGGAAGCTCGCAAAAAGGAGGCCCGCTGATGAAGGAAAAGCGTAATCTGCATTTAAAAGTTCAGGAGCTTTGCGACTGCTACGCCACCACCGATCCCCTCAAGGAGATGTCCGTGCTCGGCCAAGACAAGGACCGGGAGGAGGGCGCGCTGAAGTGGCTGGCGCTGGCGGCGCTGCACGGGGTGAACCACAACGCCGAAGAAATCAGAATAGAGCGCGGCACCGGCGGCAAGTTCACGGTGGTCGCGAAGTACCGCGAAACCGAGCTCCCGTCGCCCGGGGCCGCGGTGGGGGAAAAAATCCTCAACGCAGTGCGTGAAATCACCCACATCGAGGGGGACAAGGGCAAAACGCTGCTGGCCCTTGGCATCCGTGAGGACAGCCTGGAGCTGAAGGTCAAGATGAAGGTTCAAGGCGACCGCGAGGTGATCACGATCGAGTTCCCCAGGTGAGTGGGCCGGCGCGTTAGCGTTCGACGGTAACAAGGGGCCGCAGGCGTTGCGGCCCCTTGTTATTCCCACCCATCGGGGCCGACCGGCGGTCGATTCGTCGGCCGCCTCTTTCCCGGCCGGTTGAACCTGTTGATCTCAATGCATGGACTGTGTAAAAAGAGACTGCCCGGACCGTCAAACGTCATCGCAAAGGAGTTCGGTATCTTATGAGCGACCAACCCAACAAAATCATCTACTCCATGATCGGGGTCAGCAAGTATTACGACAAGCGGCCGGTCCTGGAAGACATTTCCCTGTCCTATTTCTATGGGGCCAAGATCGGCGTGCTCGGGCTGAACGGCTCGGGCAAGAGCTCGCTGCTGCGCATCCTGGCCGGCGTGGACAAGGAGTTCGTCGGCCAGACGATCATCTCCCCAGGGCTCACCGTCGGACTTCTCGAGCAGGAGCCGCAATTGGAGGAATCCAAGACCGTGCGCGAAGTGGTGGAGGAAGCCGTCCAGGACACCGTGAGGCTCATGGAGGAGTTCAACCGTATCAATGAGCAGTTGGCCGAGCCCATGTCGGACGAGAAAATGAGCAAGGTCCTCGACCGCCAGGCGTCCATCCAGGAAAAGCTGGATGCGCTGGACGCCTGGGACATGGACTCGCGGCTGGAGATGGCGATGGACGCCCTGCGCTGCCCGGCCGGGGACTTGCCGATCACGGTGATCTCCGGCGGCGAGCGCCGGCGCGTGGCCCTGTGCCGACTCCTGCTGCAGAAGCCGGACATCCTGCTCCTGGACGAACCGACCAACCATCTGGATGCCGAGACCGTGGCCTGGCTGGAGCACCACCTCCAGCAGTACCCCGGCACGGTGATCGCCGTCACCCACGACCGCTACTTCCTCGACAACGTCGCCGGCTGGATCCTGGAACTCGATCGCGGACGGGGGATCCCGTGGAAGGGGAATTATTCCTCGTGGCTCGAACAGAAGCAGGCCCGGCTCCGAATCGAGGAGAAGTCGGAAAGCAAACGTCAGAAAACCCTCGAACGCGAACTGGAGTGGATCCGAATGAGCCCCCGGGCGCGCCAGAGCAAATCCAAGGCGCGCATCACCGCCTATGAGAATCTGCTGGCCCAGGACAGCGCCAGGCGCGCGGAAGACCTCGAGATTTACATCCCGCCGGGGCCGCGCCTGGGCAACCTTGTAGTGGAGGCCCAACAGATCAGCAAGGGCTTCGGCGACCAGTTGCTCGTGGAGAACGTGTCGTTCGCCCTGCCTCCCGGCGGCATCGTGGGAGTCATCGGCCCGAACGGCGCCGGCAAGACCACCCTCTTCCGCATGATCACCGGCCAGGAAAAACCGGACAGCGGTACCTTTCGTACCGGCGACACGGTGCGCCTCGCTTACGTCGATCAAAGCCGCGACAGCCTGGACCCCGACCAATCGGTCTGGGAGGTTATCACGAACGGGGCCGATATGCTCGAGCTCGGCAAAGTCCAGGTGAAATCCCGGGCCTATGTCGCGCGCTTCAACTTCTCCGGCTCCGATCAGCAGAAAAAGGTGAGCATGATCTCCGGCGGGGAACGCAACCGGGTGCATCTGGCCCGGATGCTGAAATCGGGGGCCAATGTCCTGCTGCTGGACGAGCCGACCAACGACCTCGACGTGAACACCCTGCGGGCGCTGGAGGAGGCGCTTGAAGATTTTGCCGGCTGCGCGGTCGTCATCAGCCACGACCGGTGGTTCCTCGACCGCATCGCCACCCACATCCTCGCCTTCGAAGGCGAAAGCCGCGTCGTCTGGTTCGAGGGCAACTACTCGGATTACGAGGCCGACCGGCGCAAGCGGCTCGGGGCGGCGGCCGACCAGCCGCACCGGATCAAATATCGACAGCTCACGCGCTGAAAACGGTCTAGCGTGGTTGGTGTTTGAACGACATTTTCGTGGGGCTTCTTACGGGTTCATCAAAGCTGAAAACCTAACACCGCCGCCGAAGGCGGTCACACATGCTCCCGCAAAACGGGGGCATAGTCGCTCCAGTTCCAGAAGGGAGCCTGCTCGGGCGGCTCGGAGATGGGCCAGGGCCAACCGGCGGGGGCCGGCGCGGTGAAAGTGAGCGTTTCTCGGCGGGTGGGGTGCTCGACGCAGATCTCCCGCGCCAGGAGAGCGATCTGCCGGGAGGGCAGCGGTTCGGAGGCGCCATAGCGCACATCGCCCACGATCGGGCAGCCGGCGTGTGACAGCTGCAGCCGGATCTGATGCTTGCGGCCGGTCTCGAGCTCGATTTCAACGAGGCTGCGGCCACCCGCGGTCTCCCGCACGCGGTAGGCAAGCCGGGCCTCGCGGCCGAGCGGTGTCGGGTGTGCCACGATGCGAACCGCTCGTTGCCGGCGTTCGAGACAATGCACCAGCCGCCCCTCGGCGGAAGGGGGTCGGCCTTCGACCACCGCAAGGTACAACTTGCGCATGCGCCGGTTTCGGATCTGATCGCTCAGCCGGGCGGCGGCCTTGGAAGTGCGAGCAAAAACCATGGCACCTGCGACGGGGCGATCCAGGCGGTGCACAAGCCCCAGAAAAGCCAGGCCCGGTTTGTGATGGCGCTCCTTGATCCAGGCCTTGGCTAAATCCAGGAGGTTGGCTTCGCCGGTTTCGTCTCCCTGGGAGAGCAACCCGGCCGGCTTGTAAACGACCAGCAGATGGTTGTCCTCGAAGAAAACCGGCCAGCGTTCATGCAGAAACGGAATCATGACACCACCCGGGCGCTCGCATGACCATCAAAAAGCAGCATTCGCCATCCTCAAGCCGCGTGTCTCCGGACATGGAGCAGATGAACACCGCTTTATGTTCCTGCGGCATTCGCCTCTCTGCGCTTCAACTCCGGCAGCTTTGGGCCTATCACAGCCTGCTGCGTGAACGCAATGCCGATTTGAATCTCACGCGGGTCCACAATTTCAACAACATGGTGACCAAGCTATACGTGGACTCGATGCTGCCGGCGGACCTCCTGGAGCTACCCTCGCCGTTGCTCGATCTCGGCACCGGCCCTGGCATGCCGGGAATCCCGCTCAAAATCTACCGGCCGGCGCTCGACCTGATCCTGGCGGAAACCCGCGGCAACCGCGTCGACTTTCTCAAGCATGCGATCGAGCGACTGGGACTGACGGGAATCCGCGTGGTCGGCGGCCGGGTCACGGAGCGGTCCGAGGAGCCCGTGGCCGGGGTGATCACCCGAGCAGTGGAGACCATCGAAAAGACCCTGCAACGGGTGGCTGGCTGCCTGGCGAGGGATGGGCTGGTGATCTTCATGAAGGGCCCGCACTGCGACGAAGAGGTCGACCGCGCCCAGACCCGTTGCGCAGGCGCTTACACCCTTGTGTCCGACCGACCCTACAGCATCCCCCGCACCCGCCACCAGCGCCGGCTGCTGGTGTATCGCCGTCTGGACGAACCCCTTTACAGCCGCAAGGCCAAGGCCATGATCGAGCATTCCGTGCGCACCATCACCAGCGGTCAGAACACCCACTTCAAGGAGATGAAAAAACTCCTGACCGGCCGGGGCGTCCGCAAGGGCGGCAAAGCCATTGTATCCGGCGGCAAACCGGTGGGCGAAATTCTCGAAAATCACCCGGATCGCTGCGAGGCCTGGATCAGCAGTGCGAGCCAGGCGCCGCCACCGCCCCACAGCCCGCCGCACCTCACGTGGTTTCAGCTGGACCCCGGGCTCTTCGATGAGTTGGACGTGTCCGGCACCCACGCGCCGCTGCTGCTCATCCGCCTGCCGGAGATCCCGGCGTGGCACCCGGACGAAGGTTTTCCGGCCGGATGCAGTGTGCTCATCCCGTTCCAGGACCCGGAAAACGTGGGCGCGGCCATCCGCTCGGCGGCGGCCTTCGGCGCCGCCCAAGCGATCCTCCTGGCCGAAAGCGCCCACCCCTTTCACCCCAAGGCCCTGCGCGCATCCGGCGGGGCCGTGATGAGCCTGCCCCTGCGGCAGGGCCCGGCGCTCGGCGACCTGCCGGAAGGGCTGCCGATCGTCGCTCTCTCCGCGCAGGGGCCGGACATCCGCGCTGCGGCGTTCCCGCCGGCCTTCGGCCTGCTTGCCGGCCTGGAAGGCCCGGGTCTGCCGAAGCTCTGGCGCAACCGCGCGGTGAGCATTCCCATCCGCGCCGAGGTGGAGTCGCTCAACGCGGCCGCCGCGACGGCGGTGGCGTTGTATGAGTGGAGGAGAAGGACGGGATAGATGAACGGAATTGCGCCGATTCACGCCATGCCACCGGAGTCGCCCAGCGTTCCCGGCGGCGTTTACCTCTGCCAGGTGGACGAAAACGTGTCCTGCGGCGCCTGCTGCGGCCTTTACAACTGCCCCGATGCCTCGCGCGCCTGCCTTCAGGAACGGCTGGCCTTTCGGACCGAACGTTTCCGGGACGTCCCGCGCGACACGGATGCAATCGATGCCTTCCGGGAGCAGATGGAGCGGCGCGAATCCCGGCAGCGGCCATACCCGGACTTCTACCATTGCCCCTTCCTGGGACTTGTCGGCAGCAACAACTCCCGGGTGGGGTGCCTGCTGCACCCGCTGGCAGGCGGCAACCAGGGGGTCGACCTGAGGGGTCTCAGCTTTTACGGAGGTCTGGCCTGCCGGGAGTATTTCTGCCCATCCTACCGGAATCTGCCCCCGGCTTACAAAGCGATCATCAAATCGGTCTGCACGGACTGGTACGTCTACGGGCTGGCGGTCACCGAGGAGCGGCTGCTCGCCGGATTCTTCGGTGATATCGAACGGCGGGTAGGGCGTTTGCTGGAACCGGCCGACATCACCGGCAGTCCGGGCGCCCGGCAGACGGTTGCTGAATTTTTGGGGTTGAAGCTGGTCTGGCCGTTCCACGCGCCGTCCTGGAAAGGCCCCGCGAACTACTTTTTCAATGACGACTTGTATTCACACCCGCCCATCGACTACGAGCGGCTCGGCGCCCGGCCGTCTGCGCACGACGTCATTCTGCGCGAGCTGTCGTCTGCCTTCAGTTCTCGGGCGGAGTTAACGGCCGCCGAGACGCGGATCGAGAACCTGCTGGTTCAGATCGTCCGGCAGGTGAATCCGGCCGCCGCCGCTGCTGCGGCCTATTGAATTCAGGTTGGCGTCCGTGGTATACGAACCCCTCAGCAAGAAAGCTCGGCAAATGCCTTAAATTCTTAAATTAAGGAGAAACTGGAATGGGAAGAGGTGATCGACGCACCAAACGGGGTAAAATCTGGCGCGGTACCCACGGCAACACGCGCCCCAAGAAGAAAAAAGTCACCGAGAAAAACCCAGCGCAATCCTGATCTGCCCGGATGCGCGCAGACGAGGCCGGCTGTATCGCGGACGTGCTGGCGTGGGGATGTCCCGGCTTGGCAAGGGTGTTTAAAAACAAGCATCCGTCCGTCAGCCGGGGCGCGTGGCGATTTGGAAAGCGCAGCATATTGGCTATCCGTGAGCGTTTGCCAGCGCCACGCAACGCCGGATCACGGATTGAGACACCGTTTTTCAATCCCCGGTCAGGGGGACCCGGGTTCGGCGGGACCCCGCGCAAGTCAGATGGCGGAATTTCCGGCCTTTCGCCATCCGCCGAGAGGAGGCGGCATGCACGCCAAACCGCAGAATCCCCGGACGCCCGACTGGGACATCGACAGCATGTTCACGGACCGCTGGTCGCCGCGGGCCTTCTCATCCGACCCGCTTTCCGAGCGGGAGGTCCAGACGCTCTTCGAGGCGGCGCGCTGGGCCCCGTCCTGCTACAACGAGCAGCCCTGGCTGTTCGTCTACGCCACCGAGCCGGAACAACGCGCGAAGCTGGTGTCCTGCCTGGTCGCAAAAAACCAGACCTGGGCCGGCCACGCTCCGCTGCTGATGTTTGTCCTGGCCCGCCGTAACTTCCAAAAAACCGGCAAGGAGAACCGCCACGCACCGTATGATGCGGGTGCGGCCTGGATGGCGCTGGCGCTGCAGGCGCGCAAGCTGGGGCTGTATGCGCATGCCATGGCCGGCTTCAGCCAGGAGAAGGCCTACGAAGTATTGCGCGCTTCCAGGGAGGAGTACCTCGTGATGGCCGCCATCGCCGTGGGCCGCAAGACCGAGGATTCCGGGCTGCCCGAGGACCTGCGCGCCATGGAATCCCCGAATAGCCGCAAGCCCCACGCGGAGGTGGCCACCAGCGTTTTTCCGTTGTCACACCCCGCCTAACTGCACCGGCATTCGAGGACGTGAAGAAGCACTGCAAATCAGGATGAATTCACCCCTCCTTTCTCTCGTCGACACCCACGCTCACCTATGCAGCCCGGAATTCGATCATGACCTGGGCGCGGTGCTCGCGCGGGCGCGCGCTGCAGGGGTCGGGGCCGTCATCGCGGTCGGCGAAACCCTGGCGGATGCGGAACGAAACCTCGGTCTTGCCGAGAAGCTGCCCATGATAAAACCGGCGGCCGGGCTGTATCCCGCCTTTCTCGACTGCAATCAGGCCGAAAAGATGCACACGTTCATCCGCAGCCACCGGACACGATTGGCCGCCATCGGCGAGGTGGGCCTGGATCACTGGGTGGTCAAGGAAGAAAAGGACCGGGACGTGCAGCGCGAGATTTTCACCGGGTTCATCCGCCTGTCGAAAGACCTGGATCTTCCCTTGAATGTGCATTCGCGATCGGCCGGCAGGCAGGCGGTTGCTTGCCTGCTCGAGTCCGGCGCCACCCGGGTCCAGCTGCACGCCTTCGACGGCAAGGCCTCGGCCGCGCTGCCGGCGGTCGAGGCCGGCTACTTCTTTTCGATCCCGCCATCGGTGGTCCGCTCGCGCCAGAAGCAAAAGCTCGTCAAGCACCTGCCGCTGGCCTGTTTGCTGGTTGAAACCGACAGTCCGGTGCTCGGCGCCGAACCCGCGGTCCGCAACGAACCGGCGAATCTGCCGCTGGCGGTCAAAGCGATCGCCGGAATCAAGGGGATTCCCGCACAGCAGGTCGCTGAAGCCGTTGCTGCAAACACGGTCCGGTTGTATGGCGCTCTTGTGCCTTGAATCCGCCGAAGACACGGCGATCCCGTCCTCTCCAGGCACATATGCGCTCATTCTCGCCTGCCCGAGCGGTCTCTTCCGCTTCCCCGGCCGGCGCTCTTTCGCGAACTTCCGGCGAATGGCCCAACGCCGGGTGCAGGCGCACGGCCCGCGTCTGGCTTCGACGGCGGGGTTGCCTCGCCATCCGCGTGGAAATGCATTATAGTGCTACCGAAAAACTTTACATTGCCCCAAGGAGAATACGAACATGATCGCTTACTTCGTGCACGACCAGCAGAAAGCCTCGGACATTATCTATCTGCCCGACGTGGGCTGTTTTGTGCCGGTCGACAAGGCCGCCATGGAACGGTTCATTTCGGTCGAGCCTGATTTCGCCAACTGGAGGGGCTCGGCCTGTAGCTTCGTAGAACCCGAAGAGTTCGGGACCGTGATCGCCACCCGCGACGACCGGGGAGACGTCTGCATCATCCGGCAGGACCTCTGGCGGGAGCGGATGTTTGCCAATCTGGATCACCCGATGGATCAGCGGCATTGAATAGCCCCGCAAAGGGCTGCAGGGCGATTCATATTGATGGAAAAGCAAACGCTCTGATATCATTATCCACCCCATATTGAATGGATTGATCATGGTTTCGTCCCGCATGCAGGAGTATCTCGAATTCGCCATCCAGACCGCCCACGAAGCCGGCCGCCTCACCCTCGGCTATTTTCAGACCGACCTGCAACCGGACATGAAGGGCGACGACACGCCGGTCACCGAAGCCGACCGCAAGGCGGAGGAGTTGATCCGCGCACGGATCGAGCACCGCTTCCCGGGGCACCGAATCATCGGCGAAGAGTACGGCACGACCGGCTCCGATGCATCCGCGCCCTGCTGGTGGATCGATCCCATCGACGGGACCAAGGCCTTTGTGCGCGGGGTGCCGCTTTACGGGGTCCTTATCGGGCTCGAAGTCGAAAACCGCATCGTCGCAGGGGCGGCCTATTTCCCGGCTCTGGACGAAATGCTCTACGCCGCCGACGGATCCGGCTGCTTTCTGAACGGCAGGCGCTGCCGGGTCCGTTCCACTCGCAGCCTGGCGCGCAGCATCGTGTCCTTCACCAACGCCGCCAGTTTCAAAGCCGCCGGACGGGAGGCCGCCTGGCGGCGGGTCATCGACACTGCCTGGCACAGCGTCGGCTGGTCCGACGCCTACGGCCACGCCCTGGTGGCTGCCGGGCGCCTGGAGCTCATGCTGGACCCCATTATGAACCCTTACGACTGCGGGCCTTTCCCGGTCATCCTCAGGGAGGCCGGCGGGTATTTCGGCGATTGGTCCGGCAACGAAACCATTCACGCCAAAGAAGCCCTGAGCACCACCCTGGATCTGCTCCCGGAAGTACTGCGGCTGATCCGGCGAGAGTAGCTTCTGAAAAGCACTTGCCGCTGTGAAGGCGCAGCAGCAGATTCCCATTATTATCCAGGCAGCAGGGAGAGGGCGGCTTCAGATTCTTTGGATCACAAAAAGGAGGAGCATCATGGGCATGGTCAAGGGAGTCGAAAAACTTTCATCGTTGGATCCGACGAAAAAGGCGTTCTCGCTCCTGGAAGAGTTCAAGGCCTTCGCGTTCAAGGGCAACGTGATCGATCTCGCGGTCGGCGTCATCATCGGCGCGGCCTTCGGGAAGATCATCGATGCGCTGGTCAAGAACCTCATCATGCCTCTCATCGGCCTGATCATGCCGGGAGAGCAGGGATACCTGGGCTGGAAGTGGGTGGTCAACAAGGTTGAAATACCCTATGGCCTCTTCATCGGCGAAATCGTCAACTTTCTGATCGTTGCGCTGGCGCTGTTCATCTTCATCGTGAAATTTTTAGGATGGATCATGAAATCCAAAGAGACGGAAGCCGCCGCTCCCGCCCCGCCACCGCCGCCGACCAAGGACCAGGAACTGTTGACCGAGATCCGGGATCTGCTGAAGCAAGGCCGGCCGTGATCTGACGCGTCATCCGTGACCGACGATCCGATTCCAGGCCAAAGACCTTCAGTCCGCAAAGGTGGGGACGGTCTGAGGTGAGGCTGTCCCAAGAATGCATCTGACAGTCGATGGCGGCATTGCACGCCTCTGAAAAATGCTCACAACCTGACGCGGTTGCGGTACTTTTTCATCGGCGTGCGCCCTGCCCTCGGCTGTGATCCGCCATTGTTGAGATGGCTTCCATGCAAGGCGACGGGCGGCCGGCTGACGGCCGCCCGTATTGACATTGTTCCGACGTGATTTAAAATCGAAAAGACGCCGCAAAAATTGCAGCCTTCACCACAAACCATAAAAGGAGCGATACGATGGCCCATAGCGATAAAAACCAGCTTACGTTCTATTTCCCGAATGCCCGGGTCCTGAGCAGCAGCGAGGTTGCGGCCCTACCGGATGACAAAAAGAAACCGGCCGAGGCGGCCGGCATAGGCGGAGTCTGGCTCGAGGTCCATTGCCCGGACGGCTCCTGTGTCGGCAAAGACGGTAAAGTTACCCTGCAGGCGGCCGGTGTGGCGGGCAAGGCGGACAAGGGCATCTGGCTAAACGTGTTCTGCCCCGAAGACAGTTGCTTATGGAAAGGCGGGACCGATCTGGTCTGAGTTCCGCTCGGTTCACGCGTCCCCTCTGTAAAATCCCGGTGTCAGCGCCGGGATTTTTTTTATCTCCTTTGCGGTGATAGAGTTGCAATTTTTCGTCATTTCGTGTAATAATTTTCCGGCAGAGAACCCCTTCCCGATCAAGTGATTCTCCCCGCATCAATCATCCGGAGGTAAATTGTCAAAATGGAAAAATCCGTCTACAGCATGTGTTTCATGTGTTCGATCCGCTGCCCGATCAAGGTCACGGTCAAGAACGGCCAGGTGACCTTTATCGAGGGCAACCCCAAGGTGGCCGGGATCGACGGCAGTCTGTGCCCGCGCGGCTCGGCTGGCATCTCTCTGCTCTACGACTCCCAGCGGCTGCAATCCCCCATGATCCGCACGGGCGAACGCGGCTCCGGTCAGTGGCGCAAGGCCACTTGGGACGAGGCGCTGGACTACATCGCCGACAAGCTCAAAGCCGTCATCCAAAAGCACGGCGGGCAGAGCGTGGCGCTGACCGAGCGGACCAACCTGTCCACCCACGTTAGCAAAACGCTGTTGAAAGCCATCGGCTCGCCCAACCATTTCACCCACGACGCCCTATGCAAGGGCTCGGTCAACACGGCCTGCCGCTCCCTTTTCGGATACACCGACGCCCAGATGGGTATCGACTACAAGAACAGCAAGCACATCGTCATGTACGGCCGCAACCTTTTCGAGGCCATCGCGGTCAAAGAGGTCAATGGCCTTCTGGATGCGCTTGCGGCCGGCGCCAAGCTGACCTATATCGACCCGCGCGTTTCCATCACCGCCACCAAGGCTCACCGCTATTGGATGATCCGCCCCGGCACCGACCTCGCCCTGAATTACGCCCTGATCCACGTGATCCTCGAGGAGCGGCTGCATGACGCCGGGTACGTAGAGAAGTGGGTGCTCGGCCTGAACGAGCTGCAGGATTTCGTGCAGGCCTGCACGCCCGAATGGGCTGAAAAGGAAACCGGCATTCCGGCCTCCGAAATCGTAGCCCTGGCACGCGAAATGAGCAAGGACAAGCCATCCGTCATTTTCCACTTCGGCTACCGCGGGGCCCATCACGCCAACGAGATTTACCTGCGCCGCTCCATCCTGATCCTGAACGTGCTCATGGGCAGTATCGAAGCCAAGGGCGGGATCTTTTTTAAGAAGGGGCCCGGCGAAGTCGGCGGCAAGCCGGCCCGCAAGCTGACCGAACAGAAATTCCCGGCCATCAAGGTGTCCCGGGCCGACAAGGTCGGCACCAAGGATTTCCCGCTGCCGGACCCCGATCACGGGGTCCCGCAAATGCTGCCGCAGGCCATCCTCAACGAGGACCCTTACCCGATCAAGGCGCTGTTCGTCTACCGGTTCGAGCCGCTGATGTCCATACCGGACAGCAACCTCACCAAGAAAGCGCTCGATAAGCTCGACCTCATCGTTACCGTCGACATCAACTACAGCGACATCGCCTGGTATTCGGACGTGATCCTACCCGAATCCATCTACCTTGAGCGCACCGACTGCGTCCAGCAGGCCAACGGCCAGAAACCGCAGATGTTCCTGCGGCGGCAGGCCGTACCGCCGCGCTACGACACCCGCGACTGGGCCGTCATCGCCAAGCAGATCGGGGAGCGGATCGGAATCGGCGAGTTCTTCCCCTACAAGGACAGCGAGGAGCTGGTCCGCTGGCAGCTCGCGGGCACGGGCTTCACCCTGGAGGACTTCGACAAATCCGGCTTCGTGGCCTACACCGACAAGCAGATCCTATGGGACCGCAAGGACGGTCTGAAGTTCAAGACCCCTTCCAAAAAAATCGAGCTGAAGTCCTCGTTGCTGGAAAATGCCGGCTTCCCATCGTTCCCGCCGTATGAGGCGGTCCCGAACTACAGGGGCAACCAGTTCCGGCTGATCACGGGCAGAAACGCGCTGCACACCCATGTGTCCACCCAGAACAACGCCTACCTGAGCGAGCTGATGCCGGAAAACGTACTGTGGATCAACTCCGAGCGTGCCGCGGCCCTGAGCATCAAGAACGGCGGCCTCGTGACGGTGGCCTCCAAAAACGGCTCCGGCCAGATCAAGGCGTTCGTGACCGATTTCATCCACCCCGATGCGGTTTTCATGCTGCACGGGTTCGGCCACCAGGCACAGCTCGCAGCCCGCTCTTACAACAAGGGCGTCTCGGACGCCATGCTGGAGGAGAGCATCACCGACAAGGTCGGCGGCAGCCCGGCCCTGCATGACACCATCGTAACCGTCCAAGCGGCATAACAGATTCGGAGGATCGATACGGATGAGCCAGTACTACTTGTTTCAGGACACGAAAAACTGCATCGGGTGCCACTCCTGTGAAATCGCCTGCAAGAGCAACAAGACCCTGCCGGTCGGCCCCAAACCCTGCCAGGTGATTCACGTCGCGCCCAAAATGGTAAACGGGCTGCCCAGGGCCTCTTACGTGTTCATGCCCTGCTTCCATTGCGAAAACCCCTGGTGCGTCGCCGCCTGCCCCACCGGCGCCATGCGCAAACGGCCGCAGGACGGTATCGTCTACGTCGAGCACAGCCTGTGCGTAGGCTGCAAGACCTGTGTGGCCGCCTGCCCGTGGGGCGCCCCCCAGTGGAACCCCGAAACCGGCAAGGTGGTCAAGTGCGACTACTGCAAGGACCGGGTCGACGCCGGGCTGAAGCCCGCCTGCGCAACGATTTGCACCACCCACTGCCTGCATTTCGGCAGGGTGGAGGACATGACCCAGATCCGCCGCGAACGCCATGCCAAGGTGGTCGCCAGCCTGGAAAACCAGATTTGATATAACGTGTGGCCTTCCAGGGACAGCCGCGCGTTCTTTGACGTTACCCAAGGAAACGGATACATGCCCGACATCAAATGTCCGGTCAATCAGACGCTCTCCGGACTCCGAACGGCCATCGCGTCCGGACAGCTTCCCAATCCTCGCAGCCGGCGGATCGCAGAAGAGATCCTGGATCTGTTGACGGATGTCGCCTGGGGTCGGGCCGGCGGCGATCATCCGGCGGCCATCGCCGGCCTTGCGGATGAGCTCGCTTATGACGAGACCTCGCCGGGCGCCATGGCCACGGCCCGGTCGGTCCGGGATGCGCTCGGCGAGCACCGCGAGGTGTTCCAGAGCCACATCGACACCCACAACTGTGCCACCGGCGACTGCGTGCGCCTGGTGCCGGCCCCCTGCCAGATGACCTGCCCGGCCGGGATCGACATCCCCACGTATGTGAACCTCATCGGCAGGGGGCACGATGCCGAGGCCATTGAAGTCATTCGCCGGGACAATCCCTTCCCGTGGGTGTGCGGGCTGGTGTGCACACGGCCCTGCGAAATCATGTGCGTGCGCGGCCGGGTGGACAAACCCATTTCCATCAAATTCCTCAAGGCCTTTGCCTCCGAGCGGGCGCTCTCCGACCACCATTACCGCAACCCGGCCAAGGAGCCGGACAAGGGCAAGCGTGTCGCCGTGGTCGGCGCCGGCCCCGGCGGAATGACGGCGGCGTATTACCTCGCGATAAAAGGCTATGGAGTCACCGTCTTCGAAGCCCTGCCGGTGGCGGGCGGGATGATGATGCTCGGCATCCCGCGCTACCGCCTGCCGCGGGAAGTCATCGACCGCGAGGCAGCCATGCTGGAGGAGTTGGGCGTCGAGTTCCGGTTCAACACCCGGTACGGCAAAAATATCACCCTGGACAGCCTCAAATCCGATGGATTCGAGGCTGTTTTCCTCGCCATCGGAGCCCACCAGTCCTTCAAACTCAACATCCCCGGCGAGGCAGACTTTCCTCAGGTCATCGAAGCAATCGACCTGCTGCGCCGGGTGGCCCTGGGCGATCGGCGAATTCCGGGAAAGCACGCGGTCATCGTCGGCGGCGGCAACGTCGCCATCGACGCGGCCCGGACCTGCCTGCGGCTGGGATCCGAGGAGGTGACCATTGCCTACCGCCGGACCCGGGCGGAGATGCCGGCCGACGTGGAGGAAGTGGAGCAGGCCGAGGACGAAGGTATTCACATGTCGTTTTTGACCATTCCCACGGCCGTCGCAGGAACGGACGGCCGGCTCAGCGGGCTGGCGTGCATCCGCGCCACGCTGATCAAGAAGAACGACAGCGAACGCCTGTTCCCGGTACCGGTGGAAGGCAGCGATTTCGTCATCGAGGCCGACACGGTCATCTCCGCCATCGGGCAGCGCATCGACTTAGAGTGCCTGAGCGATCTCAAGAAGCTCAAGTGGACCCGGCGCCAGACCATCCAGACCAACACCGTCAGCACGGAGACGTCGATCCCCGGGGTGTTCGCCGGCGGCGATGCCGTCACCGGCCCGGCCACCGTGGTGGAGGCCATCGGCGCAGGCAAGCGCGCCGCCGAGGCCATCGACCGCTTTCTTTCCGGGATCCCCCAGCCCAAAATGCCGCCGGTACCGGTGCGCCGCACGCGGGTGGAGTGGATGGAAGTCCCGGCCAGCACCAAGATGACCCTGCGGCGCCCGGAGATGCCGCTGCTCAACCTTGAACGTCGGCGCACCACCTTCCAGCAGGTGGAACTCGGCTACACGGAGAACGTCGCGCGGGAAGAAGCCCGCCGCTGCCTGCGCTGCGACATCTGCCTGCGCTGCGGCAAGTGCGTCGAGGTCTGCCGGGACATGATGGGCATCAACGCGCTGGAGTTCGGTTTTCTCAACTTCGACCAGCCGGCGGCCACCGACTTCCGGGTGACCGCCGAGCGTTGCATCCTCTGCGGCGCCTGTGCCGCCAACTGCCCGAACCAGGCCATCCGGATCATCGACCGGGGCGACGAGCGCCTGCTGTCCTACTGCGGGACGATTCTGAACCGGCATAAGTTAGAACACTGCGAGGAGTGCGGCGCCGTTCTGGGGCCGCCGCGCTATCACGAGTTCCTGCGCAAACGTACCCAGGCCATCAGCCCGGCCGTCAACATCCTGAAGCTCTGCAGCGCCTGTACCCGCCGGCAGGCTGCCAGAATTCACGTGGACAACACCCCGGTCTAACACGGCCGGGTAGTCAAGGAGCATTGCCATGGCTTTTCACAAAGGTCAGAAGGTGGTGATATTCCGGAAATCGGAGGATGAGGGCTGGGGCGAGCACATGAACCAGTACGTCGGGCTTCACGGTATCATCACCGACCCGGACACCACTAAAAACGACCCGGACGCCCTGATCGAAGTCAGCGTGGAGGGCAAGGGCACGCACCGGTTTCCGCAGGATTGCCTGCGGCTGCTCCACTGACGCGTAATTTATTCTGAAGCAAAGGTTGCATCCGTCATGATCATGATTCGAGTCAACGGCCTGGAGCTGCAGGCCACCGAAGGCGGGAACCTTCTGGAGGTGATGCGGGCGGCTGACATCCGCATCCCTGCGGTGTGTTTCCACCCCGCGCTGAAAAGCGCAACGGGTATTTGCCGCCTGTGCACCGTGGAGGTCGCCCTGCCTGGCAAGGCGCCGGCAGCCAAACGCGCCTGCCTGGTTAAAACGGTGAATGGCCTGGTGGTGCAGACGGAAAGCGTGGCGGTGCAGGCTGCACGCGAAAAAGCCATGCGCTCGCTGTTAAAACAGGCTCCCCAGGCCGAGCGACTCATCCACCTGGCCCAGGAATTCGGCATCCGCATCGACCCCGCACCCGACGGGTGCATCCGCTGCCTCCTGTGCGAGAGGGTTTGCAAGGAGGTTGTGGGTGCCGGGGCGCTCAAGGCGGGGAAACGCGACGGGCAACGTTTGATCGAGCCGGTGGAGGGCCGCTGCATCGGCTGCGGCACCTGCGCCAACATCTGCCCCACCCATGTCATCCGGATCACGGATGAGGAGAACGTGCGTACGATCTCCATCCGCGGCGAAGTGATCGGCCGGCACCCTCTCGAAACCTGCGAAGGCTGCGGACGACGATTTGCCACGCCGAAGTTTCTTGAAGTCACCCATGAGCGCGCCGTCGACCACCACCCGGACGTGAAGGAGCATCACCGCTGGTGCCCGGAGTGTGCCAAGCGGCTTTCACCCCGCGTGTCCGGAACCCTGACCCGCCGCTACTGACGGCATCGTGAGAGGGCCAATTTCGGCGTTGCGCATCATCCCACGGTCATTGTGCGGCGCACGGCAAGCCTTCCTCGCCGAAGTGAACCGCATGCATCGCCAAAAGGCCGTCCCTGTGGGTTTGGCTGCAGTTTCCGGCGAGTTCATGCTTCCCTTCATTTTCCGGACGCCGCCAACGCCTGCGCCGCCTTGCCGCTCATCTTGTGCTTGGGGTCTTGGTTTCTTTGGTATCGCCTTGGCTGGCCCTCGTCGACCCTGTTCACCATTTCATTGACCAGCGCCTGCGTGGTGCCTGCCAGAGCGATCGTCTCCTCGGCCGCCGAAGCCGCCGCCTGCCTCAACTGGTGAGGCGTGCTTTGATTTCCCAGTCTTCCACGGATCCACGATCCTCGACCTCCTCCCAGCCGCATACCATGGCCCGGGTGTGGGCGCCCAGACTGCGGCCGGTCGTGATCATATACAGGTGTACGATCAGGAACGAGAGGATCGCGAAGCCGCCCGCCAGATGGACGGCGGCCACTAACTTCAAGGAGACCCATCCGATCCCCCACGCATTCCAGGAGTTGTAGCTCCAGTAGACAAACCCGGTCAGCATTTGGACCGGCAGCAGAAATGCGGCCAGGCTCAGGTAAACCAGGCGCTGCAGGGGGTTGTGCTTGGCGTCCTTGCGTTTGGGGACCGGATGCGGCTCTCCGCGGAAAATTCCGTACATGTAATAGCGGACCACTTCGATCATCTTCCGGGTGGTCGGGGTGTACTGCCGCCATTCGCCGGTGGTGAAAATCCAGAAGACGAAAAAGGCGAAGGCAATGAGCCAGCCGATGCCGACGAAGTTGTGGATATTCACGGCCGTCTTGAAGCCGAACAGCGTGTACAGACCGTTGGCCTCGAAGCCGGTCACGAGCAATATTGCGATCAGCGCGCTCTGCAGCCAGTGCCAGAAGCGCTCGTAGCGGGAGTACAGGTAGATGTTCACCATTTTGCAGGTGGTGTCGTTCACGTTCATGGATCAACCCTCCTTCCTGCGGCTGCTGACCGCGCGGCCGAGCGCATGCAGCAGGACGCCTGCGAACGAGCCTATCACCGCCGCCCATCCCAGGATTTCGATGACCTTGTTGCCGTCGCGGCCCGGCATATAGACGCCCTTGATGTTCGCCATGCGGCCGTTGTTCCGGGTGTGGCACTCGTTGCAGCTGATCGAATTTTCCTTCGGCGCCACCATGTGTGTCGTCGGGAACACGTAACTGGTTTCGACGAAATCAAACTGGCCGCTGTAGGGCAGCCCGGCCTTCTTCATGCCGCTTTCAAAGGCGAGTTGCCAGTCGTATTTCGCCCAGTAGGCGTTGGAGTCCGGCGGCCCGAAGAGGTGCGGTACGAGCATGGTCTTGTTGACCGTGTCGTAGGGCTGCTTGCCGGTGTGGACCTTGAATGGTGAGATCCGGGCATTGGGATCGTCGGGGCGGCCCACCGGCCAGTTGAGCGCCACGGGCTTGGTGGGATCGATCGGATCCTTGAGCGAGACCGCGTCAATGGTGCCGCTGTACCAGGAATACTGCGGCTTGACGTTTTTCTCCCAGGTGAAGTTGCCCTTCTGGGTGTCGTACACCGGTGTACCCAGCGGGCCCTTTTCCTTGTAAGGCTTGCCGTCCTTCTTCTTGCCGGCCGTGGACCAGTCCCAACGCATCTTGGTGGGCAGCACACGGGCGAACTCGGGAATGTGGCAGGTCTGGCAGGCGACCTTGTCGGTGTGGTCGTTGGCCTTCACCCCGTGCCTGTGCGGTGTGGCGGTGTGGCAGGACTCGCAGGTGATCCGCGGCGTCAGGTCGTCCTGGGCCAGGGTCTTGCGCTCCTTGGCGGCCGGGGTCGAGTAGATGCGGCCGGCCACCTGGTGCGCGGTCGTCGTGTGGCAGCGCGTGCAGTCGAAATTCTTACCGTCGACCCCCATGTGGACGTCCAACGCTTTGTTCGGCTTGGTCATTGAGGAGTCCAGGTCCCCGTGTTTCACCATGTCGCCCCCGCCGCCGTAAAAGTGGCAAATCCCGCAGTTCTCGCGAGTCGGGCGCCCCACGCTCTGAGCCACCTTTTGCCAGTCCGGCGGCAGGTACTGCAGGCCGTCGCCCGGGAACACCGTCGGTTCTTTGGCCGGGTTGCCCGCACCGGCGGGGTGTTTCTTGTAAGTGCCGGTCTGCTCGTGGCACACTAGACAATCCACTTTGCTCGCATCCGTGAAATCGAAAGTCTTGTCCTTCCAACCGTAGCCGATGTGGCAGGAGGTGCAGCGCGGCTCGTTTCCGTGGAGGCTGACGCAGTAGTTGTTCACGGTGAGGGCGCCCTTACCCATGGGTTTGTCCTTGGGGGAGGCTGGGTCGACCCAGGTCCAGTGAATGGTTTTGTGGATCTGGGTGGCCGCTTCCGAGTGGCAGGTCAGGCAAGCCTTGGTCACCTCCGGCCCGGAGGTGAAGGGCTGTTTGAGGATCTCGTGCTTGGAATGGTCGGTCGTGATCCAGCGTTTGGCCCCTTTGATCGCCTGCTGGGCCATTTCGCGCCCCGGGGCCGATTCCCCGTCCGCCGGCGCGGGGTTCGCGAAGGCCTGGGGGGTCATCGCCAGCACCCACCACGCGAGTAACAGGCCACATCGAGTCTTCATGGTGTTCATTGAGCCTCCAAGTTACGGGTTCGGCTTTAGCGAGAAGGGAATTCGCGAAGCGGTAAAAGCAAGTATTGTGCCTGGCGCGTTTTCCATGCCGCGGCAACGGGGCTCGGGGACATGAGGACGAGACAAGAAAGCTTCTGTTTGCAGCTATCGCGCGAACACTTTAGGGTCGATCCCGAAGCGTTTGATTTGGCTCCACACGCTCGTACGCGAGATGCCGAGGATCTTCGCCGTTTCGGACTGGTTGCCGTGGCTTTGCCGCAACGCGTTGGTCAGGCGCTGCTTCTTGACATCCTCGATCTTCTCCGACGACAGCTCATGGGGGCGCGCCTGGGCCTTGGGCCTCAGGATGTGCTGGGGGAAGTGGTGGGGTTCGATGACCGCACCGGAGCAGGACACAAACGCGTATTCAAAGGCGCTGCGGAGCTCCCGCACATTTCCGGGCCATGGGCAGGAGCTCAACAGCTCCAAAGCCGAATTGGAGATTCCATTAATCGGCTTCTCGCTCTTGAGACGGACGCGGCGGAAAAAGGAGTCCGCCAGGAGGGGGATGTCTTCAAGTCGACGGCGCAGAGGGGGTACCCAGATAGGGATGACGTTGATGCGGTAAAACAGGTCCTCCCGGAAGGCGCCGCGGCCGACCAGGTCATGCAGTTGTCGGTTCGTCGCGGTGATGATTCGCACGTCAACCGGAATCGCGCGTTGGTCCCCGACGCGCTCGATCACCTTTTCCTCAAGCACGCGCAGCAGCTTGATTTGCGTTGACAGCGGCAGGTCCCCGATCTCGTCCAAAAAGATATCGCCGGTGTGGGCGGCCTCGAATCGCCCCTCGCGTTCGCGAAAAGCGCCCGTGAACGCCCCTTTCACGTGGCCGAAGAGTTCGCTTTCGAGCAGCGATTCGTTCAAGGCTGCGCAGTTGACCTTGATGAACGGGCCGCCTCGCCGCAGCCCCTCCTCGTGAATGGCCTTGGAGACCATCTCCTTGCCGGTCCCGCTCTCGCCGTAAACGATCACCGGGGCATCCGAACGGGCGGCATTGATGATCAGGTCAAAAAGCTTTTGCATCGCCGCCGAGCGTCCGATCATGCCGTGGAAGCTGTCTTCGGCTGCCAGCTCGCGGCGGTAGTTTTCGATCTGGGTTTCCTTTTCGATCAGGTCGGTGATGTCGGTCATGGTCTCGACCGCTCCGGTCACCTGTCCCCGGCCGTCTCTCAATACCGAGGCGTTCTTGACGATGTTGATGACGCGCCCGTCCTTGTGCACCAGCGCGCACTTCTGCTTGCGCAGCTGCCCCTTGTCGAACATGGAGCAGCAGTAGCACTGCTTGTCCTTCCGGGCGATTTCGCAGGAAGAGCAGTTCAGGATCGTGCAAGGTTTGCCGAGGATCTCCTCTTTCGTGTAGCCCGTGATTTCTTCGAAAGCACGATTCACTGACAAGATCAGGCCCTCGGGGTCCACCAGCATCACCCCGTCCTGAATCGTGTCGACGACTTCTTTCCAGTATCGGTTGGTTTCCGGGTTTGTCAATTTTTGCATCCAATTGTTCAGGTGTTCAAAAATCTGTTGTTCACAAAGTTAACGCATGAACAGTTCGGATGCAACCTGATCTGCCGATGTAGCGCAGCTTAAAGCCCGGACCAGAAGCATCTCGAAATGAATAGTTGTTGGAATGGCATTACAATTGCGATACAAGAAACTGGAGAGCCATATGTGCAAATTGGATTTGAGAAACGGCGTCACCCCCTTTTCGCTCCTCCAGGTGATTAACCTCTTCAAACGGATGAAACCGGGGGAGACGTTGGAAATCCTCGGCAACGATCAGGACCTCCAGCAGGACTTGAAACGCATTCTGCCGGAGGCATCCTTTCAAGTGGTTGCTCTGGAGCAAGCGGGAGATTACGTGGCCTACATATGCAAGCCGGCGCTGCACTGAAAAGGAGTTAGTCATGTTTCATCGTGTCATGGAGTGGATTCGTACAAACCAGGGAAAAGCCCTGCTGCTCGCGGCCATACCGGTGGTCCTCGTTTTGATCGACAGCCGGACCGCAGGTTCGTCCGTGACGGCATCACGGACCACGGCAAGTCATACCGGCCATTGGTCCCCCTATGTCGTGGGACTCGGAATCGGCATCCTCAGCTGCCTCTCCTTCGTGATCTCGAATCGTCCGATTGGGGTGTCGACAGCCTACGCACAGACGAGCGGTCTGATGGGGCGCGTCGTTGTCGGCAGCCGGATCGAAGAGATGCCGTATTACCGGACGGTCAAGCCTGAGATCGGCTGGGAGTGGATGTTGGCGGTCGGAGTGCTGATTGGGGGGTGCATTTCGGCCTTTCTCTCGGGCGACTTCCGTTTCGAAACAGCCCCCCCGCTTTGGGTCCGGGAGTTCGGCTCCGGCGTTGCGTGGCGCTGGTTCGGATCCGGCATAGGCGGTTTTCTCCTGGGCGTGGGATCGCGGTGGGCGGGCGGCTGCACCAGCGGACACGGCATCAGCGGAACTCTCCAACTGGTCGCGAGCAGCTGGCTGGCGGTGGTGTGTTTTTTCGTCGGGGGCGTAGCAACGGCTTTTATGCTGTACTGAACCGGGGGTTATTTCATGCTTGCGACATTGCGTTCCAATCGGCGGATCCAACTGGCGGCCGGCCTTTTCATCGGCATCTGCTTCGGATTTTTGCTGCAACGCGGCGGTGTCACGCGATACGAGGTGGTGATCGGTCAACTGCTCCTGCAGGATTTCACGGTTTTGAAAATCATGCTGGCGGCCATTGTTACCGGGATGATCGGGGTCCATGCCTTACGGTCGGCTGGATATGCGAGCCTAAGCAAAAAATCGGGCTCCGTCGGCTCGACCGTCATCGGGGGGCTCATCTTCGGGGTGGGTTTCGGGCTGCTCGGCTATTGCCCGGGCACCATGATCGGTGCGGTCGGCCAGGGGTCGCTGGATGCGCTGTTCGGGATTGCCGGGATGTTGATCGGGACCGCCGCATACGCCGCCGTCTTCCCCGCTCTCTCCAGGTCGATTTTAAGGGTTGGGGATTTCGGTCAAATCACGATTCCCGAACTTTTCAGGGCCGACCCCTGGCCGGTGGTTGCCGGAATGAGCGTTTGTATCGGCGTGATTTTGCTGGCGGTGGAATATGCGGGCGTTTAGAAATGATTATCGGGTGTGATACACCGCTATCAGATTTGGTGGCAGGCGTGACTTGAGAGCGTGCGCCCAGAAGGCCCTCAGCGCCACCGATAGAAATAGGAAACCCCGTGCATGCGAACGCAGCGCCGTTTGTTTTTCGGAGCGCATCCCCGGAAACGCGCCTTTATCATCTGCCAGATCTGCATCAGGCCCAGACCATTCCCATGTGTTGCCATCCAGATCTAGGCGTGTTTTGCCTAAGTCAAGCGCGAAAGATATCCCCATGAAAAAAACCACTGCCATATCGCTGGCAGCGGCAACCGCCGGCCTGCTGCTGCTGATGATCCTGACATCCACGCCGGCCGTCTGGGCGGAGGCCCGTCGCTGGTATGGCCTGGTGACCGACCGGGAATGGATCAGCGCCGCCGTTGAATCCTGCGGGTGGGCGGCACCGTTCGTGTTCATCGGCCTTCAGATCGCCCAGGTCATCGCGGCGCCGGTTCCGGGGGAGGCCACGGGGTTCATCGGGGGCTACGTTTTCGGTACACTCCCCGGATTCATCTATTCCATCATCGGTCTCACCATCGGCTCGCTCATCAACTTTGCCATCGGCCGGATCCTGGGCGAACGCTTTGTGCGGCGGCTCGTGCCGAAGGAGCGCTTCCAGCGCATGGACCGCCTGATCAACCGGCAGGGCATCATCGCGCTTTTTATCATGTTCGTCATCCCGGGCTTTCCCAAGGATTACCTCTGCCTGGCCTTGGGGCTCAGCGCGCTCCCCGTGAAAATATTCGCACTGATGACCTGCGTAGGACGCATACCGGGAACCCTGTTGCTCAGCCTCCAGGGGGCTGCGCTGTACGACAGAAGCTATGGGCTGCTATCCGTCGTCGCCTCCGCCTGCCTGGTGTTGATCCTGCTGGCGTATCGCTACCGGGAAACGCTTTACCGGTGGGTGGAGAAGATGAACACCCCGCGGGATGCTGCCTGATCCCCACGCATCGGCAGCGCCGGCAATCGGCTGGGCGCGGCGCTGAAGAGGTGCTTGACAAAAAACCCCGCGGCGTATTGAATACCGGATACGGCCAATGTGATAGAAGGTTTCCAACCCATCTTACGAGGAGGTCCACCCATGGCTCAAAAGCCCCGCCAGGATCGCAGGAAAAAAGTCATCGAGGCCCTCAATAAGGCTCGCTCCATGGAGCTGCACGCCATTCACCAGTACATGAACCAACACTACAACTTGGACAACATGGACTACGGTGAGCTGGCCGGGAAGGTCAAGCTCATCGCGATCGACGAGATGCGGCATGCCGAGATGTTCGCCGAACGCATAAAGGAGCTGGACGGCGAGCCGGTCACGGAGTTCGGGAGCAAGGTTCAGAAAGGCCAGAAGGTCCAGGTGATGTTTTCCTTCGATGCCAAGCTCGAGGACAACACCATCGACGTCTATAACCAGTTCGCCGCCGTCTGCCGCGACAGCGGGGACAGCATCAGCATGAAGCTCTTCGAGACCATCATCAACGAAGAGCAGATTCATTACAACTACTTCGACAACGTCGACGAGCACATCGAAACCTTGGGCGACACGTTTCTTGCGAAAATTGCCGGGACCCCGTCCGCCACGGGCCTTGCGCCGAAGGGCTTCGCGGTGGTCACCGGCGGCGCTGCTTGACCAGGCACGGCCGCAGGGCGGGCACCATGGAAACCTACGATCCCGCAACGGCACCTGATACGGCCGCATGGCTCGAGCTGGAGGAAGACGAGCGCATCCAGCGGATCGCGTCCTATCACCGGCGTTTGAACGTCAAGCTGCCCAACCTGGAGGTGCACGCGGCGCTTCATTCGGTGGTGGAGAACCAAATAGCGGAGGAATTGCAAACCGTCCGGGAAACCGTGGCGAGGCTGCAGGCAGAGGGATTGAGCCGGCACGATGCTATCCATGCGGTCGGCTCGGTGCTGGTGGCACGCCTGCAGGCCCTGCTGGGGGAGGGTGCCCAGGCGCAGTTCGAGGTCGAGGCCTATTTCCAGGACCTGCGCCTGCTCACCGCCGAGGAACGGTTGAAAAAAGGAAGTCAAAAAAATCAACTTCCTTGAGAGCCGGCCAGCGCCGTGCGGTAGATTTCGGCTAACCGGCCCACCAGCGCCCGGTTGTCGAAATCATGCAGCACCCGCTCACGTGCGGCGGTCATGACGCACCGGCGCAGCCCGACATCCGTCAGCATCGCCCGCATGGCGTCAGCCAGCGCCGCCGAATCGCCCGGCGGCACCAGCAGGCCTGTTTTCCCCTGCTCCACCAGTTCCGGTATCGCCGACACTCGCGTCGTCACCACCGGGACTCCCATGGCCATGCTTTCGAACAGCACGTTGGGGACCCCGTCCCGGTCGCCGTCGGCGGCCACCTCGCAGCCCAGGACGAAGAGGTCCGCCCGGCGGTAGTGCGCCAGCACCACGTCGTGGGGCTGGCTCCCGATCCAGCGGCACACCCCGCTCAGCCCCAGGCGCGGGATGAGCGCCACGATCCGGTCCCGGTCCGGCCCGTCGCCGATCAGGGTGTGGTCGAAGGCGATGCCCTGCTCCCGCAGAATCTTCAGCGCCTTGAGAATCGTGGGGATGCCCTTCTTCGCGATCAGCCGGGCCACGGTGAGCAGGCGGAAGGGCGGGCTCGGCTCGTGGTTGGCATGGCCGTGGCCGGCGAAGAGGCGGGTATCGATCCCGTGGTAAATGCGGTGGATGGGCGTCCGGGCGCCTCCGGCGAGATCGAGGAGGTGGCACCGGTTGTACTCGGTGCAGGTGACCACGAAACGTGCCAGGGCGATCTTCTCCCGGAGCTGTGCGCGGTCCGAGGTGTAGATGTCCTTGGCGTGGGCCGTGAAGCTGAAGGGCAGCCCGCTCAACACCGAGGCGTACAGGGCCACCGATGTCGGCGAGTGGGCGAAATGGGCGTGCAGGTGAACAACTCCGCTGCCGGGCAGACGCTTTTCGACCAGGTAGCCCGCCTGCAAAAAATGCCGCAGAGAGGCTGGATTGCGCGTGCGCAGGTAGCGGCGACGGGCGACCCGCAGGCCGGTTGCGTAGCGCCGGGGATCCCGGATGGCAAGGCACAGGTTGGCATAAAGCAGCCGGTGGATGTTTCTCAGGAAAGTTTCCGGCAGGTAGTCCACCCGGGCGCGGATGCGGGCAATGCTCGCGTGGGTGAAACCCTCGCGGCCCGGGCGCATGGAGAAGATGTGGACGGCGAACCCCAACTGCTCCAGCAGCAGGATCTCGTTGGAGATAAAGGTCTCCGAGATCCGGGGATAACCCTTCAGGACCATCCCCAACACCGGCCGCACCGTGGCGGTCATGACTTGAGGCCCCGGAATTCCAGGATGCGCTGTTTCATGGTCTCGATGCCGGTGAACCGGAAATCGGCGATGGCATCGTGGTAGACCTTGGGATCTTCAAGGAGCTTGAGCAGCTTGTCCCGGAGCCGCGCGGGCGTCAAATCGTCCCAGGGGATGAAGTCGGTCAGGTTATGGCGTTGGAACGTCTGGGCCCGGATCAACTGCTCTTTGCGCGGGCTTTCACGGGGGATGACGAGGCTGATCGTACCCTGGTTCAGAATCTCGCACAGGGTGTTGTAGCCGCCCATGCTGACCACCACGTCGGCGGCCGCGAAGACCTTCTCCATCTGGCGATAGAAATGGTACATGCGCACGCCGAGCTTGCGCGCACGCTTGTAGACCTTTTTGCGCTCCGATTTCGGCATGAACGGGCCCGTGATCAGAATGCTCCTGAAGGACGGCGGCACGGCGGAAGACTCGAGCATCGCGAGATAGGCGTCCATCACGGCGTAGCCGTCCCCGCCCCCGCCGGTGGTGACCACCACCAGCTTGTCGCCCTCCTGCAGCCCGTGTTCCTTCTTGATGTTCAGGACGGCCTCGGCCGAAGGGACCTTGCGCGGGATGTAGCCGGTGAAGCAGACCTTGCGGCTGACCGGCTCCGCGATGTCATACTCGCGGACAGGATCGTAGAACTCCTGGTTGCCGTAAATCCAGATCTCGCTGTAAAGGTCCCCGAGCACCTGGTAGACGCCCTTGTCCCGCCACTCCTGCTTCGTGGTCTCGGCGTCATCCATGATGTCGCGCAGCCCGAGGATCACCTTGGTGCCGGGCCGGCAGCGCCGAATCCACTGCAGGGCCGGGAGCACCTCCTTCTTGAGACCGAGGGGCTCCTTGTCGACGATCACGAGCTGGGGCTGGAAGCTCTTGACGGTAGCGGTGATGATGCTTTTGCGGATGTCGAGAGCGTGCCGGGCGTTGATCTTGATCGACAGCGGCAGATACTCCTCGTTGGTCTTCTTGATCATCCCCGGGATGCGCACGAAATCGATCTGCTCCGGGAATGAAAACCGTCCGGCAATGGGCGAGCCGGTCAGGATGAGGATGTTCACCCGGGGCGCGAGCAGGCGGGCGGCGATCGCCATGCTGCGGCGGATGTGCCCGAGTCCGTAAGTGTCGTGGGAATACATCAGGATGTTGTAGGTCGAGTTCCGGGCCATGCCCCTCCCCATTTGGAGGCGCCCCGCGGGAGCGCCTTGAATTTGGATTTATAGTGAGATTGCGTGCATATTGTCAAGGAACTCTCCTGGCGACTTTTATTGCATCCCATGATTTGCTATAATGCGACATCCATCACCCTTCAACCATAAGGATGCAAACGACACTATGGCCCGTTCGGAAATGCACCCTGTTCATCGTTTCAAGCCCTGGCAGGTCTGGCCGGGATCCTTCGACAACCCGCCGGCGGACGGCAACTTCCCATCCCGTCCCGACCTTGGGCTGGACATCACCCGCGCGACCCGGATCGCCTCGATGGGATCCTGTTTTGCGCGCGAGATCAAGCGCCGCCTGCTGCAGCGGGGGTTCAACTACATCGCGGAAGAGACCCACCACCCGGCGGCGGTCCACGCCAGCGCCGCCTGGGAACGGGTGTACAGCACATCCTGCATGCGCCAGATCTTCGAGTACACCTTCGAGCACTGGGCACCCGAGATGCGCTGGTGGCGGGCACCGGCATCGGGCCGGGTCCAGGACCCCTACCGCCGGACCATCCTCTACGACACCCTGGCCGAGGCCGAGGCAGATTTCGCGCGCCATCGCGTGCACTCCCGCCGCGCCCTCAACCGCGCCGAAGTGCTGATCCTGACCTTGGGGCTCACGGAGGTGTGGCAGGACCGCACGGACGGGTCCGTCATCAGCCTGCCGGCCGGGCCCTACGTCAACGAGGGCGGAGACATGCGCCGCTACGAGTTCCGCGTGAGCCGGTATCCGGAAAACCTCGCGAACCTCGAACGCATCCACGCCATCATGGCCAAACACAACCCGGGCTGCCGCATCATCGTGACCGTCTCCCCGGTGAACCTCTGGGCAACCTTCCGCAAGGATGCGGACGTCATCAGCGCCAGCTGCAACTCCAAGGCCACGCTGCGCGCGGCCGCCGACGAATTCGTTGCACGGCATCCGAACGTATTCTATTTCCCGGCCTTTGAAATGGCGACGATCTACCAACCCCTCACCGGGAAGACGCAATTCGAGGAGGGCCGGGAGAATTTCCACGTGAACAAGCAGACCGTCAAGTTCATCATGAACCACTTTTTCCGATGGTACGCACCATCCGAGCCCTTAGAGCCGTTTGACACGCAAGCGTGAACCGGCCGTTCAGGGGCACGGGCATGCAGGTGTTTCGCTGCCCGTTTTTTTAATTCTGCCATGCCGCTGTACATCCAAACACCGGAACACCCAGGGAAGAATACGCTTGACTAATCAGGGGTTATTCGCAAAAATCCTTGAGAATTAAGGTAGCCCGCATAAACGTCCAGGCGCCTTCGCCCGAAGCCCAAGTTCAAGGCGCGCGAGCTTCGCGGGAACGCGGCCTACAGATGGTACGCCGCAGCGACGGCGGGGCGCAGCGCAAGGCGGAAATCGGGCTTTGGACGAAGCCGCCTTTGGAGACCCAATGGAATTTGAACCTGTGATCGGTCTTGAGGTGCACGCCCAGCTCAAGACGCAAACCAAGATCTTCTGCGCCTGCTCGACGGCGTTCGGTGCGCCGCCCAACACCCACACCTGCCCGGTCTGCCTGGGCATGCCTGGGGTACTGCCCGTGCTCAACCGGACCGCGGTGGACTACGCCCTGCGCATGGCGCTCGCCACCGGCTGCACCATTGCGCGCGAGAGCCGCTTCGCACGCAAGAACTATTTCTACCCCGACCTGCCCAAGGGCTACCAGATCTCCCAGTACGATCTGCCCGTCGCCGAGCACGGCGAGATCGAGATCGAGGTAAGCGGCACGCGGCAGCGCGTCCGCATCCGGCGCATCCACATGGAGGAGGACGCCGGCAAACTGAACCACGACCCGCACCGGCCGGCCAGCATGGTCGATTTGAACCGGGCCGGCGTGCCCTTGATCGAGATCGTGAGCGAGCCGGACATCGGCTCCGCCGAGGCGGCGGGCGCCTACCTGAGGCAGCTGCGCGCCATTGTGCGCTACCTGGGGATCTGCGACGGCAATCTCGAAGAGGGCAGCTTCCGCTGCGACGCCAACGTGTCGATCCGGCCCCGGGGGGCGACGGCTTTAGGCACTCGTGCGGAACTCAAAAACCTGAACTCATTCCGGTTCGTCGAAAAGGCCATCGACTACGAGATCAGCCGCCAGAAGGAGGTCCTGCTCGAAGGCGGCACCGTCTCCCAGGAGACCCGGCTCTGGGATGCGGACCGCAACCAGACCTTCTCCATGCGCGACAAGGAGGAGGCCCACGACTACCGGTACTTCCCGGACCCCGACCTCCTGCCCCTGGTGATCGACGAGGGCTGGATCGAGACCGTGCGCCGCTCTCTGCCCGAGCTGCCCGAGGCCCGCAAAGCCCGTTTCGTCGAGCAGCACGGGCTGCCGGTCTACGACGCCGGCATCCTGACCTCGGACCGGGAACTGGCCGACTATTTCGAGGCCTGCCTGCAGATGTTCCCCCAGCCCAAACCGGTCAGCAACTGGATCATGGGCTCGCTGCTCGGGCTGCTCAATGCGCAAGGGGTGTCCATCGGGCAGGCGCCCATACCGGCCGCCGCACTGGCGGGCCTGCTCCAGCTGGTCGAGACGGGCGCCATCAGCGCCAAGACCGCCAAGACGGTGTTCGACGAAATGGCCGCCTCGGGCAAATCCGCCCAGGCCATCGTCGCCGAAAAGGGGCTGGCCCAGATCAGCGACACCGGCGCCATCGAGACGGTCATCCAAAACGTCCTCGAAGGCAACCCCAGGGAGGTCGAGTCCTACCGGGGCGGCAAGACCAAGCTCATGGGCTTCTTCGTCGGCGAGGTCATGAAAGCCACCCGCGGCCAGGCGAATCCGAAGACGGTGAATGAACTTCTCCGGAAGATGCTCGGAAATTAGGACAAGGTGAAAATGCAATACTCAACACTTTGGTTGGAGATCAAATGAAAAAACTCAAAAGCGCAGTTCTATCTGTATTGCTGATTGCTCTTTCAACATCTGTTTTCGCGGCAGCGAAAACAGCAACAGTGGCCATCGTGCCCTTCAAGGTCAACGCTGAAAAAGACATGGGCTTTCTGCGGGACGGCGTGTACGACATGCTGAGCACGCGCCTGACCAAGGAGGGCGAGGTCGAGGTGCTCACCCGCCAGACGGTCGAGAAGGCGCTTCCCGCAACCCCGGGCCCGCTGACGGAAGCCGTCGGCCGGGAGCTCGGCCGGAAACTCGGAGCCGACTGCGTACTCTTCGGGAGCCTCACGGTCCTCGGCAACGGCATCAGCCTGGACGCCAAGATGCTGGATGTCGCCGGCGCCAAGCCCACCATGAGTTTCTTCGAACAGAGCGAGGACGCCGGCGGCATCATCTCCCGCATCAACGCGATGGCGGCCGACATCAACGAAAAGATGTTCGGCCGGACCGCGGCCGCCGCGCGGCCGGCGACGGCGACGGCGGCCGCGCCCCAACCCCAGACAGCGCAACCCGCGCCGACGGACCCGTTTGCCCATCCCGAGAAAATGCTCAAGCAGCCGTCCGGGTTAGGCGGGGGAGCGGGGTCTCCGTTCGCCACATCCGAGGAAAGCGCGCGTGAGTTTTCGCCCCAGTTCTGGAAAAGCGCCGCCTACAAGCTGGCCTTCAACGGGATCGCCCTGGGGGATGTGGACGGCGACGGGAAAACCGAAACAGTCATCATCACCCAGGACAAGGTCGTCGTATACCGCTACGAGCAGCAGCGCTTCTACCAGGTCACCGAATACGAGGCCGGCAACAAGGGTATCAACATCGGCGTCGATGTGGCCGACATCAACGGCAACGGAATGCCCGAGATCATCGTCACCAGCCTGACCTTGACCCGCAAAGCTCTGGCCTCTTTTGTGCTCGAATGGGACGGAAAGGCCTTCAGGCGGATTGTCGATAATGCCCACTGGTATTTCCGGGTCTGCGACCTTCCCGATCGCGGCAGGGTCCTCCTCGGCCAGGAGCCCCGCTTCGGCAGCCCCTTCAAGGGCAAGATCTTCGAGATGATCTGGCGCAACGGCCAATATGAACCCGAGACTCCGGTCGCGGTATCCGCTGAAGCCAATGTCCTTGGGCTGACCATCGGCCAGATTGTGAAGGGCCAACGGGAGACCATCGCCGCTTACGACCCCGCCGACCGCATCCGGGTCTTCGACGAAGCCGGCAAAGAGGAGTGGAAAAGCAGCGAGAAGTATGGCGGAAGCACCCTGCACTACCTCGGCAACATCGATGACCAAGGGCAAACCGAGCGGCCGATTTATCTGCCCATGCGCCTCATGACTCTTAAGCCGGACAAGGACGGAAAATCCCAGGTACTTGCCATCCGCAACTTCGACATTGCCGACCGCAAGGCCGAGGTATTCCGTGTTTTCAACGAGTCGCAGATCATCGGCTTCGGGTGGGACGGGCTTGGGCTGCAGCCCGAGTGGAGAACCCGCAAGATGACGGGCTGCATCCGCGACTTTGCGCTCGGCGATTTTGACAACGACGGGGAGCTGGAAATGGTCTGCGCGGTCGTCCTGGACGAGGGCCGCATCATCACTACCGTCCCCAAGAGCACGGTGATTGCGCTGAAGTTTGCCAAGTAAAAGCCCCGGAGCGAAAGCTCCGGAGTTTTTAATCGTATCGCCGGTCACGGCTCGTTGCGTCATCCTATTCTGATGTGGAATGTGGGAGTGGCTTCCAGCCACGATCATCGCGGCAGGATGCCGCTCAAGAGGTCGACTCTCGCGCATGTCTTAAAGCAGGCGCGGCTTTCCATCGAAGATTTTCTAAACTTGGTTTGACGCGGCCGCCCCACCCGCCACGATCATCGCGGCAAGATGCCGCTCCCACAAAGCTGAGCGACCTGGCCGCAAGATCGCAGCCCGCCACAGCGAGACCCCGACAAGACAGGGCACAAAGGCTTTTTCCCAAGCTTAAAAGTACGCGCGCCTTGCCGGACGTATTAATCGGCATAGGGGGCCGTGAGGATCTCACGGCTCCCCTGCCACACCACCCGGCATGCGGGTCCGCACCGGGCGGTTCGAAGGGTTGAGGTCACGCGGCGAGCCGGGGCAACCCCAACCCGTCGAAGTAGCGGATAGGAAAGGCAATGTTGATGGCCATGGCCGAGTTGTGCCACCAGCGCCGGCCGTTGGCCGCCACCTTGGCCGCTGCGTCGTTGGAAAGTCCCCGCCGCCGCAGCTCCCGATAGATGGTCTTGCCCCGTTTCCAGTGCTTGAGGTGGATCGCCCGCAGCCGGTGCCGCAGCCATTCGTCCAGTTGGCCGAACACGCGCGGGGTCTCCGCCAGGCGATAATACTGCTTCCACCCGGTAAGATATCCGCGCAGCTCCTCGACCACCTGCTCGACGCTGCGTCCGCCCGTTCGCCTGGTGATAGCGCGAACCCTGTCCCTCAACGCGCCAAGGGCCTTGGCACTGACCCGGCGTCTGACCAACCGCCCCGGGGCCATCCAGAACGAGTAGCCCAGAAGCTTGCGTCGTGTGGCCAGGTCCACCGCGCTCTTCGATGCGTTGACGCGCAGCCGAAGCTTGGCATAGAGCCCCTTGAGCAGCTCCATCACACGCTCACCCGCACGACGCGACCGCACGTACACATTGCAGTCATCGGCGTAGCGCACGAACGCGTGCCCGCGCCTTTCAAGCTCCTTGTCCACTTCATCGAGCAGCACGTTGGCCAACAGCGGCGACAGGGGGCCGCCTTGCGGCGTTCCCTCGTACCGCTCCATCGCCAGCCCGTTGGCCAGGATTCCGGCCTTAAGATAGCGACGGATCAGCCCCAACACGCGACGATCCCCGATGCGCTTCGCAAGCCTGCCCATCAGCACGTCGTGATTGACCCGGTCGAAAAACTGCTCCAGATCCACGTCCACCACGATGCGACGGCCTTGCTGAACATGCCGCTGCGCCTCGACGATCGCGTCGTGCGCGCGCCGGCCCGGCCGAAAACCGTGGCTGTGCTGTGAAAAGCTCGGGTCAAACATCGGCTGCAAGACCTGTAAAAGCGCCTGCTGGATGAACCGGTCGAGCACCGTGGGAATGCCAAGCTTGCGCATCCCCCCGCCGCTCTTGGGAATCAGCTGCTGTTTGACCATTGCCGGTTGATACCGGCCGCCAAGCAGCTGCTCGCACAGCCCTGGCCAGTTCTCCCGTAAATGATCGCTCAGCTCCTCCACCCTCATCCCGTCGATGCCGGGACTGCCCTTGTTCTTCCTTACCCGCTTCAGCGCGGCCTGAAGGTTGGGGCGACTGACCACCTTCTCCATCAGACCGCTCGCTCCCGAACGCTCGTCTCCACGGGCCGCCGCCGGCTCTTCCTCGCTCCGCTCTACCCTCAGGGCTTCACCCTTGCTCTTAAACGGCAGCTCCAGTTGCCTGGACATCTGAGGCCCTTTGCCTGCGAGACCCATGCTCGATTCGCTCTCTCCTCCGTTCGGTCCTTCGCCCTGAACCCTCCAGGGCTGTCGGGTCGGAGGAGGCGCGCTTGCGCGCTGGCCTCCGTCCGCCGCTCAAACTACACGTGCGGTTTTCCCGCATGCAGCTTTCACGAAGGTGCCGTGGTCCGGGATGCAATCGAAGGAATTAGTCCAACCAGATTCACCAACCCGAACTG
>JACRCN010000001.1 GCA_016219005.1 Deltaproteobacteria bacterium
ATTTGTTCCCCTCGCACGCGAGAACGACTCGTAAAAGAAGTCCGTCTTCAGCCCCCTTTTCATTGAGGTGTCGTCGCACCGAGTCTGCTTTCGTGAATGAAAGATCTGAACGGAACGATCTACGGAACGGTCAACGGGTGCACCCGGGCGGAAATAACCCCCTCACCGTTGCCTGACGGATGGCCTGGAGGTGAGCGGCGACGGATGCCCGGCTTAAAAGCGAAATTGATTTCCTTTATCGGGCGCCGCGGCCTTTGTCAAGAGAGGACATGCGCGAAACGAAAATTACTTTAATACCCTACCGAAAAGCTTCAAATAAAGCCCCCAGTCGGTCGGTCCGTGTCGCCGACAAACCGATTGACGGGGCGAGCTGTTGTTATTTAAAAGGTTTTCGAGCCTCCAACCGCGCCTTCAATCGGGGGAACTGGTTCAGGTCGGTGTGGGGCAGAAACAGGGCGGCGATGTAATTGTCCATAAAGGAAGCGGTGTCGGACAGTTCGAAGTTGGTCATCTTGCGGATCACATCCGCCACATCGCGACGGATGCGGTTGGTAAGTGAGCTCATCCGGGCCCCGAGCAGCGAGCCGTTGCCGAGGTAGACGACCTTGTCCGCGTCCATCTCGGGCAGCAGGCCGATGGTCATGGCCTTGTCCAGGTCCACGAAGCTTCCGAAGCCGCCGGCCAGGACGATGCGCTCGATGTCCTGGATGCCCATGCCGACCTCGGTCAGAAGCGTCATGCAGCCGCTGTAGATGGCCCCCTTGGCGCGGATGAGATTCTCGATGTCGATTTCGGACAGGGTGATGTCGCGGTCGATCTGGGTCTCCTCCTTCCAGGCAAGCACGAACTCGTTGACACCGCCGCTCTGGCGCAAGCGCGGGGTCTTCAGCCCCGGGTCGAACTTGCCCGAGCTGTCGATGAGCCCCACCTCGAACATGACGGCCACCATGTTGATCAGCCCGGAGCCGCAGATGCCCTTGGGCCGCACCCGGCCGATGGTGGCAATCATGGGCTCGAGGGTCTTCGGGTTCAGCGAAAAATCCTCTATCGCCCCCCGGGCGGCGCGCATGCCGAACTGCAGCCCCCCGCCCTCGAAGGCCGGGCCGGCCGAGCAGGCCGCACAGGCCAGCCAGTCCTTGTTGCCGATGACGATTTCGGCGTTGGTGCCGACGTCCATGAACAGGGTGAGTTCCTCGGAGCGGTAGATCCCGGAACCCATCACCCCGGCCACGATGTCGCCGCCGACGTAGCTTGACACCACCGGGTAGACCAGGGCCGTGACGTGGTCATCGAGCTTCATTCCCAGGTCCCGCGCCTTGAGCGGCGGGTACAGCGAGGAGGCCGGCACATAGGGAGCGCGCCGGATATGACGCGGATTGATCTTGAGCAGGAGCTGCGTCATGGTGGTGTTGCCGGCCAGGGTGATCGTGGAGATGTCCTGTGGGTCCACCCCCGCGCGTTGGATGATCTTGCCCAGGATCTTGTTGATGGTCGCGACCCCCGCCTCCTGGATGCGGTCCAGCCCGCCCGGCTTTTCCGCGTAGACGATCCGCGTGATCACGTCCTCGCCGTAGCTGATCTGCCCGTTGAATTCCGCATGCTCGGCCAGCACCGCACCGGTGATGAGGTCGATCACCTGGCCGTAGATCGTGGTGGTGCCGATGTCCATGGCGATGGCACAGCTGCGGCCGGAGGTGTCGCCGGCCTGGACGTTGATGATGCGGGTCTGGCCCACTTCCCTCACCGGCCGCACCAGTGTCGCGGTCACTTTAAAGTCGGCCGCCCGCATCACCTCCGGGATCTTGCGGATGACGGACAAATCCGCCTCCAGCCGGTGCTCGTCGTGCTGGAGCCTGAGTTGGCCGATCAGCCGGCTCACGTCCGGCAGGTTGTCCTGGGGTGACGGCGGCGGCAGTTGCAGGCATTTTTTCTCGACCGGCGCCAGGAAGAGTCCCTCATCTTTAAGCTCCTCGAAGTCGAACTCCCGGATGCGGGCGGTGCGGCGCGGGGAGGCCGGCAGATTCAGCACGCCGGCGTCGATGGCCGACTCCACCGGGATGCGCACCTCCAGGTCGCCCGTGGCCATGGCCTGGCAGGCCAGCCGATAGCCCTTGCGGACATCCTCCGCGCTCAGCTTTTCCGTGACACCGCCGTCGACCGCGCCCGCTTCGATCCGCACGCGGCATTTGCCGCAAACCCCTTCGCCCCCGCAGGAGGCATTGATATGCACGCCGGCGTCGAGGGCCGCCTGGATGATAGTGCTGCCATCTGCGACTTCGATGGACGTGCCATGGGGCAGGAATGTGATTTTGCTTTTGGACATCGGTTCCTTTCTCCGCCGTTACCGGGGGTCTATCAGGGTGTTAAAAGTCCGCGCCTGAGCCCGGGAACCGGCGTTGGGCGTTGGGCGGCTTCTGCAAATGCTCACATCCCGCTGAATGGGCTGCGCCTTCCAAAACGCCGCGCGCCTCGACTGACGCCCGGATGCTTTTTTTAGGCCCTGTTAGGTCAGAGGCTCGCTGAAATTGCACCTGAGCGTCACCATGTCTCCGTCGAATTGCGTCGTGAGCCTGCCGGGCAGGCTGCCGAACAGCCGGATCATGCCCTGATTCTGGGCCGCGGTGTAGGCGAAAAAGCCTGAAATGCCGTGCTCCCGGGCGGCCGCGGCGAGTTTCCGCAGCAAAATCTTGCCGAGCCCCTTCTTCTGGTAGGACGTGCTGACCGAAAAGGCGATCTCGGCCTGATGCGTAGCGGTGTCGACCAGGTACTCGCCGACCCCCACCACCCGGCCGAACCCGAACTCCCCGACGACGGCCACCATGGTAAGGTCGTTCACGTAGTCGATCTGGGAGACCCCTTCCGCTTCCTCCAGGGTGAAGCGGCTCTTCTCCTTGAAGAAACGGGCGACGATGTCGTTCTTGTCCAGACTGTAGAAATGCTCCTGAATGCGGCGCTCGTCCACCGGCTTGGCCGGCCGCACCGTGACCGGCTCGTCGTCGATCCGGATCACCTCCTCCAGATGAATCGGGTAGACCCCGTGGATGGATTCGTGCAGGGTACGCTCGGCGCCCAGCAGGCCCATTTTCTTGGCCTGAAAGAAGAGCTCATCCCGGAATTTCGGGTGCGCGATGCTGATGAGGCCCATGGCCCGTTCCTGCAAGCTTTTGCCGAACAGGTTGACCGCGCCGAACTCCGTGACGATGTGCTGGACATCGCTGCGGGGCACCACCACGGCCGTGTCGCCGAGCAGCGGCACGATGCGGCTCTTTTTGCCCTGCACGGCGGTGGAGGGCAGCATCAGGATGGACTTGCCGCCCGGGGCCATGGTGGCGCCGCGGATGAAATCGAGCATCCCGGTGCCTCCCGAAAAATGGTTGTGCGGCAGGGCATCGGCCGCCACCTGTCCGGTCAGATCAATGCTCATGCCCACATTCATCGCCACCATGCGGTGGTGCCGGCCGATGATGGCGGGGTCGTTCACGTAGTCGGAGGGGTGAAACTCGATGGCCGGGTTGTCGTTCAGAAACTCGTAGAAATCTTCGCTGCCGATGGCGCTGGAAGCTACCATCTTGCCGTCGTTGAAGCCCTTCTTGCGGTTGGTGATGACTCCCCGGGAGAACAGGTGCATGATGTCGCTGGTGAGATACTGGGTGTGAACCCCCAGGTCGTTTTTGTCGGAAAGCGCCAGGAGAACCGCCTCGGAGGTGGCTCCCAGACCGACGGCGATGGTGGAGCCGTCCTCGACCAGCCGCGAGGCAATCAACCGCGCAATCCCTTTGGCGGCCTCGAGTTCCGGGGGTGCTCCGATGGAGATCAGCGGTTCGTCGTACTCGACGATGACGTGCACGTCGTTCACGTGGATGAAGCTCCGCCCCAGGACCCGCGGCATGCGGGGATTGACCTGGGCGATCACGAGGTCCGCGGACTCGGCCGCGGCCAGCGTGATGTCCACCGAGACACCCAGGCTCATCCAGCCGAAATCATCCGGCGGAGAAACCTGGATCAGGGCCACGTGGACCGGCAGCAGGCGGCTCTTGAAGAGCCGCGGCACCACCGACAGGTTGACGGGGGTGAGGAAGCGCTGGTTGCGGGCGATGGCATGGGACTTGGCGGAGCCGGCGTAGAACGAGCGGATGTTGAGCGCGTGGTCCGGACTCTTGTTGGCGATCAGGGTGAACGGGGTGGTTTCCAAATTGAAGAGCCGGATGATCTCGATATCCTTCAGCGTGTCGAAGGCATTCGAAAGCTCCCGCACCAGATGCTGGGGCTCTCCGCATGAGGAGCCGATGAAGACCCGCTGACCCGGCTTGATCCGCTGGATGGCCTCGGAACCGCGGCGCCGGTTTTCAATGTATTTGTCAGCCCAATACATGGGAGTGGCCATGAGTGCCTCCCGATTCGTCGAGACCCTGCCTGAGTCCATCATCGGCGACAGCCGAGGGCATCGGAAAACCCGCTGCCTTTCCAATATAGCGGGGAGCAGACGGCGGATCAAGATGAAGGGGTCGAAAACGCGCAGCAATGGTTCGCGGGCGAACCGGTTCAGGTTGGGCTGGAAATGGCTTGGCCGAGGTAGGAGCTGATCACGGCCGGGTCGGACGTCAGGCTTTCGGCCGGGCCTTCGAGCACGACTTTGCCGTTTTCCATGACATACGCGTGGGATGAGACGGCCAGCGCCTGGCGCGCGTTTTGTTCGACGAGCAGGATGGTTTGTCCGCCCGCCTGCAGTTCGCGGATGATCTCGAAAATCAAACGCACGATCAGGGGGGCCAGACCGAGGGACGGCTCATCCAACAGCAACAGCCTGGGTTTGGCCATGAGACCGCGGGCGATGGCGAGCATTTGCTGCTCGCCGCCCGAAAGCGTCCCGGCCAGGGCGCCGCTGCGCTCGCGCAGGATCGGAAAACGGGCTTCCATCCGATCGATGCTGGCGGCGATTTCCGGCCGCGGCCGTCGGTACGCGCCCATTTCCAGGTTCTCCCGCACCGTCATGCCGGCGAGCACCAGGCGGCCCTCCGGGATCTGGACGATCCCCTCGGAAACCCGCTGGTGGGGGCTCATGCGCGTGATGTCACGGCCCTCAAACAGGATGCGGCCGCGCCGGGCGGGAATCACGCCGCTCACGGCGTTCAGCGCCGTGGTCTTGCCCGCCCCGTTGGGCCCCACCAGAGAAACGACCGCGCCGGCCTCCACCCGGAAGGAGACCTCGCGCACCGCCTCGATGGGCCCATAGGAGACTGTCAGGTCATGGACTTCAAGCATCGCCCCTCTCGGATCCCAGATAGGCCTCTATGACGTCGCGATGGCGGCGTACCGCATCGGGGCTGCCGGTGGTGATCACACGCCCAAAATTGAGCACGGTGATACAAGAACAAATCTCCATGACAAACGCCATGTTGTGTTCGATGAGCAAGATCGTCATGCCGCCCTGAACCAGGGAGCGGATGAGGTCGGCGACTTCCGCGGCCTCGCCCCGGCGCATGCCGGCCACCGGTTCGTCCAGCAGGAGCAGGCTGGGGTTGAGCGCCAAGGCGCGCGCGATCTCCAACCGGCGCCGCTCGCCGTAGGACAGGCTCCGGGCCGGATGGGAGGCCCTGTCCCCCAGCCCCACCCGGACGAGGTTGTCCCGCGCCCGCTCCTCGAGTTCCCGGTCTTCGCGGCCGGCCGACGGCAGGCGCAGGAGCCGGGGCATGAGCGGACGTTCCGCCGTGAGATGCTGGCCGGCCTGCACGTTTTCCAGGCAGGTCATGGTCGGGAACAACCGGATGTTCTGAAAGGTCCGGGCGACCCCCAGGGCCGCCACCTGGTGAGCGGGCAGATGGTGCAGGGATAGACCCTGGTAGAGCACCTGGCCATGAGTGGGCGGCAGCACGCCGCTCAGGATGTTGATGAGCGTGGTCTTGCCGGCGCCGTTCGGGCCGATCAGGCCGTGGATGGTCCCCAGTTCGACCTCAAAACTGACGTCCATCAGGGCCTGAACCCCGCCGAAGCTGCGCGAGATGTTGTCCACGCTCAAATTCATGTGCGCTCCGCCCTGCCCGTCTTGACCGCGACAGGACGCAAGCGGGTGAACAGGGAGGCCAGCCCGTTCGGCAGAAACAGAATCACCAGCAGCAGGATCACGCCGTTGACGGCCAGGCGGACGGGGCCGGCGGCGACACCGACGCCCCTCAGGATTTCCGGCAAAGCGGTCAGCAGCGCCGCGCCCAGGATCGGCCCGTACCAGATCCGCGTGCCGCCCACGATGTTGTAAACCAGCAGGTCCACGGCGATGAAAAAACCGAAATCGCGCGGGGTGATCAGGTAGTTCAGATGGGCATACATGGCGCCGGCAAAACCGGCCACCATCGCGCCGATCGTGAAGGCCACGACCTTGTAATAGGTAATGTCGACACCCAGGCAGGCGGCCGCGGTCTCATCCTCCCGGATGCTGATCAGACCCCAGCCGATCCGCGAGCGCCGCAGGGTGGCCATGAAGTAGGCCGCCAGTGCCAGCGCCAGGAAAATCATCCATGTCCGGGTGATGTTGGGTATACCGGTCAAGCCCTCGGCCCCGCCGGTGATGTCGAGGTTGACCGCGGCGATGCGCACCACCTCGCCGAACGCCAGGGTGGCCATGGCGAGAAAGACCCCCTTCAATCGCAGCACGGGCATTCCCAGGAGCAGCCCCACCACCCCGGCCATGAGGGAGCCACCGCACAACGATACAATAAGGGGGGCCTTGAGGTGAACGGTCAGGATCCCGGCCGTATACCCGCCGATGCCGGCAAAGGCCGCGTTGCCCAGGGACAACATCCCGGCGGCCAGGGTGAAGTTCAGGCTCAGTGCCAGCAGGGCGTTGATGCCGATGAAATTGATGACGCTGCCGTAAACGGCATAGAATTGGGCCAACTGCTCCATCGTGCGTCAGGCCTCCCGCAGCTTGCCCCGGCCGAGCAGGCCGGAGGGTCTGAGCAACAGGATGGCGAAGAGCACCGTGAACGCCACGGCGTCCCGCAGGTTCGAGGTGCCGCTCACGGCCACGGTCAGCACCTCGCTCAGCCCGAACGCCAAGCCGCCCAGGATGGCCCCGGGGATGCTGCCCATACCGCCCAGGATGATGACGGCCAGCCCCTTGAGTTCGATGGCACGCCCCATGTCCGGGGCCAGGGAGTCGAAATAGAGGCCATAGAGGACGCCCGCCGCGCCTCCCAGGGCCGAGGAAATGAAAAAGGTGAAGGCAATGATGCCGCTCACGTTGACGCCCAGCAGCATGGCCGCCCGTTCGTTTTCAGCCACGGTGCGGATGGCCTTGCCTGTCCGGCTGCGCTGGAGGAAGAGGGTCAGGATCAGCATGAGCAGGGTGGCGACGAGAACGATCCCGACCTGCAGGGAGGTAATGGTCACCCCGGCAATCTGCCAGACGTGCACTTTGACCGTGCCGGGCGGAAAGCGCACCGAGCGCGCCCCGAACAGGCCGAGGGCCGCGGCGTCGAAAATGATCGCCATCGCGATGCTGGAGATCAGCCCGGAGAATTGGCTGTCGGCCCGCCGGCGCAAGGGTGCGAAGGCCGCCGCATTGATCAGAAGGCCGAGCCCCCCGGCCAGCAGGGTGGCCAGTGGAAAGGCCAGCCAGATGGACATCCCGGCGGCCTGAACCAGCCACACGGCGCTCAGGCCGCCGAGCGTAAAGACTGCGGCGTGGGCCAGGTTCAGGATGTCCAGAACCCCGAATACCAGGGTGTAGCCCACGGCAAACAGCCCGTAGACGCTGCCGATGAACAACCCATTGACCAACTGTTGCGCGAGCAGGTTCACCCTGATGCTCCTGTGAAATGCTGAAAGCTCGAAGCGGGAAGCTTAAAGGTGAGACGAAAACGCCTCTTTCTTCCTCCGAGCTTCGGGCGTCGAGCTTTGAGCCATCTTACTTGACGAACACGCTGAATTTTCCGTTCTTGACTTCCTGTACCACCGGTGAGTGGTCTGCATCCCGTCCCTCGGTGAAGGAAAACTTGCCCAGGAGCGTATCGATGCCCTTGATCTTGAGCATGGCATCCCGAATGGCCTTGCGGTTGTCCGCGGTCCCGGCCGACTTGGCCGCCTGATAGACGATAAAGACGCCGGCGAAGGCCTGAGCGGCAAACTGATCCGGGGGGTGGTTGTATTTCTTGGTGTAGTCGTCCACGAATTTGACGTTCAGAGGGTTCGTCGAGGAGAAGTTCCAGGCCGCCCCCACGATGACCCCTTCGGCTGCCTCGCCGGCGTTTTTGATCAGGGCCGGGGAGTTGAAGCCGTTGCCGCCGACGATGCGCACGTTCTTGGCAATACCCAGCTGACGCGCCTGGCTGACGATGCCGGAGGCCTCTTCCACCAGGGCCGAGCAAATGATGGCGTCCGGGCTCTGGGACTTGATCTGGGTCAACTGCGGCGAGAAGTCCCGGTCGCCCTTGGCGAAGGTCTGCTCGCCCAGAATCTGGATCCCTTCCGCCTGAAGCACTTTGCGGAACACGTCCGCGCCGCTCTTGGTGAAGGCGTCGTCGTTGCCATAGAACAGAACCACCTTCTTGAGCCCCAGCTTCTCCTTGGCGACCCGGATGGTGTTGGGGATGACTACGGCCTCGGTCAGGGAGTTCCGAAAAATGTAATCGCCGATCTCGGTGATCCCCCCGGCCGTGTTGCTGACGCCCAGCACCGTAACACCGATCTGCTGGGCGATGGGGTTGGTGATCTTGGCGGTGTTGCTCAGCGTGGGGCCGATGACGACGGCGACCTTGTCGCCGTTGATGAGCTTGTTGTACACGTTGGTGCCCTGCTGGGGCACGCTGGCGTCGTCCTCAAAAATCGGCGTCACCTGCATCCCGCTGCCTGCCGCGGCGTTGATCTGGTCCACCGCCAGTTGCGCGCCTTCCTTCTGGCTGACGCCGTAAGAGGCCGCTCCGCCCGTCATGCTGAAGACAAAGCCCATTTTGATCTTGTCGGCGGAAATCGCCGGGCTGACCGCAACCGCCACAAAGATCGCACAACCAGTTGCCCACAGCAGGAATCGGCTGAATCGTTTCATGATGACCTCCTTGGTTTAGGAAATTAAACGCTCTAAACATCCACGGCCTTGGATACCGGATACTCGGTGAGAGGCTATCTCGCGGGATGACGCTAAATTTTATAGAAAATACTCCGCGGCGCGCAGATGTCAAGCTAAAAAACCAGACGGATTGCCACTTTTTGAGTGAGTGGGCGCGCGCGCGATCTTCGCGGACCGCATCAGCCGGTATTGCTTTCATCCAGCCCCACGGCAAGCGGTTTGTCGGGCGCTGCCTCCTCCACCCGCCGCAGGCTGCGTTCGATGGCCCGCGTGCGCACTTCCGCCTGGTCGATCGTGTGGGTCGCCTCCTCAAGCTTTTTCTTGGTCCGGGCCAGGGTGTCGCCGAACTTGCCGAACTCCGTCTTCACGCTCCCCAGAAGTGCCCACACGGCGTTTGAGCGCTTGCCGATCGCCAACGTCCGGAAGCCCATTTGCAGGCTGTTCAGCAGCGCCGCCAGAGTGGTAGGGCCGGTGACCACGATGCGATGCTCGCGCTGCAGGATGTCACACAACCCGGGGATCCTCAGCACCTCGGCATACAGGCCTTCCACCGGCACGAACAGGATGCCGAAATCCGTGGTGTGGGGCGGGTCGATGTATTTATCGCGGATCGATCTGGCCTCGAGCTTCACGCGCTGCTCCAGACTTTTCAAGGCCCGATCGGCGGCCTCCTTGTCGGCCGCCGCCTGGGCGTCGAGCAGCCGCTGGTAGTCCTCCTGAGGGAACTTGGCGTCGATCGGCAGCCATACGACCCCCTCCGCGGCATCATCCTGCCCCGGCAGCCGGATAGCGAATTCCACGCGCTCGGTTCCGCCGCGCCGTGTGACGACGTTGACCGCGTATTGCTCGGGGGTCAAAATCTGTTCGAGGATATGGCTCAGCCGGATTTCGCCCCAGGTCCCGCGCGTCTTGACGTTGGTCAGGACCTTCTTGAGATCGCCCACGCCGGCGGCCAGGGAACGCATTTCGCCCAGACCGGTGTAGACCTGCTCGAGGCGTTCGCTCACCTGCCTGAAGGACTCGCCCAGGCGTTTTTCCAGGGTGGACTGGAGTTTTTCATCGACGACGTTGCGCATCTGGTCGAGCTTTTCGGTGTTGCTCTCTTGCATGGAGTGCAGCCGGTTCTCAATCGTCAGACGCAGGGCTTCGAGCTTGCCCTCGTTCAGCCGTGTCAGGTCTGCCAGCTGCCTGGAGAAACTGTCCAGCTGATCTTTCTGCAACCGCGCAATCTGCGCCATGCGATTTAAAATGGAGTCCGTCAGGTGCCCGAGGGTGGCCCGCATTTCCTCGCGTGCCTGCCGGTCGCCGAAGGCGAACTCCTGGCGGCTGCGGCCGAACTCCTCCCGCAGCACCCGTTCGGATTCATCCAGGCGCCGGTCGATGGCGAAGAAGGACGCCTTGAGTTCGGCCTGCAGCACCAGCGGGTTGCGCCGGGTCAGGACGATCAGCAGCACAAACGCTGCGACCGACAGGGCCAGCAGCGCCATGGGCAGGTAAACGGAAAACCCTTCCAGAATGATATCCACCATCGGATTTACCCTTGTTTTCTTGTAGCTGAACAGGTGCTTAGACTGAAGCCGACTTAAGGGCCCGAAGCTTTGTGTGATCGCGCATGGTTTGTCCCTAAAAGCCTTCAGTCTATCTACCGACGCAGTTGCGCTATTTTAAAGTGCCGGCAGGCAGACTTCCGCCCCCGCCGTCAAACGCAATACCGGACTTTCGGCATCTGCGGTAAAGCCCTCTGAACTGGTCGTAGGTCAGCCCGAGGATCGAAGCGGCTTTGCGCTGGTTGTACCTGGCGCTCCTCAGGGCCTCTTCGATCATCCGGATTTTGAGGCTCCAGACAGCCTCTTGCATGGCCCGCCCCGCCGGCCCGTCCCGAACACGTGGCGTGGCAGCGCCGGCCGGCGCTTCGCGCGGTCCGGCCGCCGTGGGTGCAACGTAAGGGGACTGGAAGGGGTCGAACTCAATCTCGGAGATGACGGCCGCCTCCGACCGGTACACGGCACGCTCCACGACATTTTTCAGCTCGCGCACGTTGCCCGGCCAGGTGTGGCGTTCCATGGCTTCGGCCGCTGCGTCGCTGATTACGGGGGGGTCGGCACGGCCCAGTTCCCGGGCCATGCGGGCGACAAAGTGCCGCGCCAGAAGAAGTACATCCCCCCGGCGCACGCGCAGCGGCGGGACGACCAGCACCTCGAAGGACAGCCGGTCCAACAGGTCCGCCTTGAACTGTTCGCGCCGGACGAGCTCCCGCAAATCGGCGTTGGTGGCGGCCACGATGCGCACGTCGACATCGACGCGCTCCGCGCTGCCCACCCGCTCGAAGGTGTTGTACTCCACCACCCGCAATATTTTCCCCTGCACCTCCAGGGGCACGTTGCCGATTTCGTCCAGAAACAGGGTCCCACCCTCGGCGGACTCGAAGCGGCCGGCCCGCCGCTGAAGGGCGCCCGTGAACGCCCCGCGCTCGTAGCCGAAAAGCTCCGACTCGATCAGCGTGGATGCCAGGGAGGCGCAATTGAGGGTGACCAAGGGACGTTCCCATCGGCCGGAGAGATAGTGCAGACGGGCGGCGGCCAACTCCTTGCCGGTGCCGCGCTCGCCGATCAGCAGCCCCGGCCGGTTGATGGGCGCCACCCGGGAAAGCCGCTCCTGGAACTCGAGAAAGGCCTCCGACTGCCCAAGCGCTTCTGCAGAAGCGCTTATGTTTGATTGTTTAAAAGTCCGTCGCATTATGGTTTTTTTGACCAACTATTGGATAATCAATGATTATTTTGGTTTATTATACCATGTTATTATTCGCCGTCAATATAATTTCATCGATCAAATACGTAGTGTTATGTACATTTCCGGCGCATGGCACAATCTGTGCTCATAAAAAAATCATGGCTCCCAAGCCGATGCGACTGCGGATCGCTTGGCGACCAGCAACAACCAGCAGGAGGACTTCATGGGCATCTTCACTCGTTTTCGGGACATCGTCAGCTCCAACATCAATGCCATGCTCGATCGGGCCGAGGAACCGGAAAAGCTCATCCGCCTGATGATCCGGGAAATGGAGGACACCCTGGTGGAGCTCAAAGCGGCGTGCGCAGGGGTCATGGCCGAAACCAAAAAAATTAAGCGCCAGCACGACGAGGCGGACGACCGGGCCCGGTTCTGGGCCGACAAAGCCCAGCTTGCCGCCGCCAAGGGCCGGGACGACCTCGCCCGGGAAGCTCTGGTCGAAAAGCGCCGTTACCGGCAGCGGGCCGACTCTCTGGAGCAGGAGTTGAGCGACCACCAGGGGCTCGTCGAGCAATACCAGAACGACATCCGCCAATTGGAGGACAAACTGAAGACCGCCCGCGACAAACAGCGCGTGCTCGTGCAACGCCACATCCACGCCGAACGCAAGCGACGCGCCCAGGAGGACATCCGCCGCATCGACGGCGCCGAGGCCGTATTCAGGTTCGACGAGCTCGAAAGCCGGATCGAGCGCATGGAGGCCGAAGCCGACCTGGTGAACTTCGGTCGCAAAGGGTCTCTGGAAGAGGAGCTGGACACGCTCACGGTGGATGAGGACATCGAGCGCGAGCTGCAGGCGCTGAAAGAGCCGCATTCCAGTGATAGGAAAAACGCCTGAGGGCGGTGCCGCCGCCGGTTCTGTTTTCTGTTGCTGGCCGGTGGCCGCTGACGTATAGTGAGGACCGTATCGGCCCGCCGTCCGGTCGGCCGGAAAACAAAACGCCCGCAACGCAGCGGTTCGGGGCGGGCCGCGGTTCAAGGCCGGCGCGGCCCCGGCATGGCATCCACGGGCAAGGAGTAAAACAAGGTGCACATCGTTGTGGAAGGTGCCCTGGTGATTGTGCTCGCCGGTGTCGCGGCGATCATCATCGCCCTGTCCATCAGGGCCTTCAGGGGGGCGGGCAACCGGAACCAGGACGCGCAGGATTCGCGCTTGATCCAGGAAACCTACCAGGGCCTTTCGCGGTTAGAAGAGAGAATCGAAGCGCTTGAAACCATATTGCACGATCGGAAACGTGAGGACCACGGAAAATGAGAGACTACTCGCGCAGGGGAATCTACCGCTCCCGCCACGGGGCCATTTTCGGAGTCTGCCGCGGTGTTGCGGAGCATTTCGACTTTTCGGTGTTCTGGGTGCGCACGATCGCGGTGATCCTGCTCATTTTTTCAGGCATTTTGCCGGCCCTCATCGTCTACCTTCTGGCGGCGCTCATCATGAAGCCGGCGCCGGCCATCCCGCTTGCCTCGGCCGCCGAACAGGAATTCTATGACCGCTACACCTCCTCCCGGCACGAGGCGGCCCAGCGGCTGAAGCGCCGCTATGAGAACCTGGAACAGCGCATCCGCCGGATGGAAGACGTCGTCACCACGCGGGAGTACGACTGGGAGAGCCGGTTGAGCCGCTAACCTATGCGACTTCATTACCTCCAACACGTCCCGTTCGAAGGGCTTGGGCATATCAGGACCTGGGCCGCATCCAAGGGCCACCGTGTGACGTGCACCCGCTTGCATGCGAACGACCCCCTGCCGCCGCTCATGGAAGTGGACTTGCTCGTGATCATGGGCGGGCCGATGAATGTGTACGAGGATCTGAAATACCCCTGGCTCGCGGCAGAGAAGCGCTTCATCGCCGAAGCCATTTCTCTTGGCAGGCCCATCCTGGGGGTCTGTTTGGGCGCACAGCTTCTGGCCACCGTGATGGGGGCCCGCGTGTACCCGAATGTTGACCGCGAGATCGGCTGGTTCGATATCTACCGGACGGAGGCGGCGGACAGGTCCGGGCTGGCTGGTTTTCTACCGGAGAAGGCGGAAGTGTTTCACTGGCATGGGGATACGTTCGACATACCGGCCGGCGCCGTGCATCTTGCGCGCAGCACCGGCTGCGAGCATCAAGGGTTTGTGGCGCAAACCCGGATCGTGGGACTGCAGTTTCACCTGGAAGTAACCGCGCACGGTGCCGGCAGGTTGGTGCAGAACTGCCGGCAGGACCTGGAAACACCCGGAAGATTTGTCCAGGACCCGGCCGCAATCCTGTCGAATGAGCGCCGCTTCGGGCAGGCCCATGCCCTGCTGGTTGTCCTGCTCGATCGCCTCAGCGATTCAGCGCCGGGGGCCCTTCACCGCTGAGCAGAGACACACCCGCCGTTCACACCCGTTCCAGCATGTCAACGGGCATGTAATAGGATTCTGCGGCAGAAAAATTGTTGACGCTCGAAAGGCTGTCGGACAGGGCGTTCTGAACCCGATCCAGCACCGTGCAGCGGTCCATGCAGTCCGGGAACGTCGCATAGGTGCTGCAGTTTCTGCAAGGACTTTGCACCAGATACCCGATTTCATAATCGAACTTCTGATTCAATGCTCTGCTGTGTTTCATGGTCTCACCTCGTCGTGTTGCATGCGCGTCAGTTGGCCTCTATGGCTCTGATCTGAATGGAATATCGCCCTCCGAGCACCTCAACTTTAGCCGTTGGTTTCCTACAGAACTATACAACTATCATGCCAGTTTCGCTAAAAATAATATAAACTAATTAATTTCAATTGGTTATTAGAAATCGGGAAAGGTGCCCGGATCGGGGTAGTAACAACTATGTACTCGCAATGTCAAAAAAATGTCAGGGCGAACTCTGGATTTGGCAACTGTGCGGGGCGGTCCGGGGCGCCGGGGGATGGACGGTCATGGCGTCACGCCGGTCAGGCGGCCTAGGCTCGGGATGCGGCAGACGAGGTCTTGCCGGCAGGGGCTTTTGCCGCCGCGCCGGTGCGGCTCTTCTGATCGCGCCGGATCATGCACATGCCCGTCGCGATCATTATCAGGTGCGTGGCAAAAAAATAAAAAAGGGTGCCTTCGGCCGAATATGCCCCGATCACGGCCAGGAGTACGGCCGACCAGAACAACAGTTTCAGTTTCATGCCCTCCCCGCTCCTTTCATAAGAAGCCTGTTGGGAGGGATATCGGCCTGTCGGCAGAAAATCTTGAGCACCGGGCGCGCGGCCATAAAGGTTTTCGAACAGGCGGCCGATATAGCTATGGGAACCGCTATTTTGATCCAGCGGCCGCACGGAGGAAATGATGAAAAAGCCTTTGGTTTCATTCGTCAAGGAATTACGAACGAGCAAAAAAATCTTCACGTTTGACGAGGCGTCCATCAAACAGGCGGTGGTCCTGAGACTGCTGTCCCTTCTGGAATGGGACATTTTCAACGTCGAGGAGATATGCCCGGATTTTTCATCCGAGGCTTCCACGGTGTCGTATGCCCTGCGCATCGACCACACCAGCAAGGTGATCCTGGACGTGAAGCGGGATCACGTGGACATGGACGGCTTGCACCAGCGGCTCGTCGACCTGGCCGCCCGGGAGGCGTTCGATCTCTGCGTGCACACGGACGGCCAGCGATGGTGGTTCTACCTGCCATCGGCCAAGGGGGGGCTGAGCCAGAAACGCTGCCATGTCATCGACCTCATCGAACAGAAACCGGAGGATGCTGCCGCCGACCTGATGGCATTCCTGAGCCGGGAAAAGGTGGCCGGGGGTGGTCATCTCGAAGCGGCCATGGCCGCGCATCAGAGCCAGAAACTGAAAATGGCGGCCGAGTTCCTGCCCAAGGCCTGGAACAAGGTGATGGCGGGGCCGAACAAAATCCTCGTGGAGATCCTGAGCGACGCCACGGAAAAACTCTGCGGCTGCAAGGCCGATCCGGGCGTGGTCGAGGGGTTTATCCGCCAGCATGTTGCGCAGTGGCTTCTGAGCGACACCACAGGCGACCGGCAGCCGCCCCGGCGCCGGGAGGACGCCATCCCACCCGCGGGCCCGCCGGCGCACCCGGACAAGAGCTCCGACATCAATGGCAAGAAGCCGGAATTCTTCGCGGACAAATCCATCCACTCCTTCACCTTCCAGGGCAACACCTTCCCGGTCAAGTCCTGGGAGCAGATGCTGACGACCCTGTGCAACCACTTCGCCGCGACCCACTCCCAACAGTTCGAGAAGGTCCTGTGGATGTACGACGATCACCAACCTTGCTTTTCGCGTTACTCCGACCAGTTGCGGATCCCGGAGAAAGTCCGCAAGACGAACATCTACGTGGAAACCAAGCTGGCGCCCGAGGAGATCGTCAAGACCGTGGGCGACCTGCTGACGGAGTTCGGGCACGAACATGAGGAGTTGGTGATTACCACGCAATAAAGGCGGCCAGGGGTCAAGGGTCCAAGGGTTCCAGGCTGGGCTCCTCACATGGACTCGTTTTGAACCTCCTTCCCGTCAACCCTTTGGCCGAATCCTGCTTTTTTATATTTGAACCCTCGACCCCAGGACCCCTGGAACCCTATTTTCTGCTTGACAAAAGGCGGCCGAGCGTCGCAAACACACGCTCATGGCCGAGACCTACCTGTTTTACGACATCGAGACCACGGGCCTGAACAGGGCGTTCGACCAGGTCCTGGAATTCGCAGCCATCCGCACCGATTGCGACCTCCACGAACTCGACCGATTCACGGCGACGATCCGCCTGCGTCCGGACGTGATCCCGTCGCCATCGGCCATCCTCGTCAACCGCCTCCGGCCGGAGATCGACCGGGGCCGCTGCGAGGTTGAGTCCGTACGGGAGATCCACGCTCAGATGAACCGGCCGGAGACGACCAGCATCGGCTACAACTCCATCGGGTTCGACGACGAGTTCCTGCGCTTCTCGTTCCACCGCAACCTGCTGCCGCCCTACACCCACCAGTTTGCCAACGGCTGCCGCCGGATGGACCTGCTGCCCGTCACCATCATGTATTGGCTCTACCGGCGCGGGCCGCTGCAGTGGCCGGAGTTAAAAGGCAAGGCCTCCCTGAAGCTCGAGGACATCGGGGCCGCCAACGGCCTTTTCACCGGCCAGTCCCATGATGCGCTGTCGGACGTGGAAGCGTCGCTGAGGCTGGCCCGTCTGCTTTCCCGGGAAACGGACATGTGGCGCCGCCTCGACGAGGGCTTCCGCAAGGACATCGACGCCCAGCGGTCGGAGGAGTTGCCCGTGGCGTTCAAAACCGCCGCCGGCGACCACAAATGGGGCGTGCTGGTGAGCGGCGAGTTCGGAACGCGGCAGCGCTTCCAGGCTCCGGTGATCGCCATCGGCTATTCGGTCCCCTTCCCCAAGCAGTCCCTGTGGCTGCGCCTCGATCTGCCCCACCTGAGGCTCGCGACGGAGGCGACCGTCGCCGAGACCACCTGGGTAATACGCAAGCGTTACGGCGAACCAGGGTTCCTGCTGCCGCCCACGGACCGCACCCTCGAGCCGATCAACCGCGAACGCCGGCAGCACATGCAGGAAAACCTGCGCTGGCTCGAGTCTCACGAGGGGGAGTTCCAGCAGATCAGCGCCTATCACCGCAACTTCCGCTACGCGTTCATCCCCGGCCTGGATGCCGACGCGAGCCTCTACCAAACGGGCTTCCTGCCCCGCGCCGACGAGGCCCTGTGCCGCGCCTTCCACGCCGCGGCGTTTGACAGAAAAGTGGAAATTGCGACCCGGTTTTCCAGCCCCGAGGCCCGCATCCTGGCGGAGCGCATCCTGTTCCGCAACTATGATGACCCGCTCCCGCCGCATCTGAGACGGGCGCGTGATGCCTTCCAACGGCGCATCTGCCGGAAGGAGGCGCTTACGGACCATGCCGGCAACCGCCGCACCACCCCCCAGAGCGCCCTGGCGGAAATCCGCGAGCTCCGGCGGTCCGCGGGCCTGAACGACGGTGAGCGCCGCCTGCTCGACGATCTGCAGGACCACATCCTCCGGCGCTTCCCTTGCGGCGCACCGGCGCAGCAGCTATCGCTTCTATGAGCGATACCACCCATCGGGACCAGCGCTCGACGCAGCCTTCGCGGCGCCGCTCCGGAACGATTCCCGAGGACCGCCCATGCGAAGTTCAGGCGCCCCACTGACCGCCCGGCAGCAGCTCCGCCGCCAGTGGCGCCTGGTCGGGGCCTGCGGTGTGCCGTTCATCGGCGCCGGGTTCTGGCTGCTGCTCGAACAGGGGGGGCTTTCCGCCGCGCTGCAGGGGAGTTTGCAAACCGCCGCCGTCATGGTGTATGGATGGACTTGCTGGGGCCGGGCGCTCGAGTTGAACCATTCCCTGCAGGAGCCGCGGCTGCGGCCGTCGCTTGGAGCCGCCAACTGGCTGACCCTGCTGCGGGGCGGCCTGATCGCCGTTCTGGCCGGGTTTCTCTTCCAGCCGCCGCTCGCCGGAGGAAGCCTCGCGGGCTTGGCCGCCTGGACGCCGGCGGCACTATATATCGCGGCCGCCGCCCTCGATGGCGCGGATGGATTTCTCGCGCGGGTGACCGGCAGTGAAACGCGCCTGGGCGAGCACCTCGACACCGCAGTCGACGCGCTCGGCCTCTTGATCGCCGCATCCCTGATCGTTTGGATCGGTAAGGCGCCGGCCGCCTATCTTTGCGTCGGCCTGGGGTATTATGCGCTGAAGGCTGCGGTGGAAGCCCGGCGGAAAGCCGGCCGGCCCATCGCCCCGGTGCAACCCCGGCCCGAAGCCCGCCTGGTGGCCGGCTGCCAAATGGGTTTCGCAGGGGCTGCGATGCTGCCGCTTTTCGAGCCGGCGGCCACACGACCGGCGGCGCTCATCCTGACCGCGGCCCTGCTGGCCGGGTTCGCCCGGGATTGGCTGGTCGTCTGCGGCCATGCGGCGCCCGATGGCAGGCCCCTGATCCGAGGGGTGGAGCGCGTCGACCGCGCGATAGCCCGATTCCTGCCCCTTGTTCTGAGGGCGGCGGCCGTCGCCGGCGTGGTCGTGCTTTTGGGCCGCTTTCTGGCCGGCGAGGGCTTGACACCCCTTTCCACTGCCGGATGCGCACTGCTTGGGACGTGCGCGGCCCTGCTCGCTTTCGGTGTCATGACACGGATGGCGGGCCTGGCCGCCAGTGTAACGGTGGCCCGCGCGATGGCCGGCCAAACCGCCGGCATCGAGTGGGGCGTCGTGTTGGGATGCAGCGTGGCCCTCATCATGACCGGTGCCGGCGATCTGAAGCTCTGGCAGCCGGAGGACCGTTTCTTCATGAAGCGGCTCGGGGGTGACGCGCCGCCCGGGCCTTGATCCTTCATCCCCATCAGCAGCGACATGACCGAAGAGCCTCACACCACCATCGGCCGTCAGGACCCCATCCGCTCGCTGGAGGACCTCGGCGCCGGCCGGGCCGACGCGGCGCGCTTCCGGGCAAAGCATGGGCGGCCGTTCGTGGTGTTAAGCTATGCCCAGAGCGTCGACGGCAGCATCGCCGGCCGCAACCGGGAGCGGATCCGGCTGAGCAGCCCCGAGTCCATGGCGCTCACCCATGGGATCCGCGCGCTCTGCGATGGCATCCTGATCGGCATCGGCACCCTGCTCTCCGACGATCCCCGTCTCACCGTCACGCATGCCTGCGGCCCGCACCCGCAGCCTGTCGTCCTGGACACGCATCTGCGAACCCCTCCGGCCGCACGCCTGGTGCAGCGCCCGGACGCCCGGCCGTGGATCATCCACAAGCCCGGCCTGCCGGAGTCGCGGGCGCAGTCTTTGCGGGCGGCCGGAGCGGATCCGATGCCCTGCGGCGCCGGAACCGACGGATGGATCGATCTGCCGTCGGCCCTGGCATTGCTCGCGGACCGGCAGGTCAACCGCCTCATGGTGGAAGGCGGAGCACGCGTGATCACGAGCTTCGTGCGGCAGCAGGTCGCCGACCTCTTCATCATCACCATCAGCCCCCAGTTCGTTGGAGGCCTGCCCGTTCTCGATGCCGGTGCAGCCAGGGGCGCTGTTCATCTGCAACTCGAAGAGGCGTTCTATCAGCCCATGGGGCGGGACCTCATCCTGTGGGCGCGCCCAGGGTGGGCCCCGGCATGAAGCGCCACAGCGTCGTCTTCCAATCTCCGTTTCACGTCGATGTTGCGGCCGATGAGATTCCGGAGCCGGCACCGGCGGAGGTTCTCGTCCAAGTCGGCCTTTCGGCGGTCAGTGCCGGCACCGAGCTTCTGGTCTACCGTGGGCAGGTGCCCGCGGACATGCCCCTGGATGCGAACTTGCCGGCACTCACCGGAGTGCTCCGATTCCCGCTGCGCTATGGGTATGCCGCGGCCGGCCGGGTGACGGTCGTGGGACGGCAGGTGGATCCGGCCTGGCGCGGCCGCCGCGTTTTCTGTTTTCACCCGCATGCCAGCCACCTCGTGGCCTCCCCCGCCGAGCTCATCCCGATTCCGGACGACGTGGAGACACGCGACGCCGTGTTCCTCGCCACCATGGAAACCGCCGTGACCTTGATGATGGACGGACACCCGGCCATCGGCGAGCGCGTCGTGGTATTCGGCCAGGGTGTCGTGGGCCTGCTCGCCACCGCGCTGCTGTCACGGCACCCGCTGAAAAGCCTCTTCGGCGTCGACCCGTTTCCGCACCGCCGCGACGCGGCGCGGATGGCAGGCGCCGACGCGATCTTCGACACGGCCGACCCGGGAGCCTTGAACCACCGGCTGGAGGAGGATTCCGGCGGGGCCATGGCCGACCTCGTGTTCGAACTTTCGGGCAACCCGCAGACGCTGGATGCGGCCATCGCAAGTGCCGGGTTTGCGTCGCGCATCATCATCGGTTCCTGGTATGGCACGAAACCGGCCACCGTGAACCTGGGCGGGAAATTCCACCGCAGCCGCATCCGCATGATCAGCAGCCAGGTAAGCAGCCTGCCCCACGAGTTCCTCGCGCGCTGGACAACGGCCCGGCGGCTGGCGACGGCATGGGACATGATCCGCTGCGTGAAACCGTCCCGCTTCATCACCCACGAGTTTCCCGTCGAAAAAGCCGCCGAGGCCTACGCTCTTCTCGACCAAAGGCCTTCGGAGACCAGCCAGGTGGTATTGACCTACACCGGGTGACGCCTGAGCGTTTGCAACTACTCAGGTCGATAGACGAAAGCCTTTTAGGGACAAACGATGCGTGCTCACACAAACTTTCGGGTAGTTGAGCAGATGGATGAAGCAGCCATGCTGGTTCATGAGAATTCAACTCTGATTGGACCAGGGGTCGTAGAAACCGGGAGGGTCTTGAATCGCTTGGGGTATTATTCCCCGCCGCTTGCAACGGAGCAGTTGATTCGTGCGTTGCGATATTTTTTATGGACTTCAGCCTTCCGTCTAAACACTTGAGTCGTTATGCGGAGATGACCACCATGTACACCGTAGCCGTGCAGCGCGAGCTCATCGCCCAGCATTTCCTCATTGGCGGCGATTTCGGACCGGAGAACCAGCCGCACTCCCACCACTACCGGGTGGAGGTCCGCCTGGCCGGCCGCAGCCTGGATTCCCATGGATTCCTCGTGGATATCGACGAAGTTGCCGCTCTCCTCGCCGAATTGCTCGAGATCTACCGGGACAAGACTCTGAATCACCTGCCCGAGTTCCAGGGCCTCAACCCGAGCATCGAGCACCTGTGCCGTCTCCTGTGCCGCCGCCTGGCCGGGAGGCTTAACCGCCGCAACCTTGCCACCGTCACCGTGGTGATCCGGGAAAGCGACGTGGCCTGGGCCGCCTGTACCGAAGACATGACATGCCCATAGCGCTGGTCCTATACGGCCGCCTGCACACCCTGACCGGCGGGTTCCTGTACGACCGTTACCTGGTCGAAGCCCTGCAGCGCCGGGGGCACCGGGTCGAGGTGATCGGCCTGCCATGGAGGCGCTATGGGGTCTGCCTCCTCGACAATTTCTCGCGCGGGCTGTGCGACCGGCTGTGCCGCGGCCCCTGGGACCTCATCCTGCAGGACGAACTCGTGCATCCGTCCCTCTTCCGGCTCAACCGCCGAATCCGGCGCCGGAGCAGTACTCCCATCGTTAGCATCGTCCACCAGGTTCTCTGCCGCCAGCCGCGCCGCCCCTGGTTCAATCTCGCTTACCGGCAGATAGAGAGCGGTTATCTTCAAACGGTGGATGCGTTCATTTTCAACAGCGCCGCCACCCGCGACCAGGTCCGGCACCTGGTCGGGAAAACCCGGCCTCATTGTCTATCCCGCCCGGCCGGAAGCCGCCTCGGGGCTTTATCCTCCCAGGGCCTCATCGCCGAAAGAAGCCGCCAAAGCGGCCCACTCGAGCTGCTGTTCGTCGGCCACCTGTCGCCCGTCAAGGGCCTGGAGGCGCTGCTCTCCGATCTGGCGCGCGTCCCGCGGGACATGTGGCGGCTCACGCTCGTGGGCGACATGACCGCAGATCGCCGCTGCGCGCGCCGGGCACGCGCGATCATCGCCCGCCATGGTTTGGAAAAACTGGTGGATTTCCGGGGGCGCCTGGACGGCAACGACCTGAAAGCGGTATACTCCCGCAGCCACGTGTTCGCCATGCCCTTTGCCCACGAGGGCTTCGGCATCGCGGCCCTCGAAGCCATGGGCTTCGGCCTGCCGGTCATCGGGTCCAGCGCGGGCGGGGTCCGGGAGTTCGTGCGCCACGGCGAAAACGGATTCCTGGTCGCACCCGGGGATCACGAATCGGTGCGAAGGCACATCGAAGCCATGCACCACGACCGGGGCCGGCTGATCGCAATGGGGACGGCCGCCTTCAACACCGGCAGCGGCTGGCCCTCCTGGCGGCAGACCCTGGAGCCGGCCTGCGTGTTTCTTGAAAAGCGGATGGCTTCGTAAATAGTCCGATTTCGGCATTGCGCCCCATCGCATTGTTGCTGCGGCGTAGTTGAAGTACGCCTCGCTCCACGCGATTCGCGCGCCTTGAACTTGGCCTCTTTACAAAGCCATCGATCCGGATGATTCTCCGCAAGTTCATCAAAGCTGAAGAGCACGCAGTCACCCCAATGGACTCAACAGACTCAATGGGCTCAACGTACTCCAACGACCGCGTCCGAAACCCTCTCAGCCAGCTGCTCAAGGCTCTGGCCGCCTTGGCTTTTCTGAACGCTGTCCTGAACATGGACGCGGCGATCCCGGGACGGCCCTGGGAGGCTTTTCTGCATCTTTCACCGGAGCTGCTGGTGCTGCTCATCGGGATGAGCGTGCGGGCGCGTCGGGCCACGCGTTTCCGGCCGGCATTCTATGCTTCCATCGCGACGGCCGTGATCTTTCTCGGGCTCTTCCGCCTGGCGGACAACCTGGTCCCGATGGTCTTCAACCGGCCGTTCAACCTCTACCTGGACACCCGGCGTTTGCCGGACCTGGTGTTCCTCGGCTGGATGCTGCTTTCCCCTGGTCTTTTTGCCATGGCCCTGGCGGGGCTTGCCCTGGCCCTGCCGGGCATGGCCTGGGGTGTGGTCCGCTGCCTGAAAATCCTGCACGGCGGTTTAGCCGCAACCGGCCGAAAGCCATTGCTGTCGTGCCTGGCGGCGGGGGTGATCGCAGCCGGTGCCTGGTCGGGCCTCCGCCCTCACGACACACCGGTCTGGATGGGGTCGGCCGTCCTGCCCCGGCTGGCCGAGGAGGTGCGGGCGATCATGGATCTCGAAGGCATCCGCCGACGGGACCGGGACGCCATCGAAGCGGCCATCGAACGGTCCCGGGGCACCCCCACGAACCTGAACGCCCTGAACCGCACCCCGGTGTTCCTCTTCGTGGTCGAATCCTACGGGCAGACCGTGTTCTCCGAGCCGCATCACGCCGCGCGGGTGGCGCCCGTGGTGAAAGCCGCCGAAGCCGACCTGCGGGCCGCCGGGTTCGGGATGTGCTCGGCCTACCTGGCCTCCCCGACCTTCGGCGGCAGCTCCTGGCTCGCTCACGGCACCCTGGCGAGCGGGGTTCGCCTGAACAGCCAAACCCGGCACGACCTGCTGCTCGAATCGGAACTTACGCCGCTGGCCGAGTATTTCAACCGGGCCGGTTACCGCACCGTTTGCGCCATGCCCGGGACCCTCTGGCCGTGGCCGGCCGGTGAATTTTTCCGATTCCAGCGGACGTACGCCGCCGGGGATTTCGCCTACAAGGGGCCCGACTTCGCCTGGGCACCCATGCCCGACCAGTACGTCCTCAGCTGGATCTACCGGCAGGAGGTTCGGGACGCCTCCGACCCGCTGTTGGTCGAGTTCATCCTGGTCAGCAGCCACGCCGCCTTCGACGTGCATGCCCCTTACGTCGAGGACTGGCAGACCCTTGGCGACGGCTCCCTTTTCCACTCACTCAAGGCGCTGATATTTCCGGGCGCCTGGACCGACCCGCCCAAGCTCGCCGCGGCCTATAGCGCAGCCATTGTTTACGAGTTCACGGTGTTAAGCGGGTTCATCCGGCGCTTCCTGGCCGGCGACGAACTCGTTATCATCATGGGCGACCATCAGCCCTGCGCCCCAGTGGCGGGAACGGGCGCTTCCTGGTCCGTCCCGGTGCACGTGATCAGCCGGAACCCGGATGCGATCAGAAGGTTCGTGCAGCGAGGCTACACGGAAGGTTTGATCCCCGGCCAGGCGCCGCCGCACCCTGGCATGGAAAGCTTTTTCTGGAACTTCCTGGAGGATTTCAGCGAGTCGGACCCCGGCGCAGCGCTCGCAACTCGGAACTGAAAGGCAGCGCTGCCGAACCGGGATGCAGATGAGCGCCCAGGCCGAAGTTCACCCGCAGAAGGTTATCTCAATTCGATTTCCCGGAACGGTATCCCAAGCGCCTGGGCCGTGGCTTTGAGGTCTTCCTCCAGGCTGCGCGTGGTCCCGTCCGGCTTCCTGACCGTTATCGTCTTGTCGGCCACCACGTGAATCTGGATTTCACGAGGATCGAGCAGCTGCCGGGCGAGCCCCTTCAACTCCTCCCCCGTGGCGGCAAAATAGCTGTCCTGGATTCTCCCCAGCGTATCGAGCGGCTCCTGGCGCATGGCGTAGCGGCTGTAGGCCTGGACCAGCTCCGCTTTGGTGTCCACGTTGAACACGAAGCTGTTCAAGGTGTCCAGGCGTTTGAGTTCCAGCTCGCGGCTGGGGATACCCTGGTGCAGGGATTTCATGATGTTGACGGTCTCAAGGATGGCTTCTCCGGCCTTGTCCCCCTTGCAGCCGACAATCCCGACGAGAAGGCCCGCCTGCCATTTGGCCGTTTGATAAAACCCCGCGGAGTAAACATAGCCGAGGTCGTCCCGCAGCCGGGTGTACATGAGGGAATCGCTGCCGCCGAAGACACTCATCAGCAAATTCGTTTTCCAGTACCGCGGGTCCACCCGTGTAATGCCGGGCAACATGGCAACGACATTGGATTGCGCCTGCCCGGGTTTGTGAATCAGGGTCAGGACCGCCGGGGTGGGCGACGGTTGAGCAAGGTCCCGCTGGGGTGTTGCCGCCGCGGGCAGACCGCTGATGAAACGGCCCAGGCTCTCCCGGACCTGACCGGGTTGAATATCCCCTGAAACCGCCAACACCATGTCGGCGGGAACAAAACGGGTGGAGAGGAAACGCCGCAGGTCATCCCGGGTGATGGTCGGAATGACCCGGATCGCCGCCAGTGGGTCCCTGCCGTAGGGGTGGCCTTTGAAATGCCAGATCATGCCTTCCCGAATGGCCACGGCCTGGGCGTCTTCACCCTGCCGGCCTAGATTGGCCATCTCCTGCTCCTTGGCCACCTCGAGCACCTTGGCGTCGAAGCGCGGCCGCGCAAGCACCTCCTGCAGGATCCCGAGCCCTCTTTCCCAGTCGGAAGACATTACGGAAAGATGGATGGCGGTTTCTTCCAACCCGATGTCGACACCCATTTTGATGGCGTTGTCATCCAGGAGCACGGCCAACTCGACCGGCGAGCGACTCTCGGTCCCGCCCCGGATGAGTGTCCCGTCTAGAAGGTCCGTCAGGCCCGCCTCGGAATCCTTCAAATCGACGGCCCCGGCTTTGACGTAAATCGTCATGTCGATGAGCGGCAACTCGTGATCCGGCAGGAAAAACACCTTGGCCCCTCCGATCGCCATCTGAACGGCTGAGGGGTAATCGACACGGCGCGGGTGGCGGGCAAAGGAGAGGGGATGCTTCCACCCGGCCGGGGTCGCATAAATCGAGTGATTCTGAAGCGAGCCTTTGTAAAGCTCGCGCCCCGCAGCGGCGCTGCCGCTGATCGAGCGAACCTCCGCGTAGGCTTCGGGCGGGCGGCTCGCCGCTCCGCCCGGGATCACGAAGCTCGTGGTTTTGTTCTCGGGCAGGCCATACTGCCGGGCAACCCGGCGGATGTCTTCAGGGGTGACGGCGTCCATGTTGCGCAGATAGTCGTTGAGATAACGCCATCCGGCCTGCACCTCGAGAGTCGCCAGGGTCCCGGCAACGCTTTCGTTGCTGCGCAGCCGATCGATGAATTCGCGCCGGTTGAGCTTCTTCAGACGCTCGAGTTCCTGCGGGGCGACCGACTCGGTCTTGAGTTTTTCCAACTCGGAGAGCAGAACCCCCTCCAGGGACTCGCACGCCGCAAGATAGGCGGCCCGCTTTTCGTCTTCGGCGCCCCCCGGCCGTTTCAAGGAATCGGGCTCGTTGGGAGAGCCGCCCAAAACGAGCATGCCACCGTAGCGGTTATCGGGGTTCCCCGCCCAGGCTTCGACTGCCAACCCCTGCTCGACGATGTTCTGAGTCATCCGGGCGCTGCGCCCCTGGCTCAGGACCATGGTGAGCGCATCCAGGGCAAAAAAATCGGGGGTGTTGATGCGCGCTCCGTGGAAACCGATGCGCACAACGGGTGTACGCGCGCCTTCGAGGAAACGCACGCTCTTGCGCGGCCCCTGCTGGGGCGGCTCCGCCGTGACCGTCTCGGGGGCCCGCTGCCCGGCCGGATAGCGCTCGAAGTACATTTCAGCCAGCCGTCTGGCTTCGGCCAGCGTGACATCTCCTGCCAGAACGCAGACGGCATTGGCGGGGTTGTAGTATTTCGAGTGGTACTCCATCGCATCCCGAGTGCTGTAACGCTCCATGTCGGACTTCCAGCCGATGACGGGATTGCGGTAGGGATGTGCGGTGTAGGCCGTTGCATTCAGGTCGAGCCAGGCTGCGCCTTCCGGGTTGTTCACGTAGCGGTAAGCCCATTCGCGCTGCACGACCTCCTTTTCGACATAAAATTCGCGCCAGGACGGCTCAAAAAGCTGTTCGCTGATGATCGCGAACCACTGTTCGATCATGTCGGATGGCACGGAAGCGACGTACTGGGTCTGATCCTGGCTGGTGAAGGCGTTGACGCCAACCGCGCCGTTTTTGCCGAGCTGGGAAGAGAAGACCTGGGGGATGTAGAGTTTCTGTGCTTCCAGCCGCAACTGCTCCATCTCCGCGAGCTTTTCCTGAATCAGCCTCGGGTCGGGGCTGCGTTTGGCTTGCTCGGCTTTGACCCCATCGTAGGCCGCATCGATGCGGGCCTGAAGCTTTGCATCCTTCTGGTAGTCGGTCGATCCGAAGTTCTGGGTGCCCTTGAACATCATGTGCTCGAGCATGTGGGCAATCCCGGTCTTGCCGCGTTCCTCGAGGGCGGACCCGGCTCGGATCGCCAGGCGGACCGCCACCTGGGGGGTGGCCGGCCGCTCCACGACCAGGAACAACATCCCGTTTTTCAGCGTGAACTCCTTGACGTCCAGCTGGAGTTTGGCGCTGGATTCAGACGCATTTGACGTCCCGGCGCCGATAAATGCCGCAACCAGAAGAACCATGCCGAATTTTATGAACCGCATCGATGATGTTCCTCCATGAGCAAAATGAAACCGAAATGCTTTTGGTTGTGGAGAACCTATGGCCGTTGTGGTTGCTTTTCAAGTCCCTTTGGTTGCCCTGCCGGCGGCGGGCCACCATTCGAATATTTTCAACTTGACATCTGCGGGCGCGATAAAATATGGTTAGTATAAAGACATAATAACATACTAGGTTTAGGCAACGCGATGCATCAACGCGGCGTTCCAATGTATCTCAAGGTGGCGGCGACCATCAAGAGCCGGATCCACAGCTACGCCTATCAACCGGGCGACTGGATCCCCGCGACCAAGGACCTGGCGCAGGAATTCGGTGTCAGCACCATCACCATTCGCAAAGCGGTGGAGCGGCTGATTCAGGAAGGATATCTCGCTGCCCGCCAGGGCGCCGGCACGATGGCGACCCTCCCGAAACTAAAAAAGGTGGAGATCCAGATCAGCGGAAATTTCCGCAGATGGCTCGATTCGGCCTCGGGGCGGAGTCCCCGGCTCGAAATCGAAATAGTGGACATCGTCCCGTTCCAGGCGCCCCAGAGCATCCGCACTCTCCTGGGCGCCGGTCGGGATGAACCGGTGGGCCGGCTCAGACGACTCCGCCGGTACCAAGGGCAGATCGTTTCCTATTTTATCAATTATTTCCGTGCGGAACATATCAGGCGACTGCCGCGGGCGAAGCTGACCAAACGGTCCTTCATCGAAATCTTTCAGGAATCCACCCGCATCCGCTTAAAAAAATTGGAGCAGCGGGTCGAATCCGTCATCGCGGAGATGGACCTGGCCAAAGTGCTCGGCACCGACTACGGCTCCCCGCTTTTTTTTATTGAAAACATCTACTACTCGAATCACGATAAACCGGTGGTGGTGACTCACATGTACTATCGGGGAGATTGTTATATGTATAGGGCCGCTATCCCCTTAGATGGAATCCCTCTGCCCCCGCAACGCTCCTTCGCTGACCTGAAGGCAACCGCCACGGACCCGGAGATCTGTTATGCCGATGACCATGAGTGAAAAGATTCTGGCCGCCCATTGCGACCGATCGCACGTAAAGCCCGGGGACCTCATCGAAGCGCGCCTGGACTTTGTTTTCGCCAACGATATTACGGCACCCATGTCGATCCGGGTTTTTAAGGACGCCGGCGGCGAGCGTGTCTTCGACCCGCAGCGCGTGGCCATGATCCCCGACCATTTTGTTCCCAACAAGGATATCCCATCCGCCATGCAGGCCAAGGAGCTGCGGGATTTTGCCTTGGCTCAAAAGCTGCCCCACTATTTCGAAGTGGGCCGCATGGGCATCGAGCACGTTCTGCTCCCGGAGCAGGGCCTGGTTTTACCGGGAGACGTCATCATCGGCGCGGACAGTCACACCTGTACCTATGGGGCGCTCGGTGCCTTCGCCACTGGGGTGGGATCAACGGACCTGGGCGCGGCCCTGGTCACGGGCAAGACCTGGTTCCGGGTCCCGGAATCCATGCGCTTCGTCTACCGCGGGAAACGGGGGGCATGGATCGGCGGCAAGGATTTGATTCTGTACACCATCGGTCGGATCGGCGTGGACGGGGCGCGCTACAAGGCCATGGAATTCACCGGACCGGTCATCGACCGTCTGCCCATGAGCGACCGGTTCACCATGTCCAACATGGCCATCGAAGCCGGGGCCAAGGTGGGCCTCATCGCTCCGGATGCCATCACCGAAGCCTACGTCAAGAGCCGGGCCAAACGCCTTTACACGTTTTACCGGCCGGACCCGGACGCGGCGTACGAGGCAGTGCATGAGTGGGACATCTCCGGGCTGGAGCCGCAAGTGGCCTGCCCGCACCTGCCGGAAAACGTGCGCGGGGTCAGCGAACTGCGGGACATCCGAATCGACCAGACCGTTATCGGCTCCTGCACCAACGGCCGTATCGAAGACCTGCGCATAGCGGCGAGCCTTCTCAAGGGCCGCAAGGTCGCGCCCCATGTCCGCTGCATCGTCATCCCCGGCACCCCGGACGTCTGCCGCCAGGCACTGGCCGAGGGATTGTATCAGACATTCATGGATGCGGAAGCGGTCATCTCCACCCCCTCCTGCGGACCCTGCCTGGGCGGGTACATGGGCATCCTGGCGGCAGGTGAAAGGGCGGTGTCCACCACCAATAGGAATTTCGTCGGCCGGATGGGGCATGTACAGAGTGAAGTTTACCTGGCCTCCCCGGCGGTTGCCGCTGCCAGCGCCGTGGCGGGCCGCATCGCGCACCCCGACGATGTTTCTTCCATATGAGGTCAACCATGTCGATTCGAGGAAAAATCTGGAAGTTTGGCAATGACGTCGACACCGACGTCATCATTCCGGCACGGTACCTGAATACGTCGGACCCGAAAGAGCTGGCCCACCACTGCATGGAGGACGCTGATCCCGATTTTACCCGTAAAATAAGACCGGGCGATGTCATTTTAGCGGGCAAGAACTTCGGCTGCGGCTCCTCGCGTGAGCATGCTCCCATCGCCATCAAGGGGGCCCGAGTCGCTTTGGTGATCGCCGAATCGTTTGCCCGGATTTTTTACCGCAACGCGTTCAACATCGGCTTGCCCATCCTGGAATCCGCGCAGGCCGCGGCGGAAATCCGGGAAGGGGACGATGTGGAAGTCGATATCGAAACCGGTGTGATCGTCGATCACACTACCCAAAAACGATACCAGGCCAAGCCGATACCGCCGTTCATGCGGGAACTTCTGACGGCCGGCGGCCTGGTCCCCTATGTCCGCCGCCAACGCCAGCGGGCAGGCGGGCGCTGAATTTCGCCCTGCAAAAAGGAGGCTCAAGTGATGACGGCCGCGCGAAAAATTAGGATTCGGGAAGTGGGGCCGCGGGACGGGTTTCAGTCCTGGCCGGAATTCGTCCCCACTGAGCGAAAACTGGAAGTGATCCGGCTGCTGGTCGAAGCAGGGGTTCAAGAGATGGAAACCACCTCCTTTGTCAGCCCGAAGGCCATACCCCAGATGAGGGATGCGGCCGAGGTCCTGGCCGGAGTGCCGCGCACCGGCTGCATCCATAGCCCGCTGGTGCCAAATCTGAAAGGGGCCACGCTCGCCCTGGACAGCGGCGCGGACAAACTGGTGGTGGTAATTTCCGCCAGTGACGCGCACAACGTGGCCAACGTGCGGCGGACCATCAACGAGTCGCTGTCCGATTTGCGGGCGATCTTCGAGCTGGCCCGCCAGCGGGGCAAGCCCGTGGTGGGCGCCATGGCCGTGGCGTTCGGATGCCCCTATCAGGGCGACGTGCCGGAGGACGATGTGTACCGGCTGGCGGACGCCTACATTTCAGGCGGCGCTGCGTCGGTCGTTCTGGCGGACACCACCGGCATGGCGACACCGCCCCGGGTGATTCGGTTGGTGAATGGATTCGCCCGGCGGTTCCCCGCCACCCCCTATGCATTGCATTTTCACAACAACCGCGGCACGGCCATGGCCAATCTTTATGCCGCCCTGGAGGCCGGCGCCGACACGTTCGATGCGGCCCTGGGCGGCATCGGCGGCTGTCCGAACGTACCTCAAGCCGCGGGGAACCTGGCCACCGAGGATGTGGTTTACATGTTGGAAGACATGGGCTGGGATACCGGTATCGATTTGATGAAGCTGATCACGGCCGCCCTGCGCCTGGAAGCCATTCTCGGACAGACACTGTTCGGGCAGGTTATGAAAAGCGGCCCCCGGGACCCGAAACTGGCCGCGGCGGTTTGCCGAACCTGCCACTGAGCCGCGACGTATCAGTAGTGGACCGACAGGAGAGACCATCATGCCACTAACCGGATTGAAAGTGCTGGACCTGACCCGAGTGGTTTCCGGTCCTTTTTGCACCATGCTTCTGGCGGATTTCGGCGCAACCGTCATCAAGGTCGAAGCGCCCGACGGGGATCCGTCCCGGGTGACCGGGATCGTGGGGACGGGAGAGAACCCCTATTTCGTCAACCTTAACCGCAATAAGCGAACCATCACCATCGACATGAAGCAGGAGCGCGGCAAGGAGATCGTGCGCCGTATGGCCAAGGCTTCCGATGTGCTGGTGGAGAATTTTCGCCCCGGCGTCATGGATCGCTTGGGGTTGGGATACCCAGCGCTCAGTGCCCTGAATCCAGCCCTGATTTATGCCGCCATCACCGGATTCGGGAAAACCGGACCCTACAAGGACCGGCCTGCCTTTGACTTCATCGCTCAGGCGATGTCAGGCTTCATGAGCTTGAACGGCGACCGGACCATGCCCTATTTGAGGGTCGGAATCCCCATCAGCGACACCATCGCCGGGCTTTACGCGGCATTCGGAATCTTGGCCGCCCTGCGGGAACGGGAACGGACGGGCCGGGGACAGGAAATCCAGACCGCTATGGTCGACGGGTTGATCAGCATGTTCACGTTTGCCGCCGCGGCCTATTTCAGCACGGGGAAACTGCCTCCGCGCAACGGCAATGACCACATGGTGGTCGCGCCCTACGGCTTGTTCAACGCCAGCGACGGCCCCATCGCCATCGCCCCCAGCACCGAAAGGAATTGGCAGCAGCTTTGCACCGCACTCGGGTTGGAAGAGCTGATGTCCGATCCGCGCTTCGATAGCGCCGAAAATCGCCGTGAACACCGCGGGGACATCAATGCGATCGTGGGGTCGGTCATCGGAGGACGCACCCGGCAAGATTGGATCACCCTGCTGAACCAGGCCGGCGTCCCCTGCGGGCCGGTGAATAATCTCGCACAGGCTTTTTCGGATCCGCAGGTACTCCATCAGGAGATGGTCATCGCATCCGAGCAACCGAGCGGGCCGATCAAAATGCCCGGCTTCCCCGTCAAGTTGTCGAACTCGCCGGCCCGGCTGCGCAAACCATCGCCTCAGGTCGGCGAACACACCGTTGAGGTGCTGCAGGAACTCGGCTATCGGGAAGAGGAAATCGAGAAATTGTTCAAAACGAGCGCCGTCTCCATTGCTCCTCTCCCCGTTGAAGCCTGACATTCATAACAGAATTTTCACACACATGGATTTTCAACGAATGGGAAGCGTTGCAGAGTGAAGGCAAAACGATTGCGGGATCTTCTGAAGAAGCCAGGTCTCGTTCGCGCTCCTGGCGCCTTCGATGCCTGGTCTGCCCGCCTGGTGGAAATGGCGGGCTTTCCGGCCGCCTATATGACCGGCTATGGTGCCTCCGCCAGCGTTATCGGCCGGCCCGATATCGGTTTGATGACCATGTCGGAAGCGGTGACGCAAGCGAGAAACATGTCTTCCGCTGTCGATATACCGCTGATTGCCGACGGGGATACAGGCTACGGAGGGATTCTTAACGTCATAAGAACCGTGCAGGAATTCGAGACGGCAGGAGTCGCCGGCCTTCAGTTGGAGGATCAGGTTTTTCCAAAGCGCTGCGGGCACATGGAGGGAAAGCAGCTGATACCCAAAGTCGAAATGGCTGCAAAGATAAAGGCTGCTGCCGATGCCAGGCGATCTGAGGATTTTGTGATCGTCGCCAGAACCGATGCGCGGGCGGTGACAGGGTTGCAGGACGCCATCGCGAGAGCGATAGCCTATGCCGACGCCGGCGCGGATGTCCTATTTGTCGAAGCGCCGCAGACGGTCCAGGAAATGGAGGAAATCGCCGGCTCGCTGAAACTCCCACTGATCGCCAACATGGTAGAGAAAGGCCGGACCCCTTTTCTGACAGCCTATGAGTTGGAAAGGATCGGGTACAAGATCGCCATTTATCCTGTTTCAATGTTATATGCAGCGACCAGGGCGATGATAAATGTATTGAAACGTTTGAAGGAAGAAGGCTCCACTGCGAATTGTCTCGATGATCTTGTTGGTTTTGAAGAGTTCAATGAACTTATTGGTGTTGAAAAGATGCGCGCTTTGGAAAAAAAATTCTCATGACCGCGAGTGCCCGGAGGTAGTATTTAATCGCCTGACAAATTCATTGAGCAACCTACCATCAACCTGGGCAGCGCCATGATTTTTTATCTCATCTATGAGGGGATTCTATGATAACGTTGCTGGTGGTTCTGCTGCTGTTGGTCCTGATCGCCCTGGGTGTGGATATTTTCATATCCTTGGGCGTGGCGGGCGTCCTGGGAATTCTGCTTTTCCGCGGACCTGATGCGCTGACCCTGGCAGCGACTGCCTTTTTCGGTCAGGAAACGACCTTCGAACTGCTGGCGCTTCCCCTGTTCGTCCTGATGGGTCATATCCTGGCCAAAAGCCCAATCGGCGGCGATCTTTACAGCATGGCGACGCGATGGCTCTCCTGGCTGCCCGGCGGCCTGGCCATCGCCTCGATCGGCGCCTGCACCGTCTTCGGCGCGGTCAGCGGCGTGAGCGTCGCCGGTGTCGCGGCGATCGGCTCCATGGCGGTGCCGGAGATGCTCAAGCGCGGTTATTCTTACAAGATCGCCGCCGGCTCCGTCGTTACGGCGGGCGCCCTCGCGATGCTGATCCCCCCGAGCGTTCCCTTCATCATATACAGCGCAATTACGGGAGAGTCGATCGCCAAGCTCTTCATCGGCGGCATCGTTCCCGGATTGGTTCTGTCCTTCATGCTCAGCCTCTATGTCCTCATTCGGACCATCCTATCCCCGGAACTGGCTCCCCGGGGCGCCGACACCGGCTTCACCTGGAAGGAGCGCTGGGCCAGTCTCGCCAAAGTCTGGCACACGGGCATCCTTATCCTCCTGGTACTGGGTTCGATCTACGCAGGCATCGCCACGCCGACGGAGGCGTCGGCCATCGGTACCGTGGGCGCGTTCGTTATCGCCGGCGTCGCCTACCGCAACATAAATCTGCGCCGGACCCTCCAGATCCTGAAAGAAAGCATGCGCATCAGCGTCGCCATCATGGTCATCATCGGCTGCGCCATGATCTTCGGCTCCTATCTCAACATGGTCCGCGTGCCGGAGATGCTGAGCAATTTCCTCATTGACCTCCATTTGCACCGGATGGTTCTGGTTTTGGCCATCCAGGCGCTCCTGATCGTCGGCGGCATGTTCGTGGACGCTGCCTCGCTCATCGTGATCACGACCCCGATCCTGTTGCCCCTGATCAAGGCCTTGGGCTTCGATCCGCTCTGGTACGGAATCGTCCTGGTCATCAATCTCGAGCTGGCCGTCGTAACGCCTCCCGTGGGCCTCAATCTCTACACGTTGAAAAGCTGCGTCCCATCGCTGTCGCTGGAGGAAATCATCGAGAGCAGCATGCCCTTCCTGATGGTCGAGCTGCTCTGCCTTCTTATATTCACTTTATACCCGTCTTTGAGCCTTTGGTTGCCAAACTTGGTCCAATAGTTTTTTTTAACAGAGACTGTTCCCCTAAGGAGGAAGCCATGGAAAATCTTACGCGAAGAAATTTCTTACGAGCAGCAGGGGCGGGAGCGGGCATCATGATGTTCGGCCTGTCCGATCGATGGATCACCGAAGCTCTTGCCAGCGTGCCTACGTATACCGGGGTCACCTATCTGACGCCTGCGTACAAGGACCTCTTCCCGCCGATCAGTGCTTTCGTTGACCGCTTGAAAAAGCACCCCGACCTCATGAAGGTCGACTTTTTTGATTCCGGAACGCTCGTCAAGACCGACGAGCAGGTGTCGGCGTTGCGGGCAGGAACGATCCAGTTCATGTTCCATACGACGTCGTACATCACGCGCAATTACCCCATTTTGGGGCTGTTGGGATTGCCCAGCCTCTGTGAAAATCTGTACGAACACGGCGAAAGACTTGCCATGGAAAGTCCCCTGTGGAAGTTGATCAACGACGTCCTCGCCCAGAGCAACACCTTCATGCTGACCGCCGGCGGCGGCATCCTCGAGCCGGAGTATATCTGGAGCGGAAACAACAAGATCGCCAGCCTCGCGGATCTGAAAGGCAAGCGTGTCCGTACCGTCAGCTTCGAAGCGGAGGAAGTGTTGAAGCCTTACGGTGTCGGCGGCGCGCGCATCCCCTCCTCGGAGCTGTACCTGGCCGTTCAGCGGGGAACGGTGGACGCGACCTTGGCGAACATCAGCACGATCATGGGACGGAAAATCTACGAACAGGTCAAATACTGCTACAAACTGCCCATGACCGCGTTTTCCATCGCCATTTTCTTTTTGAAAGACAAATGGGACCAGATGCCCGACAAGGTAAAAGCCGCATTCTGGGACGCAGGCAAAGAGTTCGACCGGACCTACGCAGCAAGTATCAACAAGGTATTCTATCCGGAGCAGTTCTGGCCGCAGATCGAAAAGGCGGGCATCAAGATCTTCAAACCCACGGCCGAGGAACTGAAGGATTTTGAAGAGAAGAGCCAGCCCGTGTGGGCCTGGTGGAAGAAGCAGATCGGCGAGGAAGTAGGTCAGAAGGCCATCAACCTATCGTTGGCTAAAGGATGAAAAGGCATGAATACCTCGGCGGGATTTATTCCACGGCTTTCTCGGACGGTGGGTATCCTGGGCATTGCGGCGATGGCCTTCATGGTCGTAAGCCTCTTTTACGACGTGATGATGCGCTACCTTTTCGCCGCCCCGACGCATTGGGCATTGGAGGTCAATACCTTCCTCCTCTTGTTTCTCTGCACCGTTCCGACGGCGGACGTCCTGAGTTCCGACGTCCACATCCGCGTCACCTTCCTGACCGAGCGGATGCCGCCGCGTATCGTTGAGCGGCTGCCGATCCTGCGGGCGGTGGCGGGAATCCTCTTCTGTGCCGCCATGGCCTGGAAGGGTTCCATCATGAGTTGGCAGGCCTGGCAGCACAACGACCGCATGTCCACATCGTTGGGTACGCCCATGTTCATCCCCTATCTTTTGCTTCCGCTCGGTTTTATTCTGCTGGGTCTTCAGTACGCAATTCTACTCAGGTCGGGATTGACCCCGCAACCGAAGGAGGCCCAGCCGGGACAGCAGATCTGAACCCAGGCAACCGAAACTGGACAAGGTGGAAAGACCACATCATCCGCATTTTTGCAGGGAGTGACTGGGGGTGCTGTAATTCCGACCCTTATGCCGCTCCAAAGGGGAACATTACAATTATCGGAAAGGAGGTAGTCGCGATGAGATTGTTCGGACGTTTTCTTTTGGCGGGGTTGGTTCTGGTGGGAGGGGGGTTGCTGTTCAACGATGCATCGCAGGCCGGATACCCGGACAAGCCGGTGGAGTTCATTGCACCGGCCAACCCGGGTGGTGGGTGGGATCTCACCTGCCGCATGTCGGCCCAAGTGCTCAAAGAGGCCGGTCTGGTCACGCAGCCAATTGTGGTCGTCAACAAGCCTGGCGGGTTCGGGGTGGTGGCCATGACCGACATAACCAGAAACCGGGCCAAAGACCAGAATGTGCTGGTTGCCTTCTCGGCCGTGCTCACCACCCAGATGGCCATCAAGAAGAACCCTTTTACCTACAAGGATGTTACACCCGTAGCAGCCCTCTTCGTGGACTACGGCGCCATCGCCGTCCGGAAAGACTCCAAGTACGCCTCCTTCAAGGACCTGGTAGAGGATTGGAAAAAGCAGCCGGGAGGAATCAGCTTTGCGGGCAGTTCTCCTCCGGGGGGACTGGACCACATAAGGATCGCCATGATGGCCAAGGCGCTGGGGCTGCCTTTGAAAGACCTGCGCTACGTGGCGTTTCAGGGCGGCGCGGATGCATTGGCCGCGCTTTTGGGCGGTCACGTGACGGCCTTTGTGGGTGAGGCCGGGGAAATTGCGGGACACGCCGAGTCGGGCACCATACGGCCCCTGGCCATCCTATCGGACCGCAAGCTGACGGGTATCTTTGAGAAGGTCCCCATGGCCAAGGAGTTTGGAGTGAACGTCTCCTCCGCCAACTGGCGGGGCTTTTACGCCGCTCCCGAGATAAAGAAGGAAAACCTCAAGTTCTGGGAGGAAACCTTCGGCAAGATGGTGAAGACCAAGCAGTGGGCCGATGTCCTCGAAAAGCAGGCCTGGGTCGACCTCTTCCTCACGGGAGACAAGCTCCAGAAATTCCTCGATGACGAATTGGCCATGTACCAGAACCTGGCCAAGGAATTGGGACTCGTGCAATGATTCGAGCCGAGCGAATCGGGGCCACCGTCGTCCTGCTCCTGGGGGCCGGGTACCTGTGGGAGGCCATCTTCATGGAGGAGGTCACCATCGGAGACCCGCTCGGTCCAAAGGTCTTTCCCATAATCCTAGGCGCGTTGATGGTGGCCATCGGTTTTTCCTTGCTGATCCGGCCGGCGGGCGTTTCGCAGTCCCAACCCTTCACTAAAACGGCAGCAAGCGCGCTCGTTCTGGCGGTGCTGTTGTGCGCCTACGGCTTCGGCATCGAGTGGATCGGCTACCCGGTTGCGACCTTTCTGTTCCTTCTCGCCGCCTCCCGGCTTCTGGGAGAGAAATCGTGGGTTGCGGGCCTTGTGATTCCGCTGGCTGTCAGCATTGGAGTCTTCGTACTTTTCACCCGCGCCTTGGACATCCCATTACCGCTGGGGTTCATCGAGAAGCTGATGGAGTAAGCAAATACACTATGATCGAAATCATGAATCATCTGGGATACGGCCTCCAGATCGCCCTGGCCCCCATCAACCTCCTCTATGCTTTCATCGGGTGTTTGGTGGGAACTCTCATCGGCGTATTGCCGGGCATCGGGCCCGCGGGCGGCATGGCGCTTCTCATCCCCCTGACTTACGGAAAAGAGCCCGCCAGCGCGATCATCCTGCTGGCGGGCATTTACTACGGCGCCATGTACGGGGGGTCCACGACATCCATCTTGCTGAACGTACCCGGGGAGGCGGCCTCCGTGGTCACCACCCTGGACGGCTACCAAATGGCGAGAAAGGGGCGTGCCGGTCCGGCGCTTTCAATTGCAGCCATCGGGTCTTTCATCGCCGGTACGATCGGGGTGGCGCTGCTCATGATGCTCGGGCCTCCGATGGCCAAGGTGGCGCTGCAGTTCGGACCTGCGGAGACCTTCGCCCTGATGGTCTTCGGGCTTTCAACCGTAACCAGCCTGGCGGGTAAATCCGTACGCAAGGGATTGGTCGCGAGCACCTTCGGGCTGATGCTGGCCACGGTGGGAAGCGATCTGCCCACGGGCATCCTCCGGTTTACCTTTGATATCCCCAAGCTGATGGAAGGTGTCGACATTATCGTGGTGGCCATCGGTTTGTTTGCGGTCTCCGAGATCCTCAGCAGTGCTGAGGAAATGAGGGCCGGCGAATTCGTGGTGGAAAAGGTCGATCGGATTTGGCTGTCGCTGCAGGATTTTCGCCGAAGCGTGGGGGCAATTCTGAGGGGTTCGTTTTTGGGATTCCTAATCGGGGTTCTGCCAGGGGCTGCCCACGTGACGGCGTCCTTCCTTTCGTACACGCTGGAAAAGCGATTGTCCAAGGAGCCCGAGCGCTTCGGCCAGGGTGAGATTCGGGGGGTTGCAGCGCCCGAGTCCGCCAACAACTCTGCGGCATGCGGAGCCCTGATCCCGCTTCTCACCATGGGGCTTCCGGCATCCGCGGTGACGGCTGTCCTCTACGGTGCACTGCTCATGACCGGGGTCCGCCCCAGCCCGTTTCTTTTCCAGAAACACCCGGACGTGGCCTGGGGGCTGATCGGCAGCATGTACATCGGCAATGCGATGCTCCTGATTCTAAACCTTCCCCTGGTCGCCGTGTGGGTCAAGATCCTGAAGACCCCGCCACGGTGGCTTTTTCCCATCGTGCTGGCCATCTCTTTCGTGGGCGTATACAGCGTGAATCGTTCCGCGCTGGATCTTCTTCTGGCCACTATCCTGGGGGTTCTGGGCTACTGCATGCGGCGGCTGGACTATCCGTTGGCCCCGGTCATTCTGGGTCTCGTGCTCGGGGATCTCCTGGAGCAGGCGCTTCGACAAACCCTGATGATCTCCGGGGGCAGTCTGGAGATCTTCTGGCGAAGCCCTATTGCCATGACGCTCTTCGTGCTGGCCGCGGCCGTCGTGGCGCTGCCCCAGGTGCTGTATCGCGGCAAGGTGAAACCTGCGGTGGAGTCGTGACCATGGCGCGCTCTATGATCGCTGCCGCACGGTGTTCCGGTTTATCGTTGCCCATCCCCGGCCAACCCGCCGGAATTTGACAGCTTTGTAAACGTCGCCTGCGGATCGACTTCCCATGAAGTTGAACCTTTTTACTATGGGAGGGGCATGTAGAATAAGGCAGACTGATGCCGCCGGTCGCTGTGCTGCTGCAAATTCCCAAGATACTTGGAATAGATTCTCGTTCCTGAAAATGACACGATTCTGCCCGCTTTCATGGCAGACGAAAAGGGGCGGCTTCGCAATAACCCGAGGCGAAGTTTTTCATCACCCTTGGTAGATGACGGCCAGGATCGTCGCCTTGTCTTTGTTGGCCGAAATGATATGCGGGGTGGTGGCCAAATAATAGGCGCTGTCGCCGGGCTCGAGCTCGAAGCGCTCTCCGCCGATTTCAAGAAGCACTGTTCCGTCCAGGACAAAAACGAACTCCTCGCCGTCGTGCAGGGACACGTCCTTCTCCGTGGCGGTGAGCAGCTGGACTACGAACGCCTCCATATGGCGTCCCTTCACGCCTGGGGCGAGACTTTTGTAGCTGTACAGGTGTTTCTTGCCGGTCTTTGTGGTGGACAGAGCTGCGGCGCGGCGCTCCCGCTTGCGGGTGATGGAATACGATTTTTCACCCGTGCCGGAGACCAGCCGGCCGAAGGCGCTGTCCAGGGCCTTGGAGAGCTTGATCATGGCCCCGAGCTGAGGCTGGACATCGCCTTCCTCGATCCCGGCAAGGAAGGCTACCTCAAAGCCGGTAAACTTGGACAGGTCATCCAGAGAAACGCCTTTTTCCTCGCGAAGGGCGCGGATGCGGACGCCGATCGCCTCGACTTCACGGGTCGCGGGCGCGCTCAGCTCGCCGGTCAAATTTTCAAAAAAGTCATCGAACACGGATTTTCGGCCTTTGGATTTCATGGGCGCTCCTTAGAATCAAATAGGGTTCCAGGCTCCGAGGGTTCAGGATTTCAGGGGCACCGGTCCCGGGTGTCCAAGAGATCGATGCTGCGATTTTTCACTTGGCCCTTTGAATCCTTGAACCCTTTCATTTCCTACAGACACTTCGCCCCGATGTGCCGGGCAATGACGATGCGCTGCACTTCGGAGGTGCCTTCGCCGATCTCCAAAAGTTTCTGGTCCCGGTAGAAGCGCTCCACGTCGTACTCCTTCATCAGGCCGTAGCCGCCATGAAGCTGCACGGCGTGGTTGGCGCAGCGGTACATGACCTCGGAGCAGTAGAGCTTGGCCATGGCGGCCTCCTTGGAAAACGGCAGCTCGTTGTCGCGCAGCCAGCAAGCCTTGTAAAGAAGCAGGCGGGCGCACTCGATCTCCATGGCCATGTCCGCCAGCTTGAAAGCGTTGGCCTGGAAAGTGGCGATGGGCCGGCCGAACTGTTCGCGCTCGTTGGCGTACCGCACGGCCCGGTCGAAACAGCCCTGGGCGCCGCCCAGGCCCATGGCGGCGATGGACAGACGCCCACCGTCCAACGTCTGCATCATCTGGTGGAAGCCGCTGCCTCTCGGCCCCAGCAGGTTGTCCTTGGGGACGCGGCAGTCTTCGAAGTAAAGCTCGGCGGTGTTGGAGGCGCGCCACATCATCTTGCCGTGCATCGGTTTGGCGGTGAAGCCCCGGGTGCCGGCCTCCACCACGATGCAGGACAGCTCGGCTTTCCCGTCGTTGCGCACGCCGGTGCGGGCCAGCACCGTGACCCCGCTGGTGATGCGCGTGGCGGCATTGGTGATGAAAATTTTGCTGCCGTTGATCACCCACTCGTTGCCGTCGAGGACGGCGTTGGTCTTGGAGTTGGAGGCGTCCGATCCGGCGTTCGGCTCGGTGAGCCCGAAGCCCCACAGCGCTTCGCCCTTGCACAGCTTTGGCAGATATTTCTTCTTCTGCTCCTCGTTGCCGAAATAATACAAAGGGCCGATGCCCAGGGAGTTTTCGGCCGCCACGGTGGCGGCATGCGACCCATCTGCCCGCGCGATCTCCTCCACGGCGATGATGTAGGAGAGATAGTCCATGGCCTGGCCTCCGTATTTGTCGGAGACGAAGACCCCGAACAGCCCCAGCTCGGCCATTTTCTGCATCGTTTCGTAGGAGAACTCCTCCTTCTCATCGAGTTCCCGGGCAACGGGCTGGATCTCGTTTTCAGAAAAGCTGCGAACCGACTCCCTGAGGATCTCGTGCTCGGACGATAGGCTGAAGTCCATAGGCGCTCCTTGTGTTGGGCGGGTTCCTGCGAACAAATGTTGATGACTTGGCACCCAGCGGCTTATCTGATAAGAGAAGGGCGCATGAAAGGCACATTCGCGCCGGGCCGTTTGCCGCCTGCAATTGCTTGAATGGAAGATCGTTATAAGCGGAAGGTAAAGCCTTGTCAATAACATAAACAGCGTTCAGAAAATAAGATTGGACCTTGTTTTGCCTTATGCCCGAACTGCCCGAAGTTGAAACAATCGCAAGGGATTTGAATGCGGCCGGTGTCGCCGGAAAGACTCTCACGGGTGCCCGGGTCTACTGGGATCGCACGATCGCCGAGCCCTCCGTGACGGAATTCTGCCGCCTCATCAAAAAAAAGAAAATCGCCGCCGTCGGCCGGCGCGGAAAATTCCTGGTGATCGATTTTACCGGTGGCGGGCACATGCTCATGCATCTGCGCATGTCGGGCCGGCTCCACCTGGTCTCCTCCGGCGCGGAGCGGCTCCCGCACGAGCATGTGGTGTTTGCCTTTGAAGACGGCAGCGAGCTCAGGTTTCACGACACCCGCAAGTTCGGGCGGGTCTATCTCATGGCCGATGTCGAGCGCGTCCTCGGGCGGCTCGGGCCGGAACCGCTCGACCCGATGTTCACCCCCCGGGTTCTCTTCGAAGGGATGCGCAAGCGCAGCCGGCTGGTGAAGCCCCTGCTGCTGGACCAGGGTTTTGTGGCCGGCCTGGGGAACATTTACACCGACGAAGCCCTGTGGGAGGCGCGGATCCACCCCCGCCGGCTCTCGGACTCGCTCTCGCAAAAGGAAGCCGAGGCCCTTCACGCCGCGATCCGAAAGGTGCTTCGGCGCGGGATGAAAAACCTCGGTACCTCGCTGGGGACCGGCAAGGCCAATTTCTACTCTGTCGGCCGCCGTCGCGGCCGCAACCGGGACGCGCTCAAGGTGTTCCGCCGCACGGGGGAGCCCTGCGCGCGCTGTGCGGCGCCGGTCCAACGCATCATCGTCGGGCAGCGCAGCACGCACATATGTCCGAAGTGCCAAACGCTGAAAGGGTTCAAGGGGTCCAGGGATCGAGGTTCCGAGGGATGAAACCGCCCATGCAGGAACGGCGCAGAAAAGAAGCCCCGGCGGCATATGCACCGGACGGGTCCCATCTCAAGGTTGCCGCGGAATACTGGGAGTGCCTATCGGCCAGGGACCCGTTGCAGCTGGTCGCCATCACCCAGTTCCAGCTGACACCCGAAAACGGCCTGGTGTTCCGTTTCCTGAATCGAGATGTCCTCGTGGACCCGAAGGCTCGCTGCCTCCGGCTTTGGTGCGGCACGGGTTGGGAAAAAGTCGACGACCCCCTCCTTGAGCTGGCCACGGTGCTCTACCTCATCAACGTGAAGGATGTGTACCCGCTGGGCCGAGACATTGTCGGCCCGCGGGATCTGAAGGAGGGGCATTTCTTCCAGGGGCCCCACGAACTCAGGACCGCCCCGCTCGTCGAAAGGTTCGGCAGCGACGTGCAGGGATTACGCCAGGCGGCCGAGGCTCTCTGCGGCGAACCGGTCGACATGGCCGACGCCGCCTACCGGCTTAAACCGTTCCCGCGGGTTCATCTCTACTATCTGTTCTGGGCGGGAGATGAGGAGTTCCCGCCGCGCATGTCTGTCCTTTTCGAGCGCTCAATCGAAGAAACGCTTGCGGCGGACGCCATCTGGGGCCTGGTCAATCGGGTGTCGACGGCGCTGTTGACGAGCCGGGTATAATTACTCGGCTGTTTAGGCTGCGGACAGGCTTATTTTATAGAGGCTCCAGTGGGTGTCGTTTTTCTCTTTTAACTGAAATTGATGATCCCCGTGTAAGTCCTGGGAGTAATCCTCAGCAATTCGTCTTTCACCGACCGCGAGACATCCAGAGACTCGATGAAAGCCCCAATGGTTTCGCGGGTCATTTTGGCGTGAGTGCGGGTGAGGCCCAGCAGCGCCTCGTAGGGCTTCGGGAAACCTTCACGCCGCAGGATGGTCTGAATGCCCTCGGCCACCACGGCCCAGTTGTCTTCGAGGTCCGCCCGGATCGCCTGCTCGTTCAGAATCAGCTTGGCAAGCCCTTTCAGAAGGGACTTCAGGGCAATCAGAGTGTGCGCCAGCGGCACGCCGATGTTGCGGATGACCGTGGAGTCGGTCAGGTCCCGCTGCAGCCGCGAAATCGGGAGCTTGGCCGCGAGGTGCTCCAGCAGGGCGTTGGCGACTCCGAGGTTTCCCTCCGAGTTCTCGAAATCGATGGGATTGACCTTGTGGGGCATGGCGGATGAGCCCACCTCTCCGGATTTGATCTTCTGCTTGAAGTAGTCCATGGAGATGTAAGCCCAGATGTCCCGGTCGAGGTCGATCAGGATCGTGTTGATCCGCCGCAGGTTGTCGCAGAAGGCCGCCAGGTTGTCGTAGTGCTCGATCTGGGTGGTCGTCCGTGAACGCGAAAGCCCCAGCACCCGGTTGACCAGATCGTCGGCGAACGCATTCCAGTCGATGTCCGGGTAGGACACGTGGTGGGCGTTGAGATTGCCGGTGGCGCCGCCGAACTTTGCCGAGAAAGGGATCCGCTTGAGTTGTTCCATCTGAACGTTTAGCCGTTCGACGAAAACGTGGATCTCTTTTCCCAGGCTGGTGGGGGATGCCGGCTGGCCGTGGGTCCGGGCGAGCATAACGACCGGTTTCCACTCCCGGGCCTTGGCGCCCAGCAGGGCGACCGCCTCATCGAGCGCCGGCTGCATGACATCACGCCAGGCCTCCTTGAGCGACAGCGGCACCGCCGTGTTATTGATGTCCTGGGAGGTGAGCCCGAAGTGGATGAACTCCTTGAACGCCTGCAGCCCGAGTTCATCGAACCTTTCCTTCAGCCGGTATTCCACCGCCTTGACGTCATGGTTGGTGATCTTTTCGATGTCCTTGATCCGTCGGGCATCCTCCGTCGTAAAATTCCGGTACAGGTCCCGCAGCGTCTCGACCTTTCCTGGGTCGAAGCGCTTGAGTGGCGGCAGCGGCAGCCGGCAGAGCGCAATGAAATATTCCACCTCCACCCGCATCCGGTATTGGTGGAGCGCGCCTTCTGAAAAATAACCGCCCAGCGGTGCGGTGATCCGGCGGTAGCGGCCGTCCACCGGGGAAATGGCCTCAAGCGCTGTCATGGGCATGGGTCTCATCCAGTCCGATGAAGGTTTGCAATATAGGCATCAAACGTTTCGGAGTATAAAGAAGGGTTGCAGCAGAGTCAAGAAACCAGGGAGTGAAAGCAAGGAAAGGCGAGGATTTTCCCCCCAATCCCCGCGTGAGGCACCCAACCCACACAACAGACTCGAAGCCATCTCAAAAATAGCGGGCCACAGGCGAGGGCAAGGCGCAGGCCGATGAAAAAGTGCCTCAACCGCGCCAGGTGGTGAGCATTTTTCAGAGGAGGGCCACGCCGCCATCGACTGTCAGCTGCATTTTTTAGACAGCTTCCCGGTCGGTTCCTTCAGGCCAGCTCCGGCGGGGGCACGATCGCAAGCTCCTCGATCTTCTGCAGCAGGGTCTTGTAGCTCACATTCAGGATGCGGGATGCCTTGCTGCGGTTCCAGCCCGTCTTGATGAGAACGAAGCTGATCAGCTCCCGCTCGACTTGGTTCGTGGCCTTTTTGCGGATCTTTTTCAGGGCGAGATCAGAAAGATCGACGGCACCGCCGTCCGCCGCCAGCATTCTCATCAGGCTTGACGATCCGCCGCCGCGAGCGGGGCCGTGGGCAGCGGCAGGGCTGATGGCCGCGGCCATCAGCATTCCGTCGAGGGTCTCCTCGCCCTCGCCGAGCACGATGATCCGCTGCAGGACATTCTGAAGCTCACGCACGTTTCCGGGCCAGGGATAGGCCACCATCTTGGCGAGGGCCTCCGGGCTCAGCACCGACGCGTGGGTCTCGTTGAATTGCTGAGCGTATTTCTTTATGTAGTAGTCGATGAGAAGCGGAACGTCTTCCGGCCGGGTGCGGAGCGGCGCGACGGAGATCCGGATGGTGCTCAGCCGATAATAGAGATCGTTCCTGAAACGGCCTCGTTCAACATCCTGCTCCAGGTCGCGATTGGTGGCGGTGATGACCCAGACGTCCGTCTGGATCGGTTTTTCCGACCCCAGGGGCGTAAAATCCCCACCCTGGAGCACATGCAGCAGCTTGGACTGGAGCGGCAGCGACATGTCCCCGATCTCGTCGAGGAACAGCACGCCGCCGTTGGCCTGCTCGAACTTGCCCCGCCGCGTGCGGATGGCGCCGGTGAAGGCGCCCCGCTCGTAGCCGAACATTTCGCTCTCGAGCAGGGCATCGGGCAGGGCGGCACAATTCACCTTGATGAAGGGTTGCCCCAACCGGTTCGAGCGCTGGTAGAGATTCGAAACTACCAGCTCTTTACCCACGCCGGTTTCTCCGCAGACAATCACGTTGAAGCCGGTCTCGGCAACCCGCCCGATGAGTTCCCGTATTCTTCGAATGTTCTGGCTGACGCCGACAAGTTCGTAATTTGCATTGCGAGAGTCCATACACTGCCCCATAGCAAAATTCGTGCAAATGGAAGCAGTTTTACATTGATTGTTAAATCTCGTTCAAATTCATGCAGTTAAGTTAATCATGCCGCAGCTCAACGGGATTGGCGGTAGCTACTGTGAATTCTTATGCCCTGGGTTGGAGAAATTAGTTCACAACGCAATCGCAAGGGAGTCGGGTGGTGCAGGCAGGCGTGATGGATGGGACGGGTTTGTCACTTTCATTTCAGGAGGTAAGCTGACGCAACCGCTCACACAGCCGCGTGAATCGCCGCTCCGTGCGGGCGCTCTTGACACCCATGGCCAGCGCGCGCCGGGTGCCGACCAGGACGGCCAGGCGCCGCGCGCGCGTGACCGCCGTGTAGATGAGGTTGCGCTGCAGCAAAATGTAATGCTGGGTGAGAACGGGGAAGATCACGGCCGGATACTCCGAGCCCTGGGCCTTGTGCACGGAGACCGCGTAGGCGTGCACGATCTCGTCCAGGTCGGAGAAATCGTACGCCACCGCGCGGCCGTCGAATACGACGGTGAACTCCCTGGCCTCGGCGGACAGAGCGGTGATCCGGCCGATGTCTCCGTTGAAGACTTCCTTGTCGTAATTGTTGCGGGTCTGCATGACCTTGTCGCCGACCCGGTAGAACAGCTCGCCCCTGGCGACACCGCCCTCGCCGGGGTTCAAGGCTTCCTGCAGCTTCCGGTTGAGGTGGGTGGTGCCGACAACCCCCTTATGCATGGGGGTCAGGACCTGGATTTCGTTCAGCGGGTCCAGGCCGAATCCTTTCGGGATACGCTTCAAAACGAGCGCGATGATGGTGTCGAGGACATGCTCCGGGTCCTCCCGCTCGATGAAAAAGAAATCCTGGCCGGGTTCATCGGCTCCGGCCGCGTCCGTGAGGGGGACGATTCCCTCATTGATCTTGTGGGCGTTGACGATGATCTGGCTCCGGCTGGCCTGGCGGAAGATCTGGGTCAGACGCACCACCGGCACCGCTCCGGACTCGATGACGTCTCCCAGGACATTGCCCGCACCGACAGAGGGCAGCTGGTTCACGTCGCCGACCAGGATGAAGGCGGTCGTGAGCGGCACCGCCTTGAGCAGGTGGTGCATGAGCACGGTGTCGATCATCGAAGCCTCGTCCACGATGAGCGCATCGCAGTCCAGCGGGTTTTCTTCGTTCCGCTGGAACCCGCCCTTCTGGAAATTGTATTCGAGCATGCGGTGAATGGTTTTGGCCTCGCGGCCGGTGGCCTCGCTCATGCGCTTGGCGGCTCGGCCGGTGGGTGCGGCCAGCAGTACCCGCGCTGCGGCCCGACCAAGAATTCTAAGGATGGAATTGACGGTGGTGGTCTTGCCGGTGCCAGGCCCGCCGGTGATGACCATGACCTTGCGGGTGATGGCGGCCCGCACGGCCTCCACCTGGTTTTCGGAGAGCGTGATGGCAAGCCCCTGCTGGACCCAGGCCAGCGCCGGGTCGGCCTCCACGACCGGCTGCGCCCGCGGCACCTCGAGCAGCGCCTTCAACTTGCGCGCGATGGCGGTCTCGCAGCGGTGAAAGGTTGTCAGATACACCGGTCGGGAGACGTCCTCGGCTCCCGCGGCTCCCGGCGGAAGGCCCTCGATGATGATGAGCTGTTCGGCGGCCAGCGTTTTCAGCGATTGGACGATCAGCGCCTGTTCCACCGCCAGTGCCTCCCGGGCCCGGTCGATCAGGGCCGCTTCCGGGAAATACACGTGGCCGGCGTCGGCCAGCCGGTTCAGGACATACAGAACCCCGGCCGCCACCCGCATCGGGGCATCCCGGGGGATGCCGATCTTTTCGGCGATGCGGTCCGCCGTGATGAACCCGATCCCGGCAATGTCCGTGGCGAGGCGATAGGGGTTTTCCCGCACCACGGCTACAGCGCGGTTGCCGTAGTGTCTGAATATCTTGACGGCATAGCCCGTGCCGACTCCGTGGCTTTGCAGAAACAGCATGACATCCCGGATCTCGCGCTGAGCCCTCCAGGCGTCGGCGACCATCGCGATGCGCTTTTCGCCGATGCCCGGCACCTCGGCCAGGCGATCCCTATGGTGCTCGATGACCTCCAGGGTGTCCTGGCCGAAGCGGTCCACGATGCGGCCGGCCATCACCGGCCCCAGCCCCTTGATGAGACCCGAGCCCAGGTATTTGCGGATCCCGTGTACCGTGGCCGGGACCTTCGTGGTGAACCGGTCGACCTTGAACTGCTCCCCAAACCGCGGATGCTGGGTCCACTCGCCGTCCATGTCCAGAAGCTCGCCGGGGACGGGTGCCAGAAGGTTGCCGACCACAGTCACCAGGTCGCCCCGGCCGGCCACCCGCACCTTGGCAATGGTGAACCCGGTTTCCTCATTGGTGAATGTAACGTTCTCGATCTGCCCGGAGATGCGAGTCGGCATGCTTACACCCAGTCCGGCAGACGAACGTCTGCCAGGGGCTGCGCATCCGGGATGAAACACTTGATGTCGATCACCGGAGAGCCGTCCCGCGCGTCGATGGCATCGACCGCTATGCGGTTGCCCTCGATCCCGAGGATGCGGCAGCGCGTGAGCCCGATGAGATTGGGCCGCATCGGTGAGTGCGTCGCAAAAACACCTGTCAACGGGTTGGACGGGTCGTGGCGGGGGTGCACCTGCCGGGTACGGCGATGCTCGGCCCTGTCGTTTTCGTGAAACCAGAAAAGCACGTGGATGTGGGAAAACCCCTCGAGCCCGAGCATGGCCTCAAGGTACTCTGCGAAGATCTCGATGCACACCGCTTCGTCTTTTTTTCGAATCAGCCCCACCGGGTAAATCGTGTACTTGTCAGCCATCGTTCCTAAGACGCCATTTTGAGGTTTGGAAGAAACGAATCGGGCTCTGCGCTAATCCTCCTGAAGTTCCTTGATGTTCGCGTAGAAGTCAAGCACTTCCGGGTTCCCCAGGGCGTCCTTGTTCACCACGGGCTCACCGTCGATGACCTTCTTGACGGCCATCTCCACCTTTTTCATGTTGAGCGTGTAAGGGATGCCGGGCACGGCAATGATCTTGGCCGGCACGTGCCGCGGGGAGGCCAGGTTGCGGATGGTGTCGCGGATCTTTCGCCGGAGGGCTTCCGTCAGCTGCTCGCCCTCGGGCAGCTTGACGAACAGGATAACCCGCACGTCGTTTTTCCAGCTCTGTCCGATGACCAGGCTGTCGGCGATCTCCGGCATCAGAGCCAGGATGCTGTAGATCTCGGCCGTGCCGATGCGCACGCCTCCCGGGTTGAGCGTCGCGTCGGAGCGCCCGTAGATCACAACACCTCCACGCTCATTAATGGTGATGAAATCGCCATGCCGCCAGACATTGGGGTACACGTAAAAATACGCGCCGCGATACTTTTTCCCTTCGGGGTCATCCCAGAAGTAGATGGGCATGGAGGGGAAGGGTTTGCAGCACACCAGTTCGCCATGCTGGTTGATCACCGATCGACCCTCGGCATCGAAGGCGTGCACATCCATGGCCAGGCCGCGGCACTGGAGCTCCCCGGCATACACGGGGCCCATGGGGTTGCCGAGGGCGAAGCAGCCGTTGAGATCGGTCCCGCCGGAGATCGAGGCCAGCTGAAGATCCGATTTGACTTCACGGTAGATGAACTCGAACCCCTCGACCGAGAGCGGGGAGCCGGTGGAGAGCACGGCTCGCAGCGGTTTCAAATCATACTGCCGGCCGGGCTTGACCCCGGAGTTCATGAGGGCCGTGATGTAGCCCGCGCTGGTGCCGAAAACCGTGATCTTTTCATCCTGGGCCATTTCCCACAGCGCGCCGGCGTGGGGATGGAAGGGGTTGCCGTCAAAGAGCACCAGGGTTGCACCCACCGCCAGCGAACTCGTCAACCAGTTCCACATCATCCAACCGCAGGTGGTGAAATAAAAAAGGGTGTCGGCGCGGGTGAGGTTGGTGTGAAGCATCAACTCCTTCAGGTGGTGGACAAGGATGCCGCCCGCGCTCTGCACCATGCACTTCGGCAGACCCGTGGTGCCGGAGGAGTACATGATGTAGAGCGGATGCTCGAAGGGGAGTTGCTCGAACCGGATCTGGAGCCCGGCTTCCTTGGCCCGAAAATCCTCCCAGTGCACGGCGTTCGGAAGTCCCCGGATGTCGGGCGCCGGTTCGGTGTAGGGCACCACCACCACCCGTTCGATCGAACGCAGTTCCTTGAGGATGCTCGCCATGCGCTCGAGCGAGTCGATCTTCTTGCCCTTGAAAAAATAACCGTCGGCGGTGAAGATCACCCGCGGCTGGATCTGGCCGAACCGGTCGAGCACCCCCTTGATGCCGAAGTCCGGCGAGCAGGAAGACCAAATGGCGCCGATGCTCGCGGCGGCCAGCATGGCGATAATCGCTTGGGGCATGTTGGGAATAAACCCCACCACGCGATCCCCGGGCTTGATTCCCAGGGCGCGCAGGGATTTGGCGACACGTGCCACCTCGTCGTAAAGATGGGCGTAGGTGATCCTCACCGAAGACTGCCCTTCCCCCTTGAAGATGAGAGCCGTCTGGCCGTCCCGGTGGCGCAGGAGGTTTTCGGCGAAATTCAGATGCGCTCCTGAAAACCAGCGGGCCCCGGGCATCTTGCCGATGTCGTCCACAACCTGGTCATAGGGTTTGGAATGGATGATGTCCGCGAATTCCCACAGGGATGCCCAGAAGTCGGGGATGTTCCGCACGGACCACGCATAAAGAGGCGCGTACTGGGTGAATTTCTGGTTGTACTTCGCGTTGATGAGCTGCATGAAACGGTGCATGTTGGACTGCCTGATGCTCTCATCGGAAGGTTTCCACAACATCTCGGCCATGATCGATTCCTCCCTTCTCATGTTGTTTTCGACGACCGGATTGCAGGTTGTTTGCAGGCCGGCCTTTCGTTGTCAGCCGGTTATGGAGCGATGCGCCATCCTATGTGGAATGAAGTCCTCCTTCGTCCCATTCAGCAAAGGGGGTTGGAGGGATTTTGAAAACGATTTGGTTGGAAGCCCTTTTGGTTTCGTGATTGAATCGATGAAAGCCGTTCAATAATTGTTTCTACAGTTAAATTGCTTGAACAGTCAAGATTGCTCACATGCCGCCTTGCAGGCCGCCGATGGATATGCGATACAAACGCAGTTGAATATGGACCATTTGCCAAAGGAGAATACCATGCTGCATGTTGAACTGAGATCCGACACCATGACCCGCCCCACACCCGCCATGCGCAAAGCGATGGCCGCGGCCGAGGTCGGGGACGACGTTTTCGGCGAGGACCCGACGGTCAACCGTCTCGAGTCGATGGCGGCGGAGGTCCTGGGCAAGCAGGCGGCTCTCTTTGTCCCCAGCGGGACGATGGCGAACCTCATAAGCCAGATGGCCCACTGCGGCCGGGGCGACGAAATGATCCTGGGCAACCTCGCCCACAGCTTCTACTACGAGCAGGGAGGGTCCGCAGCCGTCGCCGCTATTCACCCGCGCACGGTGCCGAACCAGTCGGACGGCAAAATCCCCCTGGGCGAGATGGAAGCGGCCATCCGCGGCGACAATATCCATTTCCCGCGCACGCGGCTTATTGCGCTTGAAAACACCCACAACCTCTGCGGCGGGGCACCTCTCGAACCGGCTTATCTAAAGTCCGTGGGCGACATCGTCCGGCGTCACGGGATCAAGCTGCACATTGACGGGGCGCGCATGTTCAACGCCGCCGTGGCGCTCGGGGTTCCGGCGCGGCAGCTCGCGGTTGAAGCGGATTCAATCTCGTTCTGCCTGAGCAAGGGGCTGGCGGCTCCGGTGGGGTCCGTCGTGAGCGGCGGCAAGGAGTTCATCCAGGCGGCCCGCCGCGCCCGCAAAATTCTGGGTGGCGGGATGCGCCAGGCCGGCGTGCTGGCGGCGGCCGGCATCGTGGCTCTCACCGAAATGGTGGACCGGCTGGCCGAAGATCACGCCAATGCGCACCGGCTCGCCACGGGCCTGGCCGGCGTGTCCGGCCTCGAGTTGGACCCCGGGCGCTATAAAACCAACATCGTCTACTTCGATGTGATCAAGCCGGGCCTGAACGCGGCGGAACTGGTCGCCGCCCTTCAGAAGGAAGGCGTACGCATGCTTGCCGCCGGCCCCCGCACGATTCGCGCCGTCACCCACTATGAAGTGACCGCCAGGGACATCGACCATGCCTTGGCAGCGATGGCGCGGCTGATGAAGTGAAGGCGGTGCGCATTTGGGTATTGACTGTTTTGGAGTCGGGCGCTTTGATGAAACGCCTCAGCATCGTCGTGCTGCTTGCGCTCGCCGCCTGGCAAGGCTGCGGCCGGTACCAATCACGCCGCGCGGGGAAAGAACTCGGATAGAACAAAACCTGCGAGGGTGACTGCAAGGGCCAAGGATTGCAGTATCCAAATTCTCGGAATTTCAAACAACCTGATAAGGAGCTTAATGATGGAGGCCATCAAGAATATTGCCCTCGTTGCCCACGATAATAGAAAAAAGGACCTGATTGAATGGGTAGAATGGAACTATAGGTCACTTATAAATCATAAGCTTATTTGTACAGGCACTACCGGAAAAATGGTTGAAGCTGCGCTTTTAAAGAAGCTGGGAGATGAAAACTTGCGCCACGCCGTTGCCAAATTGAAGTCTGGCCCGCTGGGAGGCGACCAGCAATTGGGAGCAATGATAACCGACGGGCAAGTGGATTTGATCATTTTCCTTTGGGACCCGATGACCCCCCACCCTCATGATGTCGATGTCAAAGCTCTTTTACGTGTAGCCGTTTTATATAACATTCCTATCGCATGCAACCGGTCAACAGCAGATTTTTTGATTTCTTCACCGATTATGGATCAAGAGTATTCACCCGTGGTAACCGATTATGAGTCTTATATCGGAAGAAAAATTGACGGCTTCTGAATAGAAGTCATCGCAAAAATAGCAGATCACAGCCGAGGGCAAGGCGCACGCCGAGGAAAAACCCAGCATCCGCGTCAGGTTGTGAGCATTTTTCAGAGGCGGTAAACGCCGCCAGCGCGCAGTCAGATGCATTCTTGAGATAGCGTCTAATGCTTGAAGGACCGCTGTCCCGTGAACACCATGGCGACATCGGCCTCATTGCACGCCTCGATGACCTGGTAGTCGTTCTCGGATCCCCCGGGCTGAATCACCGCGCGGACCCCCTCGCGGATGCCCACCTCCACGCCGTCGCGGAACGGAAAGAAGGCGTCACTCACCATGGCCGCGCCGATCAGCCCGCCCTTCTCCTTGGCCACCCGGGCGTCGAGCTCGGCCTTCTTGTCGGCGTCCTTCATGTCGTTGTACGCAATCCCGTGGGCCTCGAAACAGTAGCGGTCGGCCAGCTTGCGATAGGCTTTGTCCCGGGCGATTTCGGCCACCCCCACGCGGTCCTGCTCGCCGGTGCCGATACCGACCGTCACCTGGTCCTTCACATAGATGACGGAGTTGGACGTCACCCCGGCTTCCACGAACCAGCCGAAGAGCAGGTCATCGACCTCCTGGACCGTCGGCGCGCGGCTGACCCGATAGCGCTTGCCCTTGTAGTCGCACTCGGCAAGCACCAGGTCCGACTTGCCGCGCGTGACCGGCACGAACGACCACTGGGCGATGATTCCGCCGTCGACCAGGCTCTTCAGGTCCACGAAGGTCTTGCCGACGAATCCCTGCAGCCGTTCGATGTTCCCGATGCGCATGACCCGCAGGTTCTTCTTGCGGCCGAAGAGGTCCAGCACGCCCTCCTCGAACTCGGGCGCCACGATTACCTCCGCATACTGCCGGCAGATGGCTTCGGCCGTGGCCATGTCCACCGGCCGGTTGCAGGCGATGCATCCGCCGAAGGCGGCGACCCGGTCGGCCAGGTTGGCCTTGTGGTATGCGTCCGCCAGGCTGTCGGCCCGCGCCACCCCGCAAGGGTTGTTGTGCTTGACGATCACGACGGTCGGCCGGTCGGTGAAGTAGCGCAGGATGTTGAGGGAGTTGTCCGCGTCGGTGATGTTGGTCTTGCCCGGGTGTTTGCCGGACTGCAGCAACTCCACGTCCGAGGCGAGGTAATTGCCGGGCTGGATGTTCGCCACCTGCCCCAGCACCAGGTTGCCGTTGACGAGCCGGTACAGGGCCGCCTCCTGGCCCGGGTTCTCCCCGTAACGCAGCCCCTTCTCGACGCCCTCGATCACCCAGGTGACTTTGTCGTACACGAGGGTCTGACGGTTTTTCCCGTCCACGAAGCTGATTTCCATCCGCGGTGGAAAATGATCGTCCATGATGGTGCGGTACATTTTTTTGAGGTCGGTGGGCATGGCCATCCCCTTTCACGCAACGCCGAAATCGAGCTTTCAAATGAAGCCGGTCTCCGCTGCCGCTATCTTTTTTGATTTTAAACAGAGTGTTGAAAAATAAGCATCAGGCCATCCGCCAAGGCGCGCGGCGATTTGGAAAGCGCAGCCTATTCATAATAGGTGAGCATTTGCAAAAGCCGCACAACTCCGGCTCACGGCCCTAAGCGCGGTTCTTCAAAACCCTGATAAGAAGTTGGGCAAGGCGCAACGCGCCATATCCTGCTTCTTAGGAAGTCATCATTTTGTAGCATTTCCCGACCTCGGCGGCGGCAACGCCGCCGAGGAAGTCGGCGATGGCGCGGTCGTAGGCGGCAGTGTGCTCGAAGGCCTTGCCGGCCAGGCGGAAGCGCAGGGCGAGTGTAGTGGATCCTGCGTGCGCCTTGAGCTCGGATACGATCGCAGCGTAGTCCGCCGGGTCGACCACCGGCGCCACCCGGATGAAGTTCTTGGCGGCGGCCCGGATCATGCAAGGCCCGCCGATGTCGATGTTGCCCCGGGCCTGCTCGAGGCTGACCCCGGCCTTGGCGATCGTCTCCCGGAACGGGTACAGGTTGACCACCACCAGGTCGATGGCGACTCCGCCGGTCCGCTGGAGATCGGACTGGTGGGCGGCGTTGTAAGTCTCCGTCAGAAGCCCCAGGTAGATTTTGAAATCCAGGGTCTTGACGAGCCCGCCCTGGGTCTCGGGCTGGCCGGTGTAATCCGAAACCTGGGTCAGGTGCCGACCGGCGGATGTCCCCAGCATTTTGGCGATGAGCGCAAAGGTCCCGCCGGTGGAAAAAATGCGCAGCTCCGGGTTGAGCTGTACGAGCGGGGGAATGAACTCGTCCAAGCCCCGCTTGTCCGAGACACTCACCAGGATGTGACGGACCTTCACCCGATTGTCAATCCGTTCGACGACGTTGATCGACATGACATTCACTCCTTCCCGATTTCGGCGGAAACGTCTTTCACCTCTTGCCATCAACGCCCATCTTCCAAGGAAGCTACTTCAGGCCGTCATATTCCTCCAGGAACCGGCTGAAAAAGGCTTCCATGAAGTTGTGACGCTCGGCTGCTATCCTTCGGCCCTCGGGGGTCAGGATGCGATCCTTGACCTTGGAGAGCTTGACGCAGAACTCTCGGTAGCCGGTGTCGTCCGCGGTGTAGGCCCGGGTGTGCTCGGGCCGTGTCTCCGGGCTGTGCAGTCGGGCGCCGACCTCGCCGGCAAATAAAAACGCCCGCGCCACGCCCACCGCCCCGATCCCGTCCAGTTTGTCTGCATCGAAAAGGACCCGGGCCTCCGATGTCGCCGGCGCCTGCCCGCCGCGGAACCGATGAGACCGGATGCAGTGCAGGACATTGTCCCTCTGGGCGCGGGTCAGGCCGAGCCCGGCCACGACCGGCCGGGCCATCTCGGCGCCCTTTTCGGCATGGCAGATGGCGCCGCCCGAGGCGTCCTGCTCCAAACGACCGATGTCGTGGAGGAGGGCAGCGATTCGCAGCACTTCCATATCGGCCCCTTCGGCATGCCCGATGTGTTCGCAGAGGCGATAGACCCGCAGGGTGTGGTCCCAGGCGTGGCTCCCCCGGGAACCGGCAAAGTGCGCCGCGGCGAAGTGCCACACGGACGCCTTGGCTTCCGGCGGCCGGCGACCTCCCTCGGAGGGCAACGCGTTGGGGCTCGCAGCGTCCATGCTCTCGCTCATCGGTTTTCGTGAAAGCCGCCTGCCATCCCACGAAGCGGGGTGGCTTTGGTATCCTAAGGGTTCGAAGGATCCATTGGAATACCCACCCCCCGTGGCATTGAACCAGGGCCGATAGAAATACGGGGAAAACTTACATCACTTCCAGCACTGGTTTCAATAGACAATTTGAGGCTTGGAAATCCCTCAACTTTTCATGGGATTATGCCGATGAAGGCATCAGCGGCAAAAGCCCCCGCAAGGGCCAGGCCCGGCCGCGGTGAATACGATCCGTGAGCAGCCGATCCTACATACCCGTCCGAAGCTCGCAGCTTCGCTATTACATCCGGGTGCCCCTCTATCACGAGCCGGCGCCGGATATCTTCCAGCTCTACAAGCCGGCCGGGCTGGAAATCTCCGAGCTCCGGATCAGCGAAGGCATGCATCCGCGCCTGCACATCCAGCAAAGGGACCGGGTAACCGCCGCCACGGAAGTGCACAAGGGCTTCAACGTCGAGATCGCCCGCAGCATCGACACCGGCGACGTTTCGGCGGTCAAATCGGTGTTGTGCGATCTGGTGTCGGAAACGCTGGCGGAGCCGAGGGCCGGCATGCTGCAGGCCCTGCCGGGGACCATGGACATCCTGGTGACCGGCTACTCCAAACAGCCGGGCATCCTGCGAACCTTTGCCACCATCGCCAACAAGGACTACACGACCGTCATTCACTCGATCAATGTCATGGCCCTGACCCTGAGTTTTTGTTTTTACTCCGGCCTCGCGCTGCGGGAAACCAAGCGCCTCGGCCTGGCGGCGTTGTTGCACGACGTGGGCAAATCCAAAATACCCACCGATATCCTACAGGCCCCGCGCAAGCTCTCCACCGAGGAGTTCGAGGTCATGAAATCGCACCCGGCGATCGGGGAGCGGCTCATCCGAGATATCAACCGGCTCGGGGACGACGTGGCGCAAGGAGCCCGCGAACACCACGAAAAACTCGACGGCAGCGGCTACCCCAGAGGCCTGCGGAAAATTTCGTTCAACGGCCGGCTGATCGGCATCGTCGACTGCTACGAAGCCTTGACCAACGAGGACCGACCCTACCGCCGCGCCATGGACCCCTTGGAGACGTTGAAGCTTCTCAAGCGCGACGTCGAAGCCGGCAAGTTCGACCGGAGCCTGTTTGAAAAATTCTGTTACAGCCTGATCTGATCCAATCCGAGGCAGCAGCGCCTGTGTAACCCGGACCGTATTGACAGGTGCACCCCGATTTTCTATACTACCTCATAACCAATAGAAATTTTTTGGGAATCGCCGCCCCAGACGGCCGCTTCGTCCACCCTTCCCGGAAAGACGCCGGCCCGTCAGGAGCAAGCGGGTCGCGTGGGCAGAACCGCCCGCTTCAAGGAACACGTAACCATGTACAACGCCTACTTCGGATTCAAAGAAAAGCCCTTCAAGCTCGTGCCGAATCCGGAATACCTGTTCCTGAGTCGAAGCCATGAGGAGGCGCTGGCGCACCTGAACTATGCCATTTCGCAGGGAGACGGGTTCGTCGAAATCACGGGAGAGGTGGGAACGGGCAAGACCACGCTCTGCCGTGCCTTCCTAGAAAACCTCGACAAAAATACGGTCGCGGCCTACATCTTCAACCCCAAGCTGGGCCCGAAGCAGCTGATCAAGACCATCAACGACGAATTCGGGATCCACTACGACGCCGACAACACCAAGGACCTGATCGACAAACTCAATGCCTTCCTCATCCAGAAAAAGGGGGAGCGCAAACGGGTCATCGTCCTGATCGACGAGGCCCAGAACCTCAGCAAGATCGTGCTGGAACAGCTGCGCCTGCTGTCGAATCTCGAGACGAGCCGGGAAAAACTGCTGCAGATCATCCTGGTCGGCCAGCCCGAACTGGCGGAGATGCTCGACTCCCACGACCTGCGCCAAATCGGGCAGCGCATCTCGCTACGCTACCAGATCACGCCCCTGAACTTCAAGGACACCCGCGATTACATCCAGTACCGGCTGAACATCGCCTCCCACAAGAGCACCCCGATCTTTGAAAAAGGCGCCTACCGCCACATTTACAATTATTCCCGCGGGGTCCCCCGTCTGATCAACATTGCCTGCAACCGTGCCCTGCTCACCGCCTTCAGCCTCAACCGGCCCACGGTTACGGGGCAACTCGCCAGGCATGCCGTCAAGGAGATGACCGGCAGGGGCCGGCCGAGCAGCATCTACCTCATGGACGGCAGGAAAGCTTTAGGGGTTTTTCTTATCCTCTGCACCCTGACATTCGGATTGCTCTACCACAAGGAGCTGAGCGAGAAGGTGGCGACCTTTTTCCGGAAGCCCGCCACCGAGACGAGCGCTTCCGCCCCGGCGGGCGCCGCTTCCCCGCCGGCGCCATCGTCCCCGGCGCCTGCGCCTGCGGCACCACCGCTCAAGCCCGCCGTCGACACGAAAGCGGCCGACCCTTCAAAAAGCCGTTGAGGATAGCTACCGTTGAGCTCGATACTAAATGCCCTGAAGAAGATCGAGGAATCCGCTCCGCCGGAGGAGTCCCTGAACCCCGCGAAGGTCTCTAACCCGCGTACGGTCTTCGGGCAACGGCACAGCGGGCGCCGGCTTACTTCAAAAATTATTTACATGGGGTTGGCGGCAGTGGTCGTCCTGGCCGCCGGGATCCTGATCAAGGGCTGGATGTCTGGGGTGGCGGACCCACGCAGCGGCAAGCCCGTGACCGCGGCGGCTGACAGCGCGCCGGTCGGCGCAGACGCCTTTCGTGCCAAACTGCCCGCTGGCAAGACGGCCGCCCCATCGCCCCCCGTTGCGGCACCGCCCCCCTCCGGCCAGGCCGAGTCCGCTGCGGCGCCCGCCCCGATCCCGAGGGCGGCGCCCGAGGCGAGCGCAGCCCAAAGGCCGGCGCCCCCGGCCCAGGCCGCCAGGCCCGCCGCCCGCGCCCTGCCGAAAGAAACGCCTCGCGCCCCTTCGGCCGAGCGCCCGTCGGCCTTGGCCGAGAGATCTGCACCCGCCCGGGAAACCACTGCCCCCAACCGACCACCGGCCGCCCGGACTCCGGAGGACAACCTCAGCCGCCTGGATGACGCCAAGTTGAAGGTGATGGCCATTGCCTGGCATGGCCAGGCCACGCGACGCCTCGCGGTCATCAACGGGCACATCGTCAAGGAGGGCGAGGCGGTTGACGGATACACCGTCACCCAAATCCGCAAGGACGACGTGATCGTAAACGACGGTTCCCGGTCATGGCGGGTCGAGTTCGCTCTCAAGGTGCAGCCCTGAGCCATGATGGATCCCGGCCCCATATGGAAACGCAAGGCCTCTGAAACCGCCGCCTTCCTGCGCGCGCGCATCGGCGCACCGCCGGATACCGGCCTTCTCACGGGCACGGGGCTGGGCGAGGCCGCGGCGGCACTGCAGGTGTCCGCCGCCTTTGACTACAAGGACATCCCCCACTTTCCAATCGCCACCGTGCCGAGCCACGCCGGTCGGCTTGTTTTCGGAACGATGCACGGCCGCCCGGTCATGGTCATGCAGGGCCGCTTCCATCTCTACGAAGGCTATACGCCGGCGGAAGTCACCTTCCCCATCCGGGTGATGCAGGAGATCGGAGTGCGGCGGCTCGTGGCGACCAATGCGGCCGGCGGCCTCAATCCGGCCTTCCGGCCGGGCGACATCATGCTGATTCGCGACCACATCAACCTGACCGGCGCAAACCCCCTGGTCGGCCCCAACGCGGACGGCTGGGGGGTGCGGTTTCCGGACATGACCCGGGCCTACGACCGCGACCTGATCGCCCGCGCCGCGCAGGCCGCCGTTCAGGCCGGCATCACGGTCCGCCAAGGGATATATGTCGGGCTCAAGGGACCTTGCCTCGAGACCCCGGCCGAAACCCGGTTCCTTAAATCCATCGGCGCCGAGGCCGTCGGATTTTCCACCGTTCAGGAAGTGATCGCCGCCGTCCATGCAGGGATGAAGGTCCTCGGCATCTCCATCATCACCAACATCAACGACCCCGACCACCCGGTTCCGGCGACGCTGGAGGAAATCATCGCCGTGGCGCGCCGCGCGGCCCCGGACCTCGAACGGCTCCTGAGTGGCGTCCTGGAGCATCTGTCGCATGACGACCTCGGCTGACATTCTCGTCGAAAACGGCCGGGTTCTGACCATGGACGCCCGGTCGCGCACGATCCCCCGAGGTGCGGTGGCGATCCGGGGGGATTGCATCGCCGGCGTCGGCCGGGCGGAGGAATTTGTCGCCTGGAAGGCCGCCAAGCGCATCGATGCCCGCGGCGGGATCATCATGCCGGGCCTTGTCAACACCCACACCCACGCCGCCATGACCTGCTTCCGGGGGCTCGCCGACGACCTGCCCCTCATGACCTGGCTGAACGAGCACATCTTCCCGGCCGAGGCCATGCTGGACGAGCGCAAGGTTTACTGCGGCGCGCTGCTCGCCTGCGCTGAAATGATCATGTCCGGCACCACGACCTTCTGTGACATGTACCTGTTCGAAGAGGCAGTCGCCCGCGCCGCCCGGCGCGCCGGAATGCGGGCCGTGGTCGGAGAAGTGCTCTTCGACTTCCCTTCCCCCAGTTACGGCCTCCTCGAACAAGGGTTCGCCGCCACCGAGACGCTCATCCGCACCTTCCGCGACGACCCCCGGATCACGATCGCCGTGGAGCCGCATTCCCCTTATCTGTGCGCTCCGGGACTTCTCACCCGCGCGTTCGAACTGGCCGGCCGCCACGGCATCCCCATGGTGATCCATCTTTCGGAGACGGCAAGCGAGGTCACGACCATCCGCAGCCGGTACGGCCGGACCCCGGTGGCGCACCTCGCAGCGCTCGGTGCACTCGCGCCCAACGTGCTGGCCTGCCATGGCGTCGCGCTGACCGACGATGACATCGGCCTGTTGAAGCGGCACGACGTCAAGGTTTCGCACAACCCCGAAAGCAATATGAAGCTGGCCTCCGGGATTGCGCCGGTGCCGCAGCTGCTCGCGGCCGGCGTCTGCGTCGGGCTGGGGACGGATGGGGCCGCCAGCAACAACAACCTCGACCTCTTCCTCGAAATGGACATGGCCGCCAAGCTCCACAAAGTGGCAACCCTCGACCCCACGGTGCTCGATGCCGAAACGGTGCTGCGCATGGCGACCATCGAGGGCGCGCGGGCCCTGGGACTCGCCGCGCGGGTCGGCTCCATCGAACCGGGCAAGAAGGCCGACCTCATCCTCATCGACACCCGCAAGCCGCACCTCACCCCAATGTACAACGCCGCCTCGCAACTGGTGTACGCCGCCCGGGGCAGCGACGTCGCTACCGTCATCGTCGACGGCCGGGTCCTCATGGAGGATCGACGCTTGCTGACGTTCGATGTCGAGCAGGCCATGGATGAGGTGGTCGGGATTGGCGCGGAAATGCACGCACGGCTCACCGCTCGCAGCTCAAAGGGCCAATGAAAAGGATTCCCATGACGTTCGGCTTTCAGATTTAATGATCTCGTGTAATGTTATGCGAGGCGATGGCTTTGTTGAAAGCCCAAGTTCAAGGCGCGCGAATCTCGTGGAGTGAGGCGAACATATGGTACGCCGCAACGACAGCGCGATGAAGCGCAACGCCGAAATCGGGCTTTTTCGAAGTCATCAGATTTGAGCTTTCAGCGGCACAACCGATGGCCTTCGACACCCTCATCCACAACGCTACGATTCTCACCTGCAGCCCGACCTTTGACATCATTCCCGGCGGCTGGATCGGTATCGCGGGCGATAGAATCCTGGCCCTCGGCCCGGGGCCCGGCCAGGCGGGGCGGCCCGCGGCCCGCCTGGTGATCGATGCCCGCGGCGGTATCGTCATGCCGGGGCTCGTCAACACCCACACCCATCTGCCGATGACGCTCTTGCGCGGGCTGGCCGACGATCTGCCTCTCGGGGTCTGGCTGAACGAGTACATCTTTCCGGCCGAACGCACCGTCATCACCCCGGAATCCGTGCGCTGGGGCACTCTGCTTGCCTGCGCCGAGATGGCCCTCGCGGGCACCACCACCTGCGGCGACGGCTACTTCTACGAGGATGCGGCCGCCGAGGCCGCAAACGATTTCGGCCTGCGGGCGGTGCTGGGCCAGGGCGTCATCGATTTCCCGGCCCCCGGGGTTTCAGGCGCCGAGCAGTCCCTGACGGCCGCCGGCGAATTTGCCCGGCGCTGGCTGCACCGGACGAATACCATCGTCCCATCGGTTTTCTGCCATTCGCCCTACACCTGCTCTGCGGATACGCTCTGCCGCGCCAAGCGGCTCTGCGACGACTTGGGTCTTCTGTTCCAGATCCACGTTGCGGAAACGCAGGGGGAGTTCGACCACACCCGATCGATCCACGGCGTTTCACCGATCGCCTACCTCGAGCGCCTGGGACTGCTCGACGAGCGCACCCTTCTGGTGCATTGCGTGCGGGTCGACGACGAGGACATCGCCCTCATCGCCCGACGCAACGCCAAGGTCTCGCACAATCCCGAGAGCAACATGAAGCTGGCCGCGGGGGTGGCTCCGGTGCCGCAGATGCTCGCCGCCGGGATCACGGTCGGGCTGGGGACCGACGGCTGCGCCAGCAACAACGACCTCGACCTGTTCCAGACCATGGACCTCACGGCCAAGCTGCACAAACTCGTTCGCCGGGACCCGACCGTATTGCCGGCGGAGGCCGTGATCCGCATGGCGACCATCGACGGGGCCCGCGCCCTGGGGCTGGAACGCGAGATCGGCTCCCTTGCGCCCGGCAAGCAGGCCGACCTTATCCTCATCGACACCCGCAAGCCGCATCTGACGCCGATCTACCACCCGGCGTCTGCCGTCGTTTACGCCGCCACCGGCGCGGATGTGGACACCCTCATGGTGGCGGGCAGGCTCCTGGTGCAGAACCGGCGGCTTCTGACCGTGGATCTGAACCAGATACTGTCGCACGCCGAAGCGATCGCCAGCCCCGGGACGGAGCCCATGCGGCGGAAACGAGTGAATCCCCATGCAACCCGATGAGCTGATCCAGGCGGCGCGGGGCCTGCGGCCCTGCGACCTGCTACTGGCCAACGGCCGGATCGTCAACGTGTTTTCGGGCGAAGTCCACCCCGGCGGGGTGGCCGTGGCCGGCGGCCGAATCGCGGGCCTCGGCGATTACCCTGCGCGCCGGGTGGTCGACCTGGACGGACGCTTCGTTGCCCCGGGCTTCATCGACTCCCATGTCCACATCGAAAGTTCCATGGCCGGCGTGACCGAGTTTGCGCGCGCCGTCGTGGTCCACGGCACCACCGCCGTGGTGGCCGACCCGCACGAGATCGCCAACGTGCTCGGCAAGGCGGGGATCCGCTACATGCTGGAATCGGCCCAGGGCCAACCCATCAACGTCTTTTACACCCTGCCCGCCTGCGTCCCGGCCACCGCCATGGAAACCGCGGGCGCCCGCCTGGATGCATCCGACCTGGAGGAGTTTTTCGACGATCCCCGGGTGGTCGGCCTGGGGGAGATGATGAACTACCCCGGTGTTCTTCACGGCGACCCGGACGTCCTGAAGAAAATCGCGGCCGCGCAGCGGCATGGCCGGCCCGTGGACGGCCACTGTCCGGGCCTCTCCGGCCGGGACCTCATGGCCTATGCCGCGGCCGGCATCCTCACCGACCACGAGTGCACCCACGCCCGCGAAGCGCAGGAAAAGCTTGCGGCCGGCATGCGCATCATGATCCGCCAGGCGACCGGCGCCCGCAATCTTACGGCCCTGCTGCCGATCGTCAATGCAAAATCATCGCGGCGCCTCATGTGGTGCACGGACGACCGCCATCCCCACGATCTCGTTACGGAAGGCCACATCGACGCCATCGTGCGCGAGGCCATCCGACAAGGAGTGGACCCGATCATCGCCATTCAAATGGCCACCCTCAACCCGGCGGAGTGTTTCGGCTTGAGCCACCTGGGGGCGATCGCACCCGGTCGTCAGGCGGATTTTGTGGTATTCTCGGATCTCTCCGTCCCCGTTGCGGAAGATGTCTACTGCCGCGGGGTTCTCGTCGCCCAGGGCGGGACGCCGGCCCCGGGGCTCGCACCGCCGCCGGTGCCCGTGGCCTCCTCCATGCGGGTGCGCCCCGAGGTCCTGGACTTCACCATTCGGCGCGCGGGCGATCGCATCCGGGTCATCGAGGTCGTCCCGGACCAGATCATCACGCGGCAATCGGTGGAAGACGCCCCGGCGCGCGGCGACCTCCTGGTTTCCGACCCGGCGCGTGATCTTCTCAAGATTGGCGTTGTGGAGCGCCACCAGGCAAGCGGCCGCATGGGTATCGGCTTCGTCCGGGGACTCGGCCTCAAGCGCGGGGCCATGGCTTCGAGTGTCGCCCACGATTCCCACAACATCATCGTCGCGGGCGTAGCGGATGCCGACATGCGCACGGCGGTGAGCGCCGTGGCAGAAATGGGCGGGGGTCTCACCATCGTGGCCGACGGCCGGATACTCGCCCGCCTGCCGTTGCCGGTCGCCGGGCTCATGTCTCAGGAGCCGGTGCACGCGGTGAGCATCGGGATGGATCGCCTGGTGCGCGCGGCACGAAACCTGGGGTCAACTTTGAAAGACCCTTTCATGACCCTTTCGTTCCTGGCGCTGCCGGTCATCCCCGAATTGAAACTCACGGACCTCGGACTGGTGGATGTGAGGCAGTTCAGGCACGTGCCCCTGTTTGTCTGACTCAACCGCCCGCCTTTCCTTGACACCGCAACGCCCTCCAATTATACTGGCCGTACGAAATATCCGGAGTTCTCCCCCCTCGGCAGCCGTTATGCCGATGGAAGTGGTTAAAAGCCGATTGTCTGCCCCCCATTGACCGCTTTAGGATGGTGCCCATGAAACTATCCGAGGTAATGTTGGAGTTAGATGCAACAACGTTGAATGGAGAGGACAAGCTGAACGGTGAAATCGCGCGGTGCGGCGCCAGCGATCTCATGAGCGACGTGCTTGCTCGACCGACCGACGGCACCCTGCTAATGACAGGGTTGACGACCGTCCAGACGGTCCGGACAGCCAAGATCGCCGGCGTCGTGGCCGTCGTTTTTGTCCGAGGGAAACGGCCGGCGCCGGAGGTCATTAAGGTGGCCCAGGCCGAGGGGATGCCGCTTTTTTCGAGCCCCTATTCGATGTTTGTTTGCTGCGGAAGGCTGCATGCCCGCGGCCTTGCGGGGCTTGACGGGCGACGGTAATTCTATTGCGCAGGCAGCGGCAACGGCCGTTCCGGCCTCTGCGCTGCGGTTGCCTGCTCCTGCAAATCGCCGACGCAGTCTTTAGCAGGAGATTCAATCCGCACCGCCAGGATCGACCTTGAGGCGTGCGCGGCGTCGATCTATATGACCATCCGCCGTATGCCCGGAATCTGGCGGACGGGGGAAGCAATCAAACGGTCTGCCGATACATGGCTAGTCTCAAAAAATTCTTTTTCATAAAGGCGCGGGACTTTGTGCACGCCGGCGAGGCATCCATCCATATCCAGAACCTGCTCAAGTCGATGCATTTGGATCCGGCCTTGATCCGCCGGATCGCGATCTGCAGCTACGAGGGCGAGATGAACGCGGTGATCCATGGGGGCGACGGGATCCTGAACGTAAATATCGAAAGCAATCGTCTGACCCTCGAGATCATCGATGAGGGACCGGGAATTCAGGATATTCAACTGGCGATGCAGCCCGGATACTCCACCGCCCCTGAAGAGGCGCGCGAAATGGGGTTCGGCGCCGGCATGGGCCTGCCGAATATGAAGAAGAACGCGGACGACATCTTGATCGAATCCGAGCCGGGCAAGCGAACCCGCGCCTGCATGACGTTTTTTCTGGGGTTGACAAAAGAGGTGCAATGAAATCCGAGCACAACACTCCTTACGTTCGGTTCCACGAGGAGCGGTGCACGGGATGCGCCGAATGCCTCAAGGTCTGTCCAACCCGAACCATCCGCATTCGCAACCGCACTTCAATCCGCTTCGTGGACCTGTGCATTGGTTGCGGCGCATGCATCCGTGCGTGTGCTGCCGGCGCCATCAGCGCCACCACCCGTCCGCCGCACCGGATCGGTGAGGGTCATGTGGCCATTGCCCTCGTATCGCCGGTGCTCTACGCCCAGTTTCCCAAAGCAATGCCCAAGGATGTTCTGCTGGGGCTTCGGCACATGGGCTTTCGGCACACGATCGACATGTCCATCTTCCTGGAGATGTTTCAATTCGCGGCCGCGGAATTCATCGGGCGCAACCGGCAAACCCATGAGGCTCCATGGCCGTTCATCTCACCGGTGTGCCCGGCCGTGGTGCGGCTCATCGCCTTCCAGTTTCCCAGTCTGTTGGCGCACGTACTGCCGGTATTGCGGCCGGTGGCACTCATGGCCCGCGAGGTGAAAGAACGCCTAATCCCCGCGTACGCGACCCAAGGCCAGCAGGTGGTCCTTTATTACGTCAACCCCTGCCCGACCATGGAGCAGGAGCGGTTTGACCCGGCCGGCGCCCCGCTGAGGCATCCGGAGGTTTCGATCGGCATCAACGATCTCTATCCCGACCTGAAACAACACATCGACACGATTCTTACCGAGGTGCCGCCCTTTTCCGAAACCCATTTCGAGTATGAAACCTGCGCCACCGCCAATGCCGCCCTGGTCGCCATGTCCGGCGGAGAGATCGCAAGCATGAGAGTCGAAAAATCCATGGCCGTGCATGGATTGAGGGATACCATCGCCTACCTGCAAAAAATTGAAATGGGGCTTTTCCAGGATGTGGAATATTTCGAATTTCGGACTTGTCGCGAAGGCTGTTTAGGGGGAGTGCTGAGCGCCGTGGACAAGTACATGGCCAGGAGCAATGTCCAGCGCATGTTGCATCTGCACGGCCTTGGCCAACGCATTCCCAGCAACACCATTCTGCGCCTCTACGACAAAGGCCGGTTCAAGCCGGACAAGAGCCCGTTGACCTTGACCCGGCTGTTTGGCGACCGCAAGCCTGCCCTATCGCTGGAGCAGATGGAACGAATCGAAAGAATCCTTGAAACCGTCGCAGGCTGGGGCTGCGGGGCCTGCGGAGCACCCGATTGCCGCACCTTCGCCGAAGACGTGGTCAGAGGTCAGGCGGATCTGGAGGATTGCCAATGGGTCCACCCCCCCCAAGCCTCGCATGAGTGCCACACCGGCCTAACCCGCCGACCGATCACCGGCAAGGGGAGGACATGAAACCTGAGCCCCAAGACAGCCTTTACGTCCGCTTCCACGAGGAACGGTGTACCGGCTGCGCCGAATGCCTAAAGGTCTGCCCCACCAAAGCCATCCGCATCCGCCAGCAGAAATCGGTCCGCTTTGTCGACCAGTGCATCGGCTGCTCTGCCTGCCTGCGCGTCTGCCCGGCCGCTGCCGTGGGCTCCATAACACGGATGCCGGAGGATATCGGCCGCGATCACGTAGCCATAGCGCTGGTGTCCCCTGTGCTGTATGCCCAATTCCCACGCATCATGCCCGGCGGTGTCCTGATGGCCCTCCGTCAAATGGGGTTTCACCACACGGTCGACATGTCGTTCTTCTTTGAAATGTTCCAATATGCGGCGGCGGAGTTCATCCGGCGCAACCGAACCACTCGTGAAGCCCCGTGGCCACTCATCTCTCCGGCCTGTCCCGTGGTGGTGCGTCTCATCGCTTTCCAGTTTCCCAGCCTGCTGCCCCACATTCTGCCGGTGCTCCGACCCGTGGCTCTGATGGCCCGGGAAGTCAGGGAGCGCGTGATCCCCGAATACGAGAGCCAGAAACAGGATGTCGTGCTGTATTACATCAATCCATGTCCCACCAAGAGTACGTCGGGCCAGACTCTTGATCCCCATCGCTCCCGGTGCCGGGAGGTCGCCATCGGGATCAACGACATTTATCCGGCCTTGAAGCCCCAGGTGGAAAAGGTTCTGTCATCGGATAACATGCCGTTTTCCTGGACGCGATTCGAATTCGAAACCTGCTCCACCGCCGATGCCGCTTTCGGAGCCATGTCCGGAGGGGAGATTGCCAGGATCGAAATCGAAGATTCTCTGGCCGTGCACGGATTGAAGGAAACCGTCGATTACCTCAACAAAATCGAGATGGGTCTTCTCAAGGACATAGAGTACATCGAGTTTCGCACGTGTCGCGAGGCCTGTCTGGGCGGAGCCCTGGCCGTCGTCGACAAGTACATTGCCAAGCGACATGTTCAGAAGATGACCACCACTTTCGGCATGGGCAGGAGGCTGCCGCAGGATGCCCTTTTACGCCAATACGAGCAGGGGAGGTTCAAGATCGACAAGAGCCCGGACGTGCTGCGAAAATTCTTCAGCTCCTGCAAGCCGACCCTATCCCTGGCCGACGCGGAGCGGATCGAACAGCTGGTGGCCAACCTCGGAAACCACAACTGCGGCGCCTGCGGGGCACCCGGTTGTCGAGTCTTCGCAGAAGACGTCGTTCTCGGCCAAGCCGAGCTCAACGAATGCATCTGGTTGTCCGTGCATGGTCTGGTGCGCGGACGGACCGGGTAGCCGACGCCAGGGGCCTTCGCTCAAAGTCCAAAAAACCATAGAAAGGCGGTATTCCGGGATCGGCACCGGCAACCATAGACATCGCGTCCGGTCGGTAAGCGCAACACGATCTCCCTCCGGTCAGCGCCGGACACGGCTGACGCAACGGGTTTTGGAAAGGAGCGCGGATGAGAGTCAACGAGTTCGTCGAGTTCTTCAACCTGAAGGTGATCGCGGGGGAGCAGGGTTTGGATCGGGAGATCAGAGGAGGATATTGCGGGGACCTGCTGAGCGACGTCATGGCGAACGCCCCTGTCGGCTGCATATGGCTGACGATTCAGGGCCATCTGAACATAGTGGCGGTGGCGGTTTTGAGGGAGATGGCCGCTATCGTCATCACCGGTGGCCGGGAGCCGGACGAAGAAACCGTCCAAAAGGCCGACCAGGAACATCTTCCGCTCCTCAAGTGGCCGCATTCGGCCTTCGATCTGGCCGGACGGCTGTACGTGCTGGGCGTTGGGGCCGCCCCGACGCCATAGCCTTATCTGCCCATGCCTGCCGTGGAACCCGCCGTGCTCAGGGAATTCAAGACCGATCTGCATATTCATACCTGTCTGTCTCCCTGCGGGGATTGGGAGATGAGCCCGCGCAATATCATCCAGAGAAGCATCGACGCCTCCCTGGATCTGATCGCCATCTGCGACCACAACACCAGCGAAAACGCCGGCGCTGTCATGCGCGAAGGCCGACGCCGGGACATCAGTGTTCTGCCCGGACTTGAAATCTGCTCCAAGGAGGAAGTTCATATCCTGGCGATTTTCGGTGAATTGGAACAAGCCCTGGCCATGCAGGAGTGGGTCTACGCTGGCCTCTCGGGACAGAACCAGCCGGAGGTCTTCGGCTATCAGATCGTGGCCAATGAAGACAGTGAAGTGCTCGGTGAAAACCCGCGACTTCTGATTGGAGCCACCCGCCTGGGGCTCGGGGACATCGTGCGTCAAACCCATGCACTGAGCGGGCTCAGCGTGAGCGCCCATCTGGACCGGCCGGCCAACGGGATCATCAACCAGCTGGGATTCATTCCCCCGGACCTGGAGCTGGACGCGGTCGAGGTGTCCTATCGGGTCCCTCTGGCCAAGGCCCGGGAGCTGATCCCTGTGATCGGGGCACTGCCCTGCATCACGTCGTCCGACGCCCATTTTTTCCAGGATATCGGCCGCGCCGCCACGGTGTTCCGGATGGCGGCCCCAACGATCGCCGAAATCGGCCTGGCGCTTCGTGGGGAACACAACAGGGGGATTCTGACCTGAGTGCGCGAACTCTCACTCCACGTACTGGATGTCGTTGAAAACGGGATCGCAGCCGGTGCGCGCTGTATTACGATACGGGTGGAAGAGTCGACCGCCCGGGACCGCCTTGAGATCACCATCCGGGACGACGGCCGCGGGATGCCTGCGGAAAAAATCCGCAATCTCGCCGATCCCTTTGTGACCACCCGCACGACCCGCCGGGTGGGACTGGGGCTATCCCTCCTCGCCGCGGCTGCCCGGCGGTGCGAAGGCGACATCCGGGTGGACGCCGAGCCCGGCCGGGGAACCGAGGTGACGGCCTTCTTCCGGCGCAGCCACATCGATCGCGCCCCGCTGGGCGACATGGCGGCAACGATGGGGATGCTGATCATCGGCAATCCCCATCTTGACATTGTTTACACCCACAGGTTAGATGAGGGGGAGTTCGTCCTGGACACGCGGGAACTCAAGGCCGAGCTGGAGGGCCTGTCCTTGAGCGAACCGGTGGTCGTGCAGCACCTGACGGAATCCATACGCCGGTCGCTCAACGAGTTGGCATCCGGCCCCGGCGAAGGAACCGTCAACGACCACCCGTGAAACGGATGGCTTGGATTTCAGGCCACAAGCCGAAAAGTCAAAAACACGCCGGTGCTTCAAACGTAGCCCTTGCAACCGCGTACAAAGCACGCGGTTTGTATGGCAAGAAATCAAGGAGGACATCGATGGCGAAGCTGACAATTGACGATCTGAAACGCATAAAGGAGCAAACCATCAAGTCGACGGCGTTGCGCCAGGGCGATGCCCGAGTCAAGGTCACCGTTCACATGGGGACCTGCGGTATTGCCTCGGGCGCCCGGGACGTCATGAACGTGCTGATGCAGGAAATGGCCGAGGCCGACCGCCAGGACATCCGCGTGGTCACCGCCGGCTGCATGGGGATGTGCAGCAGCGAGCCCAACGTGACGGTCGAGGTCCTGGATTCGGAGCCGATCGTCTACCAGCACATGGACGCCAACCGGATGAGGCAGGTGTTCCGACGCCACGCCCTTCTGGGGGAAGTCCAGACCGATTTTGCGCTGGGCAAGATGTGACATGCCCGGAAATTCACAACGACGCCGCCCGCTCTGGCTGGATGCGGATGAACAGGCCCTCGGGGTCATCGACCAGCGGAGGCTTCCCCACCAGTTCGTCACCCTGAGCCTGAAGACCGTCGATGACGTCATCCATGCCATCCGGGAGATGGTCGTGCGGGGCGCGCCCCTCATCGGCGCCACGGCGGCCTACGGCATGTGGCTGGCCGCGACCAACTCCATGGGACACGCCCCGGACCCTGACCACTTCCGGCAGGAGGCCCTGCGGTTGAAAGCCTCCCGGCCGACGGCCATCAACCTTGCCTGGGCCGTGGACCGGGTGCTGGGACGGATGGAGACGGCATCCACCGCGCAGGTCGCCGTCGACCTGGCCCGGCATGAAGCCGACGCCGTCACCCGCGAAGAAATCGAGAACTGCCGCAGGATCGGGGAATTCGGCCGACCCATCATCGAGGAGTTGAGTCGCGCCAACGACGGCCGGACCGTGCACGTGCTCACCCACTGCAACGCCGGCTGGCTCGCCTGCATCGAGCACGGCACCGCCACCGCCCCGATCTACGCCGCCTTCGATCGCGGAATCGATGTGCACGTCTGGGTCGATGAGACCCGTCCGCTCAACCAGGGCGCGCGCCTGACCGCCTGGGAGCTCGCCGAACGCGGCGTCCGGCACACAGTCATCGCCGACAACGCCGGCGGGCACCTGATGCAGCACGGGATGGTAGACCTCGTCATCGTCGGCAGCGACCGCACGACGGCCAACGGCGATGTCGCCAACAAAATCGGGACCTATCTCAAGGCCCTGGCCGCAAAGGACAACGGCGTACCGTTTTATGTCGCGCTGCCCTCCAGCACGTTCGACTGGAGCCTGCGCGACGGGGTTGCCGACATACCCATCGAGGAACGCAACCCCGAAGAGGTGCGCTGGGTGCAGGGCTGGGAAGGCGAAGGCCCGGTCCGGGTCCGGATCTGCCCGGAAAAAAGCCCGGCGGCCAACTTCGCCTTCGACGTGACCCCGGGGCACCTGGTCACCGGTCTCATCACGGAACGGGGCGTCTGCCGGGCGACCGCGGCGGACATCCGGAGGTTGTTTGCGGACAAGATAAAGACAATCTGTTGAGTCCTTTGAGCATAGAAGTGCTTTCAATCCGGATGGCATGTCGCCGATCCGCTTCAGCAGACGGTAGGCTCAACGGACCCAATAGACTCGATAGACCCAATAGACTAACTTCTCCATGCTGACCGACATCGAAAAAAAAATCATCGCCTCCATTCAGGAGGACATCCCGGTCACGGAGCGCCCTTACCTAGAGATCGCCCGCAAACTGGACATCTCGGAGGAGGTCCTTCTGGAAACCTTGCGCGGCCTGTCCGCGCGGGGGGTCATCCGCCGCTTCGGCGCCACCCTGCGCCACCAACGCACGGGCTACACCGCCAACGCCATGGCCGCCTGGAGGGTGGACGAGGAACGCATCGACGCGGTGGGGCCGACCATGGCCTCCTTCCGGCAGGTCTCCCACTGCTACCGCCGCAACCCCACCCCCTCCTGGCCCTACAACCTCTACACCATGATCCACGCCGAGGATGAAGACGCCTGCCGCGAAACCGCCCGTCGCATGGCCGAGGCCGCCGGCGTCGACTGCTACTCGCTGCTGTTCAGCCGAGAAGAATTGAAAAAGACCTCCATGGTGTACTTTGCCACGGATGACGAAGACTGACGATCCCAACCCGGACAAGACGGAACCAGATTCGAAATTCGAGGCACGCAATTCGAGACAAAATCAAATCACCTATTGCAAGCGGGTGACGATCTTACCCAACAGGAGAAATGTCCATGATCCATCTTGCCGCTATCGATCTGAAGCGTGAAAAAATAAGCACCCTGCTGATCCCCGTTTGCGAAGACCAATCCATTCACACCGATGCGGCCGTCCGGGCACTCGCCGAGACCGCACTCGGCCTCGAAGAGTTCCAGGGCAAACAGGACCAAGAGGTCATCCTCTACAACCCGCCCGGCCTTTCCGTCGAACGGGCCGTCTTCCGGGGGCTGGGGAAAGCGGAAAAGCTCGACGCGGAGGGGCTGCGCCAAATGGCCGGCAAGAGCCTCAAACGCTGCGCCAAGATGGGAGTGGCGCGCCTGTGGGTGGCCGTCCCGCATGGCGTCGGCCTGGGCCTCGACGCATCCTCCGTGCTCACGGCTCTGCTCGAAGGCGCCGTGCTGGGCAACCACGTCTTCGACCGCTACAAACAGAACAAAGAGACCAAGTCCCTCGCCCGGATTGACTTCCTTGTCCCGGCCGAACACACCCGCCGGTTTCAAAAGCTCCCGTCCCAGATCGAAACGGTCTGCCGCGGCACCATCCTCGCCCGGGAGTGGGTCAACACACCCTCCAATGAAAAGACTCCCGTTCAGTTTGCGCGGCTCATCACTGCGGCCGCCAAAAAGAGCGGGCTCTCCGCCCGGGTGTTCACGGAGGCCGAGCTGCAGCACAGAAAATTCGGCGCCCTGTTGGCCGTCGGCGCCGGCAGCCTGAACAGACCGGCCATGGTGGTGCTCGAGCACAAACCCCGCAGCGGCCGGGACACCGTCGTGCTGGTGGGTAAGGGAGTCACCTTCGACTCGGGCGGCCTCAACATCAAAACCGGCCCGTCTCTGGGCGACATGAAGAGCGATATGGCCGGTGCCGCGGCCGTTACCGCCACCCTGCTCACCGCCGCCGCGCTGAAGCTCAGCCGCTGCATCGTCGGCGTGATCCCGCTGGTCGAAAACATGGTTTCGGGTCGTTCCACGCGACCCGGGGACATCGTGACGAGCTTTTCCGGCAAAACCGTTGAGATCGGCAACACCGACGCCGAGGGCCGCCTGATCCTGGCGGACGCCATGGCCTACGCCGTCAAGACCTATGCGCCAAAGGTGCTGATCGACGTGGCGACCCTGACCGGTGCCTGCGTCGTGGCGCTGGGGGAGAAGATCGCCGGTATCTTTGCCAGCGACGAGACGCTCCGGGCGGAAATTCTCGCCGCCGCCGGCCGCACCCAGGAGCGCTGCTGGCCCCTGCCGCTGCCGGAGGACTATAAGGAGCTTCTCAAGAGCAGCTTTGCCGACATCAACAACATGCCCAGCGCCCGCGAGGGAGGTGCGATCTCCGCCGCCCTGTTCCTGTCGGAGTTCGTCGGCAACACCCCCTGGGCCCACATCGACATCGCCGGCCCGGCCTACCAGAAAAAGGAAAGCGCCTACTGCGGCGCCGGCGGAACCGGCTTCGGGGTGAGGCTGCTGATGGATTGGTTGATGATGGGGGTTTCCAAATAGCTGGATGAGGCGACTTTAAGGAGCCTTGACACCGCAGCGCCCTGTCCGCCCGGGTGCATGTCTTCTTCCCGGGCCGACAGGGTGTTTTTGCTTTCAATAGGCCGGCCCCGGTCTCAGGCATCATCCCCGGCCAGGGCCACCCCGGCGCAGGGGACTTGATCAGCAGCCAGACCCCGCGCAGGATGGACAGGATGGCGAGTGCCATGAAAACGGCAGAGATGGGTCGGATGAAGAAAATCATCCACGACCCCTGGGAAATGAGCAGCGTCTGCTGCAAGGATGTCTCCAGCATCTGGGCCAGTACGCTCGCCAGGACCATGGGGGCGATGGGGTAGCCCAACTTCCGCATGAAGTATCCCGCGATCCCGAAGATGAACATCACCCACACGTCGAATATGTGGCGACGGAAGGGGCGCACCCGGGCAGCAGCCCCAAAAAGAAGCCTACTCCTGAAGACCGGACCATGGGGCCGATACATTTCTTTTGGCTGTTGACACACAAGCCGGTCTTCCTCTACATTCCAGGCGGCATGAAGCGCTTTCCGGTTACCGCATCATTGTGATGGGTGCCCACAATCCAAGGATCAAGACCGCATGGCCAAGAGCGAACGCATCCAAAAGCAATCCTGGAAGCCGGGCAACATGCTGGCGCCGATCCCCGCGGTCCTGGTGAGCTGCGGGACCGCAGAGGGCTCGAAGCCGAACCTGATCACCATCGCCTGGGCCGGCAGCGTGTGCAGCGACCCGCCCATGCTCTCGATCTCGGTCCGTCCCAAGCGGTATTCCTACGACATCCTCCAAGCCACACGCGAGTTCGTGGTGAACGTCCCCTCCGTTCGGCAGGCCAGGGCAACGGACTGGTGCGGGATGGTCTCCGGCCGCAGGCAGGACAAGTTCGCGGCCATGGGCCTGACACCGGCCCCGTCCTTGAAGGTCAAATGCCCGATTGTCCTGGAGTGCCCGCTCAACATCGAGTGCCGGGTTCGGAAAGCGCTGAATCTGGGTTCACACACCCTCTTCCTGGCGGAGGTCGTCGCCGTGCAGGTGCACGCCGGCCTGATCGACGCAAAGGGACGGCTGCGGGTGGGGGACGCCGGCCTGCTGGCGTTCGCCCATGGGGAGTATTTCGCGTTGGGCCGCAGCCTGGGACGCTTCGGCTTTTCCGTGCGAAAACGCAGGCGCAAGGCATAGACGGCAGCTCCGGCTCCATCCCGGCCATGACGAACCGGTGAGCCGGGGGGCCTGACAAGCGGGGCAGTCTGAAAGCGGCGGGTCAGGGCCGGCCGAGCCTGCGGTAGAGTCCGATCAGGCAATAAACCGCACAGGCCCAGATGGCGCTGTTCGCCGCCATGGGGATATAGACCCAGTTTCCCGGAAACCACTCGCGCGGGAAAAGCGCCAGGGTGACCAGCGGGAAATGGAGCAGCCTCGTGGCACGCACCAGCAGCGTAACGGCCAGCCCGGGGCCATCGGTAGCCCCCGCCGCCTGCGATGTCAGGGCCATGGTCAGCGGGAGAATGAGATTGCTCAGACCGAAATGGACCCCCGCGATTCCGAGCCACGCAAGCAACTTGATCCTAACGCACGAGTTCATGGGCGCCTTTCCTTTATTCTTAATCATTCCGTCTCGCATTTTGACTTGACTTCATATCACCCATTTATTTATGTATGGGAACAATTAATCCGTTTTGTCATAGACTCATCACACCTGCCCCTTCCCAACTCAATGAACACTCGGCCGGAGACATCGGGTTTCAGGCAACGTCCACCTTACCAAACAGAAGGAGGTAATTGAACATGCGCCAAAGAAAAGTCCTCGACTTTTTGCTTTGCGGTATGTTGACAGTCTCCCTGGTGCTGGCGGTCGGAACGGCCTCCGCGCAACCGGTGAGCATCGACGCCAAGACGCTCAAAAACCTTCAGGAAACTATTGAACAACAGCGACTGCTAATGCAAAAGCAAACCCAAGAGCTCAAATCCCAATCAGAAATGCTCAATTCGCTGCAGAAACAGGTGAACGATCTGAGCAACAAGGCGTCGGAGGCCCAGACCCAGGCGGTTCAGGCTAAATCCAAGGCCGACTTGGCCGTCGATACCGCCAACAAGGCAACGGAAGCGGCCCAGGCGACCGCCCAGCGTGAAGTCACATCCGGGCAGGAACGCGTCAAGCTTGCCGTCTCCGGCCAGGTCAACCGGGCCATGAACATCGTTGATGACGGTAAAAACACTGCGGCCTACTATGTCGACAACGACGCCTCCAACAGCCGTGTCCGTTTTGTCGGCACCGCCAAAATGACGGACGATTTGACTCTCGGCTCGAAGATTGAGGTTGCCTTCGCTCCGAACGAGTCCTCGGTGGTCTCCCAGAACAACGAAACGCCCGAGGACTTCTTCAACGAGCGCTGGGCGGAAGCTTCGCTCGCCAGCAAATCCTATGGAAAAATCTCGCTCGGCAAAGGCGATACGGCCTCCAACAACACGGCCGAAGTCGACCTGTCCAGGACCGACGTGGTCCAGTACGCAAGTATTGAAGGCATCGCCGGCGGCATGCTGTTCCGCGAGAGCAGCGGAAACCACAACATCACCACCATCAATGTTTCGAGTGCATTCAGTGACCGGGACGGTTTGAGCCGCCAGTCGCGGATCCGCTACGACACTCCCAGCTTTTACGGCTTCAGCCTTGCCGGCTCCGCGGTGACCAACCAGCGCGCGGATGCGGCTCTGTTCTGGGGCGGGCAGGGCTACGGCTTTCAAGCCGCCGGCGCCGCGGCCATCTCCAACCCCAACCAGGACAATACCAACTACCAGTATGACGGCTCTTTTTCCATCCTGCACGAGAAGACCGGGCTGAATCTCACGTTGTCTGCCGGTTTGCTGGATCGCGACAACCAGGGCGACCCCACCAATCTTTGGATCAAACCGGGGTGGATCGCACATTTCTTTGACTTCGGCTACACTGCCTTTGCCGTGGACTACGACCGATCTTTGAATTTGCCCACCGGAACCGACAACGGGTATTCGGTCGGTGCGGCGGTGGTGCAGTCGCTCGACAAATTCGGGACCGAGCTTTACTTTCAGTATCGTCTGTATTCACTGGACCGGGGCTCCGGCCCGAGCGTTGAAGACATCAACGTTGGCACCGTCGGAGCAAGGATCAAGTTCTGATGATAATCCTGGACAGACATAGCTTGGGGGCCCGGTTGATCACGGCGTTACTGCTGATGTGGCTCTTTGTCACGGGCTGCAGCGGCATAACGCCCTACCAGCCCCGCAACAACCGGGAAGAGGGGCCGGAAAAAGGTGTCTTTACCGGGTCCAAGGGCGAGTTTGTTATCCTCGTACCGGACGAACCGGCAAAGGAAGAGGGCACCGCGAAGAAGACTTCGGAGAAAACGCCGAAGAGCGAATAGCCGCGGGGCGACGACAGGTTGCCCCCTCTTTCACCTCTCCGGATCCAGGGCCGCCCTCGCCTTTGGGACGCTATCCGTGATCTCCCGGCGGCGTCTCAGCGCGAGGACGGCTCCATAGGTCTGCCCGCCGAGGTCTGCCGCTCGGCCGAACGGGATTCCCGAGATGACGAATCGCTTCGCGAAGCAGTTGTGCACCGTGATCCTGGCGCCGGTGGCGGCCCTGTCGGCATGTGCGTGGGACGCTCCACACAGCCGTAGCACTGCATGGAGTGATTTTTCCGAAGCGCAGGTTGCCGTGAGCGCAACTGAATTCAGCGCGTGCATTCCGGTTCGCCAGAATTACGCCGATTCATGGCAAGCTGAGCAATATGCCCTTTTCCAAGTCGGGGGCCGGCAACTGGAAGTGGTGTATGCAAGGGCGAACCCGGCGATTACCGTGGCGCTTGACTACCCCATGCCCATTGAAAAGATGGCTTCGACATGGGCCCTGAGTTCAGGGCAGAGGCTCGTCTGGGGGCCGCTGGAACGCATGGACCATCCGCTCGGGATCTTGTTTTTCCGCCCCTACGACCTCGGGGAGGCCCGAAGGCCCTGCTTCGGGTTCCTGGTCGAGTGGGATCAAATCTACGCCGACCCTCAGGGGAGGCCCGGCAAAGTCCTTTTCGGCTATTATTGCGGAGAGACGAGTGACGTGCTGGGATACGCCGAGATCCGTACGATCATCCGCGGAATCACCATCTGCGCCGATGCCGGCTGCCAAAACCCGGAGAACCGGAACGGCTCAACCCCTAGCTTGATGCAGCGGCCTGGAACCGCTGCCGCCGTTGCCGGCGGGCATCCGAAGACATCCGGGAACCCAGGATTCCCTTTCAGGTTTGCGCGCTTTTACAAGGAAAACGGCAAGGGCCAGATCCGCTAAGCGTATTGCTGCCAAGCGCGAGCGATACCCGCATCCGCCTGATGGAACCTACCGGTGTCCGCGTGGCCAACCGTTTCCGCGATAGCGATGCCCAACCCGAACCCAGGAGCGGCACGCACCCTCATCGGGCTCTGCCAACAGCTGCCCTTTTCCACCCTGCCGGATTCCCCTGATTGCCGCGCGCCCCCACTCGACTGATCGCCCGAAAGAGCCTCATTGGAGGAAAGGCTCGATGACCAGACGCTCGCCGTCCGTGGTGATGCGGATGGCCCCGTTGCGGTCGGTGCGGTAGATCCGCGCCCCGCGGGCCTCAAAGCGCTCGAGCGTCTGCGCGTGGGGGATCCCGGAACCCGGCCGGTCGGCGCAGGAAATGAGCACCGCCTGCGGCGCCACCGCGGCCGCGAACGCTTCGGAACTCGATGTCCGGCTGCCGTGGTGGGGTGCTACCAGCACCCGGCTCTTCAGCCGGTCGCCCGCCATGGCCACAAGTTCTTTTTCCGCCGGCTTCATGATGTCTCCCGGCAGCAGGATCGAAACCTCCCCGAAGGAAAAGCGCGTGACGAGGCTGTTGTTGTTTTCATCGCGGCGCCAGCGCTCGGTCTCCCGGCGCGCGAGAAAGTCTGCGGGCGGATAGAGCACCTCCAGCCGCACGCCGTTGATGCTGGATTCCCGCGGAAGCTCGGCAAACCGCGGCCGGGTGACCCCGTGTTCGCTCACCGCCCGCATCAAGGCCTGATAACCCAGGGTATGCCACGGTTCGCCATTCTCCCACAGCGCGCCGACGTTGAAATTCTCGGCAATGAAGACCAGCCCGTTCAGGTGATCGCTGTCGGGGTGGGTAAGAATGATGGTGTCGACCGTGGCGATTTTGTGGCGCCACAAAAACGGCGCCACGATGGCCGCCCCGACATCGAAGGCCGAGTTGTCGGCAAACCCGCCGCCGTCGACCAGCACCGTGCGACCACCGGGCAGATCAAGCAGTGCCGCACTCCCATGCCCGACATCGAGCAAGGTCATGCGCAGGTCTCGGTGCCAGAAGCGCTGGTAGAGCCAATACCCGGCATCCGCACACCCGGCCGCCAGGCAGAAAACGAGCAGGGCGGCAGCCGCCCGCGCACCCGGGGCGGCCAGCGCCCCGCCCTTCCGAAACGCATGCCGGATCCCTTGCGGCCGGGGCGGTCGCGACGGCGCACCGGCCGTGGCGACCGCGACGGCGGTGCCGCCCGGCGCCGCCTGCCCCCGCCAGAATTGGACGAGGCGGATGCCAGAGCCGGCCGAAGCATAGAACAACACCATCTCGAGGATCGAAGGGGACACCGTCTTCGCGGCGGCAAACGGCAGATCGGACATCTGCTTCACGGCCGCGATCGATGCCGATAGCACGACCCCGCCCAGCTTGAAACACAGGATGGCGGCCGACTCGCTGATCGGCACCAGGAAAGCGCCGATCAGCCCCGTCAGGACCGCGACGTACCCCATGAGAGGGACGGCCACGCAATTCGCCAGTAGGCTGATGAACGACACCGTGTTGAAATAATACAGAATCAGCGGCAAGGTCCCGGCGGTGGCGAAGACCGATACGAGAAAAAAAAGCTCCACGCTGCGCTTGAGGCGCGCGGCTGCTCCCGGCGCAACCGGCGGAGCGGTTTCCGGGTCCCGGCGCGGGATCTGGGCGAAGGCGTATAGAATCACGAACACGGCCGCAAACGAGAGCTGAAAAGAAACCGAATAGAGCGATGGCGGGTTCACCAATAAAATCGCCAATGCGGCCACGGCCAGCGTGTTCATCAGGTCGTGCTCGCGCTCGACCAGGAAGGTGAGCAGAAACACCGCCACCATGATGAGCGCCCGCTGGGTGGAGGGCGACATCCCGGCCAGCAGAGCATAGAGGCCCACCGGGACCAGGGTCAGCAGCGCGGCGCCCTTGCGCGCCCAGCCGGTCAGCAGGATCGGATGGATGAAGCCCAACAGCCAGCGGAAGACCACGAAGGCCGCCGAGGCGACGATTCCGAAGTTCATTCCGGATATGGCCAGGACGTGAGTGGTTCCGGTGCGTCGGAAGGCCTGCTGCACGTCCGAGGGGATCTCCGCCTGATCGCCGATGACGAGCGCTTTCAGCACCGCGGCCTCCGGCAACGGAACGGCGGCATCGACCCGGCGGGCCACGGCCGTCCGGGCGGCGTCGATCAAACGGGCCGGACCGCCGCCCGGCGGCTCCAGCCGCACCAGCTGCCCGGCGTCGGTGAAGGCGCTGCCCCACACGCCCTGCAGGTGCATGTGGCGGACGAGGTCGAACCCGCCCGGGTTGTTGAAATTGCGGATGGGCCGGATCCGACTGCGGAAGGCGATGCGGTCGCCGTGGGCGACCCCGGCACCCGGCCCGGTCACCGTCACTCGCAGCAGGCCGGACACCCGGTGGGATTCAGAGCCGCTCGCCAGGCACTCGGCCATCATGACAAACCGGGTGCGGCTTTCGTATTCCGTGGGACGGCCATCCACCACACCGGTGATCTCCCAGGGCCCGGTGCCGAGAAACCGGCTCACATGGTCGGGGGGAAAGCGTGGAATGCTGAAGGGCTGCAGAGAGAGGTAGCCCAGGGCGACGAAAAGAATCAGCGGGAAAAACGCGGCCGGCCGGCGGCGGGCGAGGCAGCGCGCGATCACGGCGATGCTGCCGCCAACGACGGCGAGCGCGATGGCCTTTCCTCCGGGCCATTCCGACCCGATAACAATTCCGGCCATCACGGACAGGGTCAGCGGAATTACCGGCCGGGCATAGGCAGATGCGGAAAGGAAGTGGGTTTTCAGCGTTGCCGTCATTTCACGCGCTTGATGGCCGCCCCCAGTGCCGCGAACTTCTTCTCCAGGTCCTCATAGCCCCGATCCAGGTGGTAAACCCGCTGGACCACCGTCGTGTTGTCCGCCACCAGGCCCGCCAGGACCAGGCAGGCGCTCGCCCGCAGATCGGTGGCCATCACCGGTGCGCCGGAAAGACGCGGCATCCCCTTGATGGTGGCGATGTTGCCGGCGACCTGGATGTCGGCCCCCATGCGCCGGAGTTCGCTCACGTGAATGAAGCGGTTCTCGAAGATGGTCTCGGAAATCACGCTCAGGCCGTCGGCGACACTCATCAGCACCATGAACTGCGCCTGCATGTCGGTGGGAAACCCCGGGTAGGGCTGGGTCTTGATGTCGACGCTGGTGATTTTATCCCGGCCCGTGACGGTGATGGTCGAACCGCTCACCACGACCTCGGCCCCGGCCTGGCGCAGCTTGTCGATGGTGGCGCCCACGTGTCCCGGCTCGCAGTCGGTGATGGTCACGTGCCCGCCCGTGAGGGCTGCCGCCACCATGAAGGTACCGGTCTCGATGCGGTCCGGTATGATGGTGGCCGTCACCGGCTTGAGAGCCCTCACGCCGCGGATGGTGATCTCGGGTGTTCCGGCCCCGGCGATGTCCGCACCCATGCGGTTCAGAACATCGGCCAGGGCGACCACCTCCGGCTCCCGGGCCGCGTTGCGCAGCATGGTGGTGCCCTCGGCGAGAACGGCCGCCATCATGAGATTCTCCGTCCCGGTGACGGTGACGATGTCAAAATAGATCTCGGCCCCTTTCAGCCGTTCCGCGGATGCCGTAACGTACCCGTGCTCGAGCGTGATCTCGGCCCCGAGGCTCGCCAGGCCTTTCAGGTGCAGGTTGATCGGCCGGGCCCCGATGGCGCAGCCGCCCGGAAGCGACACCCGGGCGCGCTTGAGCCGTGCGACCAGCGGGCCCAGCACCAGCACCGAGGCCCGCATCTTGCGCACCAGGTCGTAAGGGGCTTCGTGGCAGTTGAGGCCGCTCGCGTCGATCCGGACCGACGGGCCGCCGGACTCGACCCGGGCGCCGAGCCGGGCCAGCAGCAGCAGCGTGCTGTCGATGTCCCTGAGGTTCGGGACATTGTCGTAGCGGTTTACGCCGTCTGCCAGCAGTGCGGAGAAGAGAATCGGCAGCGCGGCGTTCTTGGATCCACTCACGCGGACCTGGCCCGCGAGCCTCCGTCCGCCTGCGATGATGATTTTGTCCATTGGCGTGTCTGGGTGTCTCGGTTGTGGGGGATTCGAATATTTGGAGCCCTATCCTTTTGCCAGCACCTATACATCGAAACACTCAAATAAAAAAGCGCTCTTTCCACCCCCTTGAGGGTGGAGGGAGCGCTTGGAGGTCTTTTTCTCGGCACGGATCAGTGATGCCCGTGCCCGTGGTCCCCGCCCTTGCCTTGGACCGTGTCGTAGACCGCCTTGATGATGCAGAAGGTCAGGCCCATTCCCAGAATGCCGAGCGCATACCACAAGCCGCCCATGAACACCATGTGCCCCATGTCCCAAACCCATTCAAAGCTGAACGGAAACATCACTTGCCTCCCTCGATCGGATTCAGTTCCTGCTCCTGCGGAAAAACAGGCAGGTAGCGGTACGAGAGCGATATCAGGATGATGCCGTAGGCGACGGGCAGGATGGTCGTCGCGATCTCCTGCCAGCTCGGCATGTAGCCAAACCAGCCCTCAAACGGCAGCACCGGCACGGCCTGAACCTGCAGCACCATCACCCACCGGTTCAGGCAGGCGCCGATGACCGCAAGCGTCACCGCGATGAAGCGCATGCTCGGGTTGCTCCGGATGCCGGGGGCGACCAGCATGACGGCCGGCAGCACGCCGCATACCCCGACCTCGGCGATGAGGATCCACAGGCCGTAAGCCGACCCCGGGTTGTTCGAGTAGAAATCCATCAGCGTGAGGCCCATGGCCGGAGCCGTCACCGCCGCCCAATAGACGGTGTCGATGATCTTGGCGACGATGTAGGTCAACAGCATCCAGCCGGCGATCTTGGCGAGCAGTTCGACCACGCTGTCCTTCACGAGCTTTTTGCAGGTGGCCATCTCCGTGATCCGCGTGATGAAGAGGGTGAAGCAGGGGCCGCAGGCCGCCGCCGACCACGTGTACAGAAAGAAGGTCCACGGCCAGACCAGCAGACCCGTGCGAAAGCCGAAGGGCCGGCCGTAGAGCACGCCCGACACCCCGCCCAGCGAGCCTTGGTGGAAAAACGAAAGAAACGCGCCCGTAGCGGCAAACAGCGCCATGATCCCGTGCATGTTGTGGGTGAGGTTGTGGAAGAAAGGCAGCCGGTCGATCTGGCGGTTTTCCAGGACCAGCGGCACATACTCGATCGTGAGGACGCCGAAGTAGCAGGTAAGGCAGAAGGCCACCTCGGTGAGCATCGAGTGCACGTTGGCGTGCCAGAAGATGAACCAGGCCCGCAGCGGCTGGCCGACGTCGATCGCGAGGATCAGCAGGGCCGAGCTGTAACAGATGAACCCGATGAGCACCGCGTAGTTGATGATGTGTTTGAGCTCGTCCTTGCCGAAGATGTAGCGCAGCAGTCCGGTGAAGAAGGCCCCGCCGCCCAGGGCGATCACGGCCAGGTCCGCCCAGATCCAGAGGGCAAACCCGTAGGCGTTGTTCATGTTGGTCTGGTTGAGACCCCTGAAATAGCAGAGCAGCATCGCCCACACGCCCCACAGCAGCACGGCGCCGACGACGGCGATCCACAGGGCGAACTGCCCGATCGAGCAGCGTTTCACCCCCTTGGGAATCAATGCAGAATCCATATCTCCTACCTCGTTCCAGGTTTAGGTTGTGCGCGCGTGCGGATGTTCCGCCTCACGCTTTTGGGGTCTGCTCGGTGCGTTGCACCTGGTTGTCACCGGCCTTCCGCACCCATTCCTTGCTCGACAGGTAGTACACCTTCGGGTTGGTGCCCAGCCGCTCCAGCAACCGGAAGGCCTTCGGGTTGCGCGGCCGCCCGCCATGGGTACTGTCCGGCTGGGCGATCTTGTGAACCGCATGCGTGGGATTGTTCAGGTCGCCGAAGAGGATGGCTCCCGCCGGGCAGGCCTGGGCGCAGGCGGTCTGGTATTCACCTTCCTCCAGCTCGCGGCGGCCGTCCAGATAGGCCTTGTCCGTGGCCAACTGGTAGCGGTGAAAGCAGAAGCCGCACTTCTCGACGACGCCGCGCATGCGCACGGAGACGTTGGGGTTGAGCATCCGCTCCATGCCGTCCGGCCAGATCGGGTCCCACCAGTTGAACTGGCGCACATGGTAGGGGCAGGCGGCCATGCAGTAGCGGCAGCCGAAGCAGCGGGTTGGGATCTGGCTGACGATGCCCGTGCGCATGTCGTAATCGGTGGCGGTGGCGGGGCAGACCGAGACACAAGGCGAATGCCCCGCATGCCCCTCGCACTGCTGGCAGGGCCGCGGCAGGTAGCACTCCTCGACCTGCGGGAAGGGCTTGCCGTTGCCCAGCCGGTAAACGCGCATCCAGGAAACACTCAACAGCTTGTCCGTGTCGTCCTCGCGAAACGGCACGTTGTTTTCGGCCATGCAGGCTACCATGCAGGCGCCGCAGCCCGTGCACTTGTCCAGGTCGATCACCATCCCATACTTCTTAGTGTTGCCGTTTTGCTGATCCATTCGAACACCTTCTGATTGGCAAGTTGATCAGGTCTATCGTCTCACGCAGCAAACTCCGCTAAGCTCTCGTCAGGTTGGCCCGGATGCCCCAGCCGGCCTCGAAACCGGAACCGGGGTCTTCCACCGGGCTGATGAGCGCGTTGGTGTTGACCCCTTTGCCCGCCAGATACTTGTCGTAGGCGGTGTGCCCCAGCCCGCGCGGCAGGGCGACCAGCCCGGGCATGATACCGTCGAACAGGTGCACCTTGACCCGGGCGCTGCCCTTGGGAGTGCTCAGCACAGCGGCACTGCCTTCGGAAAGCCCCAGGTCCTTGGCCGTGGCCGGGTTGACATCCACCAGGGCCGTATTCTGCTGCAGGACGGTCTCCTCGAGGGCTTTCACCAGAAACGGCGGTGAGCCGATGGGGCCGCTGGCGAGCCGCATGGTGTCGTAAGGGATCAGGGTGAGCGGGAAGGACTTCTCGTCGCCGGGGGCGCGTTGGGCCGCATAGGCCGGCAGCTTGGCGAGCGCGGGGTTATTGAACTCGAACTTCTGGCTGGGGGTCTCGAATTCGCCCGGCTTGAATTTGGCGTCCACCACATACCCGTTCTTGACCAGGGTGTCCCACGCATTGCCGAGGGTCTGCTTGAGGCAGGCCTCGTAGCTCTCCCATCCGAAGGCCTCCGCCACGGGGCCGCCCATGGCCTTGGCCAGCGCGATGACCATGTCGCCCACGTATTTGGTTTTGAAGGCCGGCTTGACCGCCGGCTTGGACAAACCGAGGATCGGCTTCGGGAACCCCAAGGCCGCCGGCACGTCCTCGTAGCGTTCAAGATGAGCGTGGCTGGGCAGGATGTAGTGGGCCATGGCGGCGGTCTCGTCCATGTAGGAGGACAGGCTCACGATCAGCGGGACCTTGGAGAAGGCCTTGGCGACGGCCTGGGTGTCCGCCAGGCTGTAGACCGGGTTGGCGCCGCTTACGAACAGCGCTTGCACCGGCGCCGAGGCCCCTGCGGTCTGCGCCTCCGGCAGCCGGTTCAGCAGGTAGCGGGCCAGCGGAAAGCCATCCCTCCCGGCGCCGTCCAGCCGCGGCTGCTGCACGCCCCGCGAGGCCACGGCATCCATCTCCGGCTCCGGCCAGTCGATGTATTCGGGCTCCGGCACGGCGATGACGCCGCCCGGCTGGTTGATGCTGCCGGTCAGGGCGTTCAGGCAGTGGACCGCCAGGACTTCCTGCAGCCCGCCGGGGATCCGGCCGCTGCCTCGGCCGCAGACCGCCAGCGGCTTCTTGGCGCCGGCGAAGGCTTTGGCCAGATCGACGATGGTCTTGGCCTCGATGCCGGTCAGCCTGGAGACCGCCTCCGGCGCGTAGCTTGCGCCCGCGATCTGTTTGAGCGCATCGAACCCGGTGCTGCGGCTGTCGATGAAATTCTTCCGATAGAGGCCCTCCGCGATGATCACGTGCACTAGTCCCAATGCGAGAGCGCCTTCCGTGCCGGGCTTGATCGGGACCCACTGGTCGGCCTTGGCAGCGGTCTTGGACAGCCGCGGTTCGACCTGGCTTATGCGGCCGCCGTTCTGCCGCATGGCGTTGCGGGCCCGGAACATATAGGCCGGAGAGCCCCAGCCCTCGATCAGTCCACTGCTGAAGCTCAGCACGAAATCAGCCTGGGCCACGTCGAAACCGGCCATGGCGCGCTGGCCCTGGGTGAGGTAGAGGGCGGTCTCGTAGGCATCCTGGATGGAAGGGGTACGGAAGTAGTTCGGGGAGCCGTAGACCGTGAGGAACCGCTTGCAAAGCTCGGCTGTGGTGCCGCGGTCGGACTCGGAGATCCAGGCCACCGACTGGGGCTGCCCCTTGGCGCGCAGGTCCGCGAGCTTGGCGGCGATCTCCTTGATGGCATCGGCCCAGGAAATCTCCCGCCAGGCGCCGTCGACCTTCTTCAGCGGCCCGCGCACGCGGGTCGGCGCATAGAGCAGCTGGGCCGCAGCGAGACCCAGAATGCAGAGCCCGCCGTCGTTGACCGGGTGCCCCTTCAGGCCTTCGACCTTGACCGCCCGCTCGTCGACCTTGCGCACGCTGATGCCGCACCCGCCGGGACACAACGTGCAGGTGGACGTGACGAAGCTCGTCTCGCCCGCCGGCGGAACCGGCGTCCACGGCCAGTTCTGGCTCCAGATGGAGAGGTCATCGGTGATCTTCCAGGGCAGCGGGGAGAGCGCCGTCCCGGCCGCGCCGCCGACGATGAATGACAGAAAACATCTTCGGTCGATTTTCATCTATTCTTCCCCTCGTGCATCCAACAGGTTGAATACGAAAGCGAATGCAACACGGCCGGCCCACAGGGCCGGCTACTTGTGGCAGACGAAACAGCCGTCCTTCTGGGTTTGAACACTGCCGGGGTTCACATGGGCCCCGGCGTGGCATTCCGCGCAGTCGTCCATCTTCATGCGGTCCCAGGACTTGCGCTTGACTCCGAGCATGTTCTCGCCCCAGATGTCGCGGCTGTAGCCCGTGATCCGGTTCGCCTGGTAAACCTTGAGGCTCGTGGATTCGCCGATGGGGCCGTGGCAGGTCACGCAGTCCATCTTGGCCATCTTGACGTGGGCGGCGTGGGAGAAGAACACGCAGGCCGGCTGCCGGGAGTAGACCAGCCAAGGGACCTCCCGTTCTTTCTTCACGTATTCCTCCACGAACTTGACTTCCTCTGGGTCCTCGCCGTTGGGCTCCTCGTGGCATTGAATGCACTGCGCCAGTTGGGGCACTCCGGAGTAAGTGCCGTCTGGGCGGAAGAAATGGCAGCTTTCGCACCCGTCGCTGACAAGTTCCATGTGCTTGTCGTGGTTGAAGTCGACCGGCTGTCGCTTCTTGGAGTAGAGCAGTTGCGGGAACAGGACCCATCCCACCAGGAGGCTGCCGACCAGCCCCAAAATAAAAAAGAGGATGACGGCCCCTCCGGCCCCCTCCTCCTTTTCACCATGCCCCGACGCCGCTGATGTGACGTTCACTTGCGGTTTCTCCATGGAAACTCCTTCAGGCTGAAGGTTTTGAGGTCGCCTTAACGTACACATCCACCGGTCCGTGCGTGCACGGATCCGTACCCCACGCGCGTCCGGCGGCTGTTGAATGTGATCGATTGTGTTATGAAATGTGATCGATTCTGTACATTATCGCTTCCGAGCTTGTCAAGGGGAAATAGGGGCGGCGGAAGCCGCCCCTATTTGCTCATGGCCTGGTAGCTGTGCAGCCCCGGCAGCAGATTCACGCCGAAATAGGTGAACATGACCGCCGCGAATCCGATGATGGACAGGTAGGCAATGCGTCGGCCGCGCCAGCCCCGCGTCATCCGGGCGTGCAGCAGGGTGGCATAGACGAACCAGGTGATGAGGGACCAGGTTTCCTTGGGGTCCCAGCCCCAGTAGCGGCCCCAGGCCGAATTGGCCCACACCGCGCCGGTGATGATGCCGACACACAGGAACAGAAACCCGAACACGATCAACTGGTGGGTCAGTTCGTCCAGGGCCTCAAGCGTCGGGAGCCGGCCGATCATGCCGCTCGCGGCGTCCGGCTCGCTCTGCTTGAACAAGTACATGAGGCTCACCCCGAAGGCCACCGCGAAGGCGCCGTATCCGATGAAGCAGGTGACCACGTGGGCGATCAGCCAGTTGCTCTTGAGAGCTGGGATGAGCGGCTGGATGCGGTCGCTGATGTTCGGAGACAGTGACGCGTAGGCCATGGTCAGGCAGGCCAGGGGTGCGGAAAAGGCGCCGATCACCTGGTTGGCGTAGCGCCGCTCGATGACCAGGTAGATCAGGGTGATGCAGCCGGCAAAAAACACCAGGGATTCGTATAGGTTGGACAACGGCGCATGACCGAACCCAAGCTGGTAGGATTCGACCCAGCGCATGCCGATGCCGGCCGCGTTGCCGGCCAGCCCGAAGATGGCCACCCCCGTGGCCATCTTCCCGGCGGCCGGCTTCTTGAAGACCCAGGCGAAGATGTACAGGAAGCCGGCGAAACCATAGATGAAGGTGACGGCGGAAAGGATGACGGAACTGGTCATGGTGGTCTCTCGTGTCGGTGGTTGCGTAGTTGGGTGTTTGTATCAGGGCGCGCGGCCCACGGCGCAGGGAGCGGGTGCAGAGAACCGGTAGATTCTATCTGATTTTCTCCGGTTGGCCGGGCAACCTGAGCCGTACCCCGTGCGCCATCGTTAAAGTCATTTCAACCCGGCCAGCGCCCCGGCCAGCCGGCGGATCCGGCGCTCCACGGCCGCCTTGTTCTTGTTGGCGGTTCCGGAAACGGTCACCTGCGTCCGCGCACCCTTCCGCTCCACCTCGATGCACACCTGCTGGTGGGACATGAAAAAGGTCACGTAGCAGCCGAGGATCATCAGCACGAACCCGACGTACACCACCTCCACCCCCGGATCCTGGTTCACTTGCAAGCCCGTGTAGTGGCGCTCCTTGAATTCGTCCACGGCGATGGCGACCTCCCCCCGGCGCATGCGGTCGAAGGTCGGAAAACGCACCGGCAGGACGATCTCCTCCGGCGCGCCTCCCGGCGGCGTGAGGGTCCCGATGAAGGCGTCGCCCACGGGATGGCCGCGGAACTGGGCATCGTGCCGCAGTTCCCTCAACCTGAAGGTGCCGAGGTTTTCGGGAAGAGGGATCTCCGCCCCGACCCGGGCCTGCCGGCTGTATACCAGGCCGGTGCTGCGGCTGGTGAAGCTCAGGACGGCCTCGTCAGAGGGCAGCGACCCGTAGCTGGATTGAAAAATGCTGATGCCCCGGTAGCGCAGAGGGTCGTTGACGATGATGTCCTTTTGCAGCACCGGCTGCCCGTTTTCCAGGATGCTCAGGCTGGAGCGGAACTCCTTGGGGGCGCCGGTCTCGTAGAAACTGACGCTGAAGTCGTCGCAGCGGATGGCGAACGGCAGACGCAGCCTCTCCCCGCTGTTGCGCAGCGTGATCTGCTGCACGGTGTCGCCTTCCGGAACGCTGACATAGCCGTCGAAGCCGAAAAGCGACCCGATCAGGCCGCCGACCAGAAGCAGCACCACGCTCAGGTGCACGGTGTAGACCCCGAACCGGGTCCAGCGGCCGTTTTCCCCGAACATCCGGAACCCGTCCGCGCTCGGCTCCACCTGAACCGCCCGGGCCTTCCGGGAAAAATACGGTGCATACAATGCCTGCAATGCGGCCGGCGGGCGGGCGTCCTCGAACCCGGCACGGTCTGGCAGGTTGCTGAACCGCGCGGCCTGGAAATGGGGCCGGCGCACCAGCAGGATCTTGCGGTTGGATGAAATCCGGTCCACCGAGCAGACAACAACGTTGGCGCAAAGCAGAATGATCAGGACCTGGAACCACCAGGAGTGATACATGTCGAAGAGCCCCAGGACCCAGAAGAAACGGAAAAGGGGCTCGCCATAGGCGGCCACGTAAGCCGCCGGCTCGGCATTCTGCGGGATGAGGGTGCCGATAATGGATGTAACGGCCAGGGACAACAGCAGGACGAGGGTCAGCTTGATCGAGGCGAACAGCTTCCAAAGTGCGTCCGTGATGCCGCCGGATGCCGGTTGTGCGGTCATGCGGGGAACGTGGTCCTTTCCGGGTGAAGTCATCCGCCACCCTGCTCGAAGAGCGGCGCGGTTTGAATTTTAGGCCGTGACCCGAAAAAATCAACGCCTGTCGGGGCGAAAACGTCGCACCTGCCGCCGCGGGCGGGTCCCCCGCGTGGATGGGGCAAGAAGAAAACAGCCCCCGGCGGATTTCCGGCTGGAGGCTGTTTCAGCGGGGCAAACGATCTGTCGGGGCTGGCGCCGTCAGCTCTTCACATAGATCCCGCGCGACTGGGTGTGAACGAGCCCCTTCTTGGTGAGCTTGTACAGGGCATTGCTGAGTTGGCGCGGGCCCAAGTCCGTTTTGCGCTGCAACTGGGCGATGCTCAGGCCGCTGCGGTTGCGTGTGATGGCGGTGAACACCGATTCCAACACGGTGTCGGTGCGCTTCAGGCCGGCCCGCTGAACGGGCGCTTTCTTGGACGGTTTTCGGCCCGGCTTGGCTTTACGCCCGGCCGGGGAAGTCGTCTTGACGATCTGCTGGGATATCTTATCCACCTGCTTGGACAGCCCGGAAAGGGTCTTGGATATCCACGCGAGTTGTTCCTGGAAATTCTTCATCGATCAAATCCTCCCTGATGTGTTGTTGACCAGACCGCGTCGGAACGCTACATAGAAGAATAGTACAGGTGTTTTCGAAAGTCAATTTGGAAGTCTCCGCAGGGAAGCAATTGCTACCCGGTTCTTATTCTTCGGATCGATCGTGCGGCCGGCGCCGGCCCCGGCATGGGGCGCCCTCGGCCGATGCGGCATTTCGGCCGGCAGAAAACCCATGACGCGAGCCCCGTTTCCTGATACACTGCCGTGGCGTGCCCGTTCCGATCCGAGCCTCGTCAGAGCCCCGCGCGAACAATGGAGGAAAATACTCCCGTGGTATGAGAGGCTGTTGAAAGACAAGCATCGGGCCGTAAGCAAAGGCGCACGGCGTTTTGGAAAGCGCAGCAGATTCGAAGCCATCTCAAAAATAGCAGACCCCAGCCGAGGCAAGGCGCACGCCGATGAAAAAGCGCAGCCGCCGTGTCGGGTAGTAAGCATTTTTCAGAGGCGGGCAACGCCGCCATCGACGGTCAGATGCATTTTTGAGTTATCAGATGAGCATTTACAAAAGCCGTGCAACCCCGGATCGCGGCTTGAGGCGCTGGTCTTCGACAGCCTGTCAAGGAGGCTGACGATGGCGGGCTGCGGGGAGCAGGTTAACAACCATGTCGACATTTTCGTGGGAAGAAGGACTCAATGACGCGCAGCGCGCCGCTGTGGCGCACACCGATGGGCCTTTGCTCGTCATCGCCGGGGCGGGCAGCGGGAAGACCCGCACCCTGACGCACCGCGTCGCCCGGCTGGTCGCGGAGGGCGTCCCGTAGGCGGCCATCCTCCTGCTCACCTTCACTCGCAAAGCCTCGCAGGAAATGCTGCAGCGTGCAACGCGCATGCTGGATAGCCGCTGCGAGAACGTAGCGGGCGGCACGTTTCACTCCTTTGCGAACCTGAAACTGCGCCAACACGGCTCCGCGATGGGGCTGCCCGCGAATTTCGCCATCCTCGACCGTGCCGATGCCGAGGACCTGATCGGCCTGTTGCGGAAGGAAGCCGCAGGCCAGGCAAAAGACCGCTCGCTGCCGCGCAAGAACACTCTGGCCGACATCTTCAGCCGGGCAGTCAACAAGTCGATGCCCATTCAAGACGTCGTCGGCAACGACTACCCCCATTTCATGGACCAGCTGGACACCATCACCTGCCTGCAGGCGGCCTACACCCGCCGCAAGCGGGATCATCACTTCCTGGACTACGACGATCTGCTGGTGTGCTTTCAGCGGCTGTTGCAGGAGTTCCCGGACGTGCGCCGCCGCATCTCCTCCGCCCACCGCTACGTGATGGTCGACGAGTATCAGGACACGAACAGGGTCCAGGCCGAGATCCTCTACCTGCTGACGGACGCGAACAAGAACATCATGGTCGTCGGCGACGACTCGCAGAGCATCTACGCCTTCCGCGGCGCCAACTTCCGCAATATTCTCGATTTCCCGTCCCTGTTTCCCGGCACCCGCATCATCGGTCTGGAGGAGAACTACCGCAGCGTCCAGCCCATCCTGGACCTTACCAACATCGTCATCGAGCGCGCGCAGGAAAAATACGCCAAGCACCTGTTCACCCGCAAAGCGGGCGGCTCCACGCCCCAGTTGATCGAGGCGGAGGACGAGAACAGCCAGTCGCTCTTCATTGTGCAGAAGATTCAGGAGTTCGCGCAGCGCGGGGTCCCGCTCCACCGCATGGCCGTCCTGTTCCGGGCCGGTTTTCACTCCTTCGACCTGGAAATCGAGCTGGCGCGGGAGGGACTTGCCTTCATCAAAGTCGGCGGGTTCAAATTCACCGAGTCCGCCCACATCAAGGATGTCCTGGCCCACCTGCGGGTGATCGCCAACCCCTATGACCGCATCAGCTGGCACCGCATTCTACAACTGATCGAAAAGGTGGGCCCGCGCAGCGCCCAGCGCATCTACGACGCCATCGCGGCGACGGATGCCGGGGTGGCCGGGCTGTTCACAATCAGACTCAAGCACCCGGGCATCGAGCGGCTCGCCGGCCTCTACCAGACCATCGATCCCACCGCCATGCGACCGGTGGAGATAGGGGCCGCGGTGGTGCAGTACTACCTGCCGCTGTTGAAGCAGAGTTTTGACGACCACCCCAAGCGCGCAAAAGACCTGGAGCAGTTGCTCGGCATTTTAGAGCGGTACCAGCGCCTGGATCAGTTTCTGACCGACATGGCTCTGGAGCCGCCGAACATCAGCGCGGAGGACCGCCTGGTGGCCGGCGACGTCGAAGAGGACCGGCTGGTCCTTTCGACCATCCACTCCGCCAAGGGTTTGGAGTGGCATTCGGTTTTCATCATATGGGCCCTCGACGGCCGGTTTCCCTCGCTCTACGCCATGTCCAAGGACGATGACATGGAGGAGGAACTGCGGCTGATGTACGTCGCCGCCACCCGCGCCCAGGAGCACCTCTTCCTCACGTACCCGCGCCAGGTCTATGACCGCAGCCTGGGGATCGTTCTCAACCGGCCGTCGCGGTTCGTGGACATGATCCCGCGGGACATCCTGGAGAAGCGCTCGGTGAGGTATTAGGGCTCGGTAAAAAACCCCCACCACACAAAAACGATGAACGCCAGGATGGCGGCGACGGCCGTCACGTACCCCATTACGTTCGGCAGCTTTTCCGCGTGCCCCAGCTTGTTCACCGGGCCGACCTGCTTCCCGCAGGATGTGCACACCTTCACCGACAGCGGGAGGTAAGCGAAACACTCCGGGCATTTTTTGGTCATGTGAATGTTGGGGGATGCCTCTTTGGTGAGCTTTCGCTTCCTAACGCCCATGGGCCCTCCTGATACGGATTGACGGCAGCGGCCCCGATCAGCCTTGTGCGATGTCTTTCTTGCGCACGATCTCGCTGCTCTGCCGCAGCTGATCCAGCCAGGCCTCCCAGGTTTTGGATTTCTTCTGCTGCAACAGCCGGTCGCGAATCTGGGCCTTTTCGGCGTCCAAGCCGTCCACGGCCGGCGGCTTTTTCTCGCGGAAACGGATCACACTGTAGCCCATGGAGGTCTTGATCGGCTCCGCCGGCAGCGGCTCCCGCTCGGACAGCTCGAAGGCCGCGCGCGCGACCTCGGGCTCGTTCGCCAGGTCCGGCGGGCTGTCACCGCGTTTGAAAAAATCCGTCGTTTTCGCGGTCAGCCCGGCCTTTTTGGCGGCCGGCTCCAACGCGGCACCCTTCTGCACGTCCGCCAGCAGCGCCCGGGCGTCCTTCCCGGCCTGCTCGGTCTGCTTCTCCCGGATCGCGTCCTGCTTGACCCTGGCTTCCACGGCCGCAAGCTCGGGAATGCGCGAGGGCCGGCTGTCGGCAACCTGCAGCAGGGTATAGCCGTCGCCGAAGTCCTGGATGTCGCTCACCTCCCCGGGGGCCAACTGGAAGGCCGCCTGGGCGAATTCCGCGGCCTTGGAAACGCCTGGCACGGGGCCGCGCCGGGTGAAGAAATCCGTGGTGCGCAGGTCGAGTTTGCGGGCCGCCGCCGCGCCGGCCAGGTCCCCGCTTCCGGCAACCGCGTCATAGACGGCTTCGGCATCGTCGTAGGCCAGGCTGCGGGCGCGCTCGCCCTTGAGCTGATTCGCGATCTCGGGTGCGACCTCCTCGAAGCTGCGGGTGCGCCCCTCGTTGACTTTTTCGACCTTGATCAGGTGCCAACCGAAACGCGTCCGCAGCGGCTCGCTGATCTCGCCGGGTTTCATGGCGAAGGCCACATCGGCAAAGGGCTGGATCATGGCCTCCTTGCGGAAAGCCCCCAGAGCGCCGCCCTGTTCGCGCGTGCCGTCCTCGGAGTATTGCTTGGCAAGAGCGGCGAAGTCCTTGCCCTCCCGGGCCAGCTTCAGCACGTCGGCGAGCTTCTCCCGGGCCTTTTCAGCGGCCTCCGGCGCGGCATCGGGCGCCACCCGGATCAGAATGTGGCGCGCCTCCACCGTTGCGGGGATCGCGAACCGCTCGGGGGCGGAGTCGTAGGTGTCCCGGACGTCGGCGTCCGTCAGCGCCACCTTGGCCATGTAAGGCTCCGGCGTGAAGTGCAGATAGCGTACCTGCAGCTCGGGCTCGGTCCGATAGGACTCTTTATTGCGTTCGAAGTACTGGGCAAGCTCTTCGGGCGAGGCGGTAATCTTGGCGTACTTCTCGGAGGCGATCGGGACGTGGTCGATCTTGACGGCGGCATTGCTCCACGTGTACCAGTCCGCGATCTCCGCCTCGGACACCTTGACGCTGTCGGTGATGACCCGCTGCAGCTTCGCAAAAAGCAGCGCGTCACGCTGCATCATCTCAAAGGTCTCAGGAGTTAAGCGGTTGAGGGGCAGCATCTGCTGGTAGCGGCGCGGGTCGAACACGCCTGAGGACTGGAAGGCCGGGATGCCGCGGATCGAGCGCGCCAGTTCCTCATCGGCCACCCGCAGATCCAGACGCGCGGCGGCCTGTTTGAGCAGCAGTCGGTCGATGAGCTGGTTCAAGGCCTGGGTCTCCAGCTGCAGTGACTTGAGCATCTCATCGGTGATGCCGGCACCGAAATTTTGGCGCACCTGGTCCATGAGTCGATTGTATTCGTTGCTGTAGTCCTGGCGGGATATGGCCTCGCCATTGACGGTGGCGACCACACCTTCCTGATGGGAAGTCCAGCTGCCCACTCCCCAGAAGACAAACACCACCACGATGGCGCCCAGCAGGGCCTTGACCACCCAGGATCCTGCGTTTTTCCGCATCAAGTCAAGCATGCCTGAATTCTCCGTTTCAAAACGAATTGAGTGCGCTGGCATGGCCGGGGCGACTCCGCCGGCCCATTCCGTGCGCAATGATTTTACACGATCAGCGTCATGGGCTTTTGATCGCGACTGATTTTCGTACCCACCGTGCTGGAGCAGACGGCGCAGAGATATTCATACTTGTCGCCTTCCGGCAGCACCAGCAGCAAACGCTTGCGAACCGGCACCGCCCGGCGGCATTTCGGGCAAAAAAGCTCGGTGGCATCGAAATCCGTGTACGCGCCGGCATCGCCCCGCTTACGCTGGGGTGGGCGCGGTGATCTGAAATAGGGATTCATCACGACGGCGGTCCGAACCGGGTTGTCTGCCCTCCGCGCGCTGACGGCGGCAGGGATGTCTGGGCAAAATCTTTTGAAAGCTTTTTATAATATTTTTGACGCACCGGTTTGTCAACCTTTTCCAAGGTGATTTCATCAAATAACTATTGACATGCGAAGGAGCGTTTGTTAAAAAATTTAAGTTATTGCCTGGGGCTGTAGCTCAGCTGGGAGAGCGCATGACTGGCAGTCATGAGGCCAGGGGTTCGAGCCCCCTCAGCTCCACCATCTTAAGACATTGACAGGGTGTTGAAAAACAAGCATCAGGCCGTCAGCCCAGGCGTGCGGCGTTTTGGAACGCGCAGCCTGTTCAGCGATAGGTGAGCATTTACAAAAGCCGCATCACGCCGGATTACGACCTCAGGCACGGTTTTTCAATACCCTGTTAATTTAAGGTTAGCCAGATGGCTGACCTTTTTTATTTGGCGGGAACGCGCCGGCTCTGTCCAACTGCCGCCTCTGCTTGCCGCCACGCGATTTCGGCGGCCGGGACCCCGGGAGCGCCCTGCGGCCGCTTGAACCCCGGCCTCCCGGCCGCCCGCTCGTCTTGACATCGCAAGCCGTTTGGCTTAAAAGGCAGGTCCTGTTGGCGAACCTTCCGGCGAAACGCTTATCCGGCGGTTAACCAACGGCGCCTCAAGCCGCGATCCGGCGTTGCGCGGCTTATGAAAATGCTCACCAATTGGCCACCACGATGAAAAAGACCAAGATCACCGCCGTCCGCAACATCGGTATCATCGCGCACATCGACGCCGGCAAGACCACCGTGACAGAGCGCATCTTGTTTTATTCCGGCCGTTCCCACAAACTGGGAGAGGTGCACGACGGGGAGGCCGTCATGGACTGGATGCCGGACGAGCAGGAACGCGGCATCACCATCACCTCGGCGGTGACCACCTGCCCCTGGAAGGACATCGAGATCCATCTCATCGACACGCCCGGCCACGTCGATTTCACCATCGAAGTCGAGCGGTCCCTGCGGGTTTTGGACGGCGCCGTGGGTGTTTTCAGCGCGGTGGAAGGGGTCGAGCCCCAGTCCGAGACCGTATGGCGCCAGGCCGATAAATATCACGTCCCCAAGATCGCCTTCCTTAACAAGATGGACCGCATCGGGGCCGACTTCTACGGCACCGTGGCGATGATGCGCGCCAAGCTGAACGCCAACCCCTTGGTCCTGCAACTCCCGCTGGGCATGGGCGAGGACTTCCAGGGCGTCATCGACCTCATCCGCATGCAGCAGATCCGGTGGGATGACGCCTCCCTGGGGACGGTGTTTACGACCGGCGACATTCCGGCGACCATGGCCGACCGCGTCGCCGAGTACCGCGACACACTGATCGAGACCGTGGCCGGGGAGGACGACGAGCTCATGGAGGCCTACGTGTCCGAGGCACCGATCGACGCGGGCCAGCTCGTTGCCGCCATCCGCCGGGCCACCATCCGGCTCAAGCTGGTCCCCGTGCTGTGCGGCGCCGCCCTCAGAAACAAGGGGATCCAGCCGCTGTTGGATGCCGTGGCCCATTTCCTGCCAAGCCCCGCCGACATCCCGCCGGCGAAGGGAGTCCACCCCCAGACCGGTGAGATCACCGAATGCCCGCCCCGCGACGCGAGCCCCCTGGCCGCCCTGATCTTCAAAGTCTCCATGATGGAGGGCCGCAAGCTTTGCTTCGTGCGGGTCTACAGCGGCCGCCTCCAGGCCGGCAGCGAAGTGTACAACTCCACCCTGAAGCGCAAGGAAAAACCGGCCCGCCTTCTGCGCATGCACGCCAACAAGCGCGACCGCATCGAGGAGGCCGGCGCGGGCAGCATCGTCGGGGTGGTAGGTCTCAAGGATTCCTCCACCGGCGACACCCTCTGCACGCCCGAGCACCCGGTCCTGCTCGAAAAGATCGAGACCTACGAGCCGGTGATTTCCATCGCTGTCGAACCCAAGACCCACAGCGACCAGGAGCGGATGGATGAAGTCCTCGAGAAGTTCACTGCCGAGGACCCGACCCTGCGGGTCCGCCGGGACGAGGACACGGGACAGACGATACTCTCGGGCATGGGCGAGTTGCACCTCGACATCATCATCAGCCGGATGCAGCGCGAGTTCAATACGAGCGTCAACGTCGGCAAGCCCCAGGTGATGTACCGGGAAACCATCGCCGCTCGAGCCGAAGCGACGGCGGTGTTCGACCGGGAGATCGCCGGCCAGCGCCAGTCGGCTGAGGTCGCCCTCTCGGTCGCGCCCCTGGCCCGGGGCGCCGGTGTGACATTCGGATCCGCGATGCCCGTGGACGCCCTGCCGGCCCCGCTCCTGGAGGCCATCCGCAAGGGCGCCGTCGAGTCCCTGGGCAGCGGGCCGCTGTCGGGCTATCCGGCGGTCGACGTGGGCATCACCCTCACGGCGGCCCGCCTGAAAGACACCCTCAGCACGGAGCTTGCGTTCACGGTGGCCGCCTCCATGGCCTGTAAAGAGGCTCTGGCACGGGCCAACCCCTTCATGCTCGAGCCGATCATGGCTGCGGAAGTACTCGTGCCGGATGCTTTCCTGGGGGATGTGATCGGAGATCTGAATTCCCGCAACGGAAAGATAGAGTCCGTCGAGCACAAGCTGGGGGTTCAGGTCATCGCCGTCGAGGTGCCGCTCTCGCGGATGTTCGGCTATTCCACCGCCCTGCGGTCTGCCACCCAAGGGCGCGGGACCTTCTCGATGCACTTCGCCCGCTTCGACCGCAGCTAATACGCCGCTCGTGAACCCGTCGGTTATTATTCCAACGCCTTGCGTTCGGCCTTGATCTCGTTTTCGGACTGCTTGAGCAGCCGCTCGATGCGCTCGCGTTTTTCGGGGTCGGGGTTGTTGCGGAGGGCCTGCTTAAACTGGGCCGCCGCCGTCTTGTAATCGTGGCCTCTCAGCTGGTAGATGCCCAGGTTATAATGGGCGTCCACCAGGACACCCTGCCTGCCGAGGCTCTGGCCGAGAAAATAATACGCCTCCCGGTAGTCCGGCATCTTCTGAATGACGGTCTGGTAGAACGCAATCGCCTCGCTCAGCTTGCCGAGTTCCTGCTGGGTGCGGCCCAGGAAGAAAAGGCAGTCCGGATCGTTGGGAATCGACAAGCGCGCGCCTTCCAGCGTGCTCAGCGCCTGGGGCAGCCGGCCGGATAGAAAGTACACCTTGCCGAGATCCCGCAGCAGATAGCCGTCGAAGGCGCGCCGGGACAGGGCCTCCTTGAGTTGGGCGATGGCATCGTCCCAGCGGTTGGCCCGCGCGAGCACAAGCCCGTAGCGGTAGCGGGTCAGCACGTTGCCGGGCTCCCGCTTGAGCTCGGCTTCCAGAACGCTCAGCTCTGAATTCGCCGTCTCGTACTCGGCGATGAGCCGGGTCTCGATGCGATCGAACTCGGCCGGGTTGACCAGGGCGAGGTTTTTCACCTGGGCGGAGTGGTCCTCGTTCCAGTTCTCCACGTACACGACGCGGTCCTCGATGGCCGGGTGGGTCATCATGTAGACGGGGATCTGCTCCTTGCCCCAGGCCTGCTTGCCGCGGATCTTCTTCAGAATCTTGAGCAGGCCCTCGGGGTTGTAGCCGGCATCGACCAGGAACTTCAGGCCGAGCTGATCGGCCTGCATCTCATTGTCGCGGCTGAAGGCGAGCTGGGCCGTCGCTCCCGCGGCCTGCGTCCCCATGATCATCGCGCCGGCCGCCCCGCCGCCGCCGGCCACACCGAGCAACACGCTGGCGGCCGCTCCGGCCAGGCTGGCCCATCCGACCTTCTTGGACAACTCGATCTTCTGGGAGATGTGGCGGCAGTAGACGTGCGAAATTTCATGCGCGAGGATGCCGGCCAACTCCTCCTCCTGAGTCATGGCCTCCAACAACCCGGTGTGGACGAAGATGTGGCCGGCCGGGGTCGCGAAGGCATTGTAAGACGCATCCTTGATCACGTAAAAGTGGTATCGAAACGGCTGCTCCGGCAGAACGTTCAGAATCCGCGCCCCGACCCGGGTGACATAGCCGGCGATGTAGGGATCCTGCACCACCTCGAATCTCTTGAAAATGATCCGGAGCATTTCGCGCGAGAGCTCATCCTCCTCCCCGATGGTGATCGCGAACCCCGCACGGGGGACGGCGAGCGCTGCCGCCAGCAGCGCCAGCACGATCCAGGAGACACAAGAATGTCGTCTTTTCAGCATCATTTCACACGGTTCATCGATAGACAGCGGTGGCACCAGAAGCAGCCCGCCGGTGCGCATTGATTCGCGGGGGTCCGCAGGCGGATGGCGATCGAGACAACAGGCGGAGCATGCAGGGGCACACCACTGCCGGGGAATTGCCCCGGTTGATTCAATATGGCACATTTTAACGTTCTTTTCAAATGCCAGATTCTATGGTAGATGCCGGAGCATGGCCAGAGTCATCTGCATCGCCAACCAGAAAGGCGGGGTCGGCAAAACCACCACGGCGATCAACCTGTCGGCGTCGCTGGCCGTCTTCGAGCAGCAGACCCTGCTGGTGGACTGCGACCCCCAGGCCAACTCCACCTCCGGGCTGGGAATCGACAAGAATTCCGACCACCACACGCTCTACCACGGGCTGCTCGGGGAGGCCGCGGCGGAAGACCTCCTCCACGACAGCACGATTGCCACGCTCAAGGTCATTCCGTCCAACGTGGAACTGATCGGCTTCGAGGTGGAGATGATGGCCGCACCGGACAGGGAAACGGCCCTGAAGCAACTCCTCGCTCCGCTGCTGCCGCGGTTTGACTACATCATCCTCGACTGCCCACCCTCGCTCAGCCTGCTTACGCTCAACGCCCTCACGGCGGCGGACTCGCTCATTATCCCGCTGCAGTGCGAGTTCTATGCCCTCGAAGGCCTCGGCCAGCTGCTGCAGACCGTGAAGCGCGTGAAGCGGGCGCTCAATCCGGGGCTGGACATCACCGGCATCCTGCTTACCATGTTTGACCGGCGGACCAACCTTTCCCAGCAGGTGGCGGAGGAAGCGGCCAAGTTTTTCAAGGATCTGATGTTCCGGACGACAATCCCCCGCAACGTCCGGCTGGGCGAGGCCCCGAGCTTCGGCAAGCCCATCATCCTCTACGACGCCACCTCCCAGGGCGCCCAGAGCTATGTGGAGCTGGCCCGGGAGCTCATGCACCCCACCCGCCACGGCAGCGAGGCCTCACATTAAGGTTATGAACAAGCACACGCCATCCCCGGAATCGACCATCAAGCACAAGAAGCTCGCCCTCGGCAGGGGGCTCGGCGCGCTCATACCGGATGCCGGACCGACCTTTGAACCCGAGGGCGGCTTTTTCCTGTGCGACATCGACCTGATTCGCCCGAACCGGTTCCAGCCCCGCCATGAGTTTGCCGAGGAAGAACTGGAGGAGCTCACCGGCTCGATCCGCGAGCAGGGGGTCCTCCAGCCGCTGATCGTCCGCAAATCCGACCCTGGCTTCGAACTCATCGCCGGAGAACGCCGCCTGCGGGCCGCCCGCCGGGCCGGGCTCTCCCAGGTCCCGGTCGTGGTCAAAACCGTCAGCGACGACCAGCTGCTCGAGCTGTCGCTCGTGGAAAACATCCAGCGCGAGAACCTCAACCCCATCGAGGAGGCCGATGCCTATCATCGCCTGATCCAGCAATTTCACCTCACCCAGGACCAGGCGGCCGAGCGGGTCGGCAAAAGCCGCTCCGCGGTGGCCAATTTCCTGCGCCTGCGGCAGCTGCCGGAGGAGGTCAAGGCGAGCATCGTCAAGGGCGGCCTCAGCATGGGTCACGCCCGGGCGCTGCTCGGCGCGGAGAACGGGGCCCAGCAGCTGGCGGCTTGGCGGGCGGTGGTCGCCCGGGGACTGTCGGTACGGGAGACCGAGGAACTGGTGCGGCGCCTTAAGGATGAAAAGAAAAAGCCGCGGGTATCCATGCACGGCTCCGAGGCCGTGCACCTGGCGAGCCTGTCCGAAGACCTCTCGCGTCAACTGGGGACCAAGGTCACCATCCGAAAATCGGGCAGGCAGGGACGAGTCGAGATCGAGTTCTACGGCAACGACGACCTGGATCGGTTGATCGCGCGGCTGCGCCAGATCAAGCTCTGAACCCCGCCCGGTTTTATGACGAATCACATCATCATCGACGGCTACAACCTGATCCGCCGGTCGCCGGCGCTCAGCCGCCTGGATCGCCAGGACATCGCCTGCGGGCGTGAGGCCCTCGTCGCGCGACTGGCCGCCTACCGCAAGCTCAAGCCGCACCGCATCACGGTGGTGTTTGACGGCGCCCAGGCCCCCGCGTTCGCCGCGGCCCGAAACCAGGTCAAAGGCATCCAGATCGTCTTTTCCCGCGACGGGGAACCCGCCGACGCCGTCATCGTGCGCATGGCCCGGCAGGAACGCGAGAAGGCCGTCGTAGTGAGTTCGGATGCCGCGGTGGCCCGCGCCGCGGCGTCCTGTGGCGCCGCCACGCTGGACTCCCCCGCGTTCGAGGCCCGTGTCGCCATGGCCGTGGCGCTGGAGGGTGCGGACGGCCCGGAGGAAGAAGGCGCAGCGCGCCGGATCTCGACCCGCAAGAAGGGGGCCGGAAAACGTCTCCCCAAACGGATGCGCCAACACCAGAACAAAACCGCGAAACTTTGACAGCAGGTTTATAAACTGGGCTGAGCCATGCAACGAGTCTGCGTAATCGATGGCCAGGGCGGGGGCATCGGCAGCACCATCATCCGGAAGCTCAGGGAGGCGTTCGAGGAGCGCATTGAGGTGATCGCCCTCGGCACGAACGCGATCGCCGCGGCCCAGATGCTAAAGGCCAGCGCCAACCGTGGAGCCTCCGGCGAAAACGCCATCCGCCAGACCGTGCTCAAAGTGGACATCATCCTCGGCCCCATCGGCATCGTCCTGGCGCACGCCATGATGGGCGAAGTGACTCCTGCCATGGCTGAGGCCGTGGCAGCGAGCCCCGTCCCCAAGCTGCTCCTGCCCCTTTGCCAGGAGAACGTCGCCATCGTCGGCTCCGCCCCCCTGCCGCTGCCGAAGCTGGTGGATGCGCTGATCGAGATGCATTTGCGACCGTTCATCGATATCCATTCATCATGAAAATCGTGATCGCCAAAATGTCGGGCTTCTGCATGGGCGTGCGCCGGGCCGTTGAAACGGTGCTGGATGCGCCGGAGAAGCACCCCGCCCCGCTTTACACCTACGGCCCGCTCATTCACAATCCCCAAGTGTTGGAGTTGCTGCAGTCCAAGGGAATCTCGGAGATCAAGGACATCCCGGAAAGCGGCACGGGCACCGTTCTGATCCGGGCCCACGGCGTGCCGCCGGACACCAAGAAGCGGCTGAAGGCGGCCGGTTTCAACGTCATCGATGCCACCTGCCCGCGGGTGATCCGGGTGCAGTCCATCATCCGCAGGCACGCCCGGCAGGGATTCGCCGTCGTCATCATCGGTGAAAAGGACCACCCGGAAGTCGTCGGCCTGGCGGGCTACGCCGGCAAGAACGGGCATGTAGTCGCCAGCCTGGAGGAACTCGACACGCTACCGGTTTTCGAGAAAGCCATCATCGTGGCCCAGACCACCCAGAACATGCGGTTTTACGAGGCGGTGAAGGACTGGGCCGGCCGAACCCATCCGCATTACAAGATCTTCGAAACCATCTGCGACTCCACCGAAAGCCGCCAGGCGGACGTCCAGCAGCTGGCGGAATCGGTGGATGCGGTCGTCGTCGTCGGCGGCCGTGCAAGCGGGAACACCCGGCGCCTCTACGAGATCGCCCGGCAAACCGGGAAGCCTGCCTTCCACGTAGAAACCGAGGCCGATCTGGACCACATCGACCTGGGGGATCTCGTTGCCGCACGCACCATCGGCATCTCGGCCGGCGCCTCCACCCCCAACTGGGTCATCCGCAAAGTGACCATGGCCCTCGAAGCCAAGCTCTTCAAGCGCCGGTCGTGGCGGCACAAGGCCCTGCATGCCCTGCTGCGCGCCAGCCTGCTCACCAACCTCTACGTGTCCCTCGGCGCCGGCGGCCTGTGTTATGCCGCCTGCCTGCTCCAGGCGGTCGCCCAGCATTTCCCGTTTGTGCTGATGTCCTGTCTGTACGTCCAGTCCATGCACATCCTGAACCACCTGACGGGCAGCAGGGCCGACCGCTACAACGACCCGGACCGGGCCAGCTTCTACCAGCGCCGGCAGGCCCCCTTGACCGTCCTGGCCCTGGCGTGCGGCGCGGCCGGGCTTCTGATCGCCTTCGATCAGGGGGTGATGCCTTTTCTCGTCCTGCTGCTTATGAGCCTGATGGGACTCTCTTATAATCTCTATCTCGTCCCGAAGTCGATTACCGGCTTCCGGTACCGAAGAATCCGGGACATCCCGGGTTCCAAAACCATCCTCATCGCCCTGGCCTGGGGGGTGGCGACCGCCGTGCTGCCGCCGCTTTCGTTCGTCGGGTCCTACCGGTGGGCGAACGCGAGCGTCTTTGTCTGGACGACCGGGCTCGTCTTCGTGCGCACCGCGTTCTTCGACATCCTCGACATGCAGGGCGACCGACTGGTCGGCCGCGAAAGCATCCCCATCCTGATCGGGGAGCAACCGTCCCTGCGCCTGCTGAAGGGCATCCTGGCCGGCCTTGCCGCCGGCCTGCTGCTGCTCACCGCGGCCGGACTGTTTGCGACCTTCGGATTCCTGCTGGCCGTCTGCCCGGCGGCGATGTTCGCTATCATCATCGCGTACGAAAAAGGCGTGATCCTGCCCGGGCTGTGGCTGGAATTCCTGGTGGAGAGCCACTTGGTGCTGGGGGGCATTCTCGCACTCGCCTGGAGTCTGGGATCGGGCTGAACCGGTCTCTTCAGCGCGACACCCGGAATTCAGGCTCCGTGCCTGCGCGCAGGCGCCGGATGTTTTCGGCGTGGCGCAGAAAGATGAAGACGGCCACGATGACGGCCGCGGCGCAAACGACACCGGCTTGGCCGGTCATGAAAACCGCTGCGGGCAACACCGCCGCGGCGGCGAGAGAGGCGGCTGACACCCTGCGGCCGATGAAAAATACGCTCAGAAACACCGCCAAAACGATCACCACGGCCCAGGGAGCCAGCAGGATGAAGGACCCGAGGCCGGTGGCCACACCCTTCCCGCCGCCCCGGAAACGGGTGTAGAGCGGGTAGAGATGGCCGCAGAAAGCCAGCAGCGCCGCGGCCGCAGCCCACGTTTCGGCGCCGGCTGCCGGCGCCGGTAGCGACCGCGCGAGATAGACCGGCAGCCAGCCTTTGAGGGCATCCGCGATCAGGGTGGCCAGCCCAAGCCAGGGACCGGCGAGGCGCGCCACGTTCGTGGCGCCGATGTTGCCGCTGCCGCACCGCCGGACGTCGGTTGCCGCAAAGGCGCGGGTCAACACGAGCCCGCAGGGGATCGAACCCAACAGGTAGGCCAACACCACTATCCCGATTTTATAAGAAAGCTCCGTCGTCGCCATGCGGACTCCCCGGTTGGCCTGGCGTCAGACCGTTTTTTCGGCCGCGTTTCACTCGGCCCCTCGGCTCCTCGAAACCTTAATTAACCGATGGACCTTGAAATTTCAACCCGCCCGCTGCGCGGGGGGCCATCACGGGGGTGATTCACGGTGAATGCGATTCGGATCCCCATCGAGGACGTCATCGACCTGCACACCTTCCGCCCCGCGGATATTCCCGGCCTGATCGAAGACTACATCGACGAATGCATCCGGGCGGGCTTCACCTCGGTCCGGATCATCCACGGCAAGGGCACGGGGCTTCAGAAGGCGCGCGTCCAGGAACTCCTCCGGCGCCACCCCCAGGTGCTTTCGTTCACGGACGCACCCAGCGAGGCCGGCGGATGGGGAGCGACAATCGTGGAATTGAAAAAAGGGCTTGCACCATCTAGAAGAATTCGATAATGTACGAACAGAATAACAGAAGAGTATCTGAATAGGAGCGCGGTACAGCCGATGCGAACCATCGCCGTTGCCATGGCCAAGGGAGGTGTCGGTAAGACCACCACGGCCGTGAGTCTGGCCGGGGGCCTGGCGGCCCTCGGGCAGAGGGTGCTGCTGGTGGACTGCGACACCCAGGACCAGGTGGTCAAATTCCTGGGTGTGAAGCCGCCTTACGGGCTTGCCGAGTTCCTCACCGAGAGCACCGATGCCGGCGTGTCCCTCTCCCGCAATGATGCCGTGTTCCGCGCCCGGGAAAACTTGTGGGTGCTGGCGGGCGGGATCCGGCTCGTGGAATTGAAACACTGGCTCGGCGAGCAGCCCCGGGAGGTGCGCCAGAGCGTTCTTAAACAGAAGCTGGCCCCGCGCCCGGGGAGCATCGATTTCATGATCTTCGACTGCGCGCCCGGTTGGGACGTGCTGAGCGTCAACATTCTCATGGCGGCCACCGAGGTGCTGTGTCCGGTCGCGCTGCAGGGCCCATCCCTGGCAGGGCTCAAGACGTTTTTCCGCTACCTGCACTCCGCCCAGAAGCTCAATCCCGAGCTGCGTTTGAAATACATCCTGCCGACCCTGTTCGATCGCCGCACCCGCCACAGCCAGGAGATAATGACACAACTGGGACGCCATTTCGCCCGGCAGCTGTGTCCGCCGGTCCACTACACGGTGCGGCTTTGCGAGGCTCCCTTCCACGGGCGCACCATTTTCGAATACGACAGGAGCAGCCTGGCCGCCCAAGACTATGACCTGCTGGTGAGGAGGGTTTTGAACGATGCCAACCAGACGCCACCAGATGCCTGACCTCTTCGATGAGCACCTGCCCGATCCGGTAGAAGCCGCGACCGGGCGCCGGCAGCCCTCGGACGCCTTTCGGCCGGGCGGCCGAAAGGCGTCCGGCGCCGCGCCGGCGGCCAAGCGCAAAGCCGGGTTTTACCTCTCGGATGATCTCCTCGAACGCTTCAACACCCGATTCTATGAGCTCAAGCTCGCCGGGGCTGCGGTGGGCAACAAGTCCGCCCTGCTCGAGGCGGCCCTGGGGTATGCCCTGGACGATTTAGACCGAGGCGTGGACAGCCGGATACTGAAGCGGATCGGACCGATGGGGCGGCGCCGGTAACCTGCTGCCGCCGGCGGTTCGCACCGCGCGGGGGTGTCCGCGACGAGCCCGCGACGAAAACCGCCCGGACGATTAAGGATAGAAGGAGGCATTCGCCATGCAAGTCAGAATTCCTGCGGTGTTGATGCGCGGTGGAACCAGCAAGGGGTTGTTCTTCCACGAAAAGCATCTGCCCGCGGATGCGGCCGTCAGAGACCGGATCATTCTATCCGCCTATGGCAGCCCGGACCCGTATCGAAGACAGATGGACGGGGTCGGCGGGGCCACCTCCGTCACCAGCAAAACAGCCATCATCCGTCCTTCAACCGACTCCGGCTATGACGTCGAATATTATTTCGGCCAGGTCGCCATCGACCGGCCCGCCATCGAGTTCAAGGGCAATTGCGGCAACATGTCAGCGGCCGTCGGCCCGTTTGCCGTCGACGAGGGCCTGGTCAAAGCTCGCGAACCCATCACCCGAGTGCGGATTTTTCAGAGAAACACCCGCAAGGCGATCATCGCTGAAGTGCCCGTCAAAGAGGGACGTTTCGCCGAGGAAGGCGACTACCGCATCTCGGGGGTCCCCGGCACGGGTTCCAAAATCGCACTGCGGTTTATGGACCCGGGCGGTTCGATGACCGGCACGCTTTTCCCGACCGGCAACCTTCAGGACCATCTGAAGGTGCCTGCGATCGGGTCCGTCCGCGTCACCATCATGGATGCGGCCAACCCGGTGGTGTTTGTCCAGGCCTCCCAAGTCGGGCTCTTGGGGACAGAGGTCGATGAATTCGACACGACGAGCATCCGCTCAATGCTGGAGGCAATCCGCAGCCATGCCGCGGCCCTGATCGGATTAGCGCCTTCCCCCGCCGACGCCAGCCGCACCAGCCAGGCGGTCCCGAAGATAGCCGTTGTGGCGCCCGCCCAGTCCTACACATGCGCCAGCGGAGAGATCATCCATGGCTCCCAGATCGATCTGACGGCGCGCATCATGTCGATGGGAGCGCTGCATCGGTCCTACGCCGTGACGGGGGCCATCTGCACCGCCGGCGCGGCCATGATCGCTGGCACCGTCGTGCAAGAGGTGCTGACCCAGGGCGGTCACGCAAAGCCGATGATTCGTCTGGGGCATCCGGGCGGCACCATCGAGATCGGGGCGGTCGTGGAAAAAAACGGCCATGCCTGCATCTACCGCGAGGCCGTCCTGGGCCGGACCGCGCGCAGATTGATGGAGGGCCATGTGCTGGTGCCCGCAACGCATTTCGACCCGCGGGAGTGACAATTCTTCGGAGACACCGTAAGCGGAGGCTGACGCTTCTGGAGTTATCCCGGCTGATCCCCACACCGCTTCAACCAGTTAGGGATTGACTCGGATTTCTCCTGCCTGATAAGGTGATACTTTATCCAAAGCCGCGCCGATCAACGGCGTGTTTCAACCTTGGGAGAAATGTTCCGACTCAGCAAGTCAGGCAACGACCTGAAAGGAGGCACGCAATGCGAAAGGTGAAGACACTGACCTGGGTGGTTTTTCTCGTGTCCGGACTGGCCATGGCCGCCGCGAACCTCATGGCGGCCGAGTACCCCGAAAGGGCGATTGAAATTCTGGTGCCCTTCGGCGCGGGAGGCGGCAGCGACACCGCGGCGCGGGCGGTCGCCGAAGGCCTGAAGCCCCAGCTCAAAAACGGCGTGGTGGTGAACAATATGCCCGGCGGCGGCGCCACCAAGGGCATGCTCTATGTCTCCCAGCAGCCGGCCGACGGCTACTCGGTCCTGGCCGTCACCACCTCGCATCTGATCGACGCGGTCAAACCCAAAACCCGCTCCCAACTCCTGCGGGACTTCGACCCCCTCTGCCGGATTCAGTGGGATACCTCTGCGGTGACCATCTCCGGCGATTCGCAGTTCAAAACACTTACCGACTTGATCGAGTGGGGCAAGAAAAACCCTAAAGGGCTGAAGTTCGCGGGCACCTCCCCCGGCGGCTGGTCTGAGATTCAGACCGTGGCCTTCTTCAAAAAGGCCGGGGTGGAGGTAACCTTCGTGCCCTTTGATTCGGGTGCGGAGATCAAAGCCGCCATCCTGGGCGGACACATCACCGGCGCCGTCGAAGAACTGGCCGAAACGCTGCCTTTGATCGAAGCAGGCAAGCTGAAGTCTCTTTGCGTCATCATGGAAACACGCCACCCGGCCCTTCCGAACGTGCCCTGTTCCAAAGAAGTGGGCATCGATTACACCCACGGCCTGATGCGGGCCTGGGCCGTGAAGAAAGGCACCCCGCCGGAGCGGCAGAAATTTCTGCTCGACGTGATCACGAAGTCGCTGCAACACCCGATGTACGTCAAGTTCATTCAAGACGAACATCTTGACGTCCGGCCGGGGTACCTGGGCCCCGAGGAGACCCGCAAATACTGGGAAGAGGAGGTCAATTTCTTCTCCGGTGTCCTCAAAGAGCTGGGCTATGTGAAATAGCGCCCCCGCGGGGGTGTTCCAATTACACTAACTGGGGGGGGCAAGTCTCCTCCCTGCATACCGGAAGACGGGCGGGGTCCTATGAAAAAGGGTGAAATCATCTTTTCTGCGATGTGCATCGCCTTTTTCGGATTCATGCTGTTCGAGACCTTCGAGTTGCTAGGGCAGGGCCGGCCCGGCGAGGTGGGAAGCGGGCTCTGGCCTTTTATGGCACTGGCGACTTCAACGCTGCTCAGTGTCCTGATGCTCATCTCGAGCATCCGGAGATCCAGCGCTGCCGGGCCGGGCGCTCAGGATCTGACCGCCGAAGCCATCGCCGAAAAGAGGCGCGCGCGGATCACGGTCAGCCTGAGCGTCGTGTGCTTTTTGGTCTATATCATCGTGATGCCCTGGTTCGGTTTCATCATCGCCACCCTTCTTTACATCTTTGTTTTCGCGCTGATCCTGGGTGAGAGAAGGCGCTGGGTGCTCGCCATCTCACCGGTTCTGATGACGACGGTGATCATGGGCGTCTTTGCGAAATTCATCACGATCCCATTCCCCAAGGGGATCGGGGTATTCGCCGAGTTCAGCCGTCTTTTCTACTAGCCACGGAGGGTTGCTGAGATGTTAGACCATTACCTTCAGGCGGTTGCCACGGTCCTCCTTCCACACAACCTTCTGGCCATGGTTCTCGGGTCTCTCTGGGGGCTGCTGGCCGGGGCGCTCCCCGGCATCAGCACCTCGATGGGAGTCGTTTTACTGTTGTCGTTCACCTATTCCCTTTCGCCCATGACGGCCTTCGTCCTGCTCGTGGGCGCCTATCTGGGAGGGATCACCGGCGGGTCCATCACCTCGATCCTCTTCGGTATCCCGGGAGAACCGTCCTCGGTGCCCACCGTGATCGAGGGTCACGCCCTCGCCAAGAAGGGCCGGGCCACCTTTGCCCTGTGGGTCTACCTGCTCTGCTCGATCTACGGGGGCCTGTTCAGCGTCGTCGTCATGATCGTGGCCACGCCGCTGATCGCGAGCTTCGCTCTGAAGTTCGGTCCGGCGGAGTATTTCGCCCTGACCGTTCTGGGCCTGAGCGTCGTCTCCGGGCTTTCCGGCGGGTCCATGCTGAAAGGCTTCCTGTCCTGCTTCTTCGGGCTTTTCCTGGCGACCATCGGCACCGATGGCATCACCGGCGAGGAGCGCTACACCTTCGACACCACCATTCTTTTGGGCGGCATCAATTTCGTGGTGGCCATGGTCGGACTCCTGGCGGTCTCCGAGATCTTCATCGAAGCCGAGGAACCCTTCAAAGAATACAAGGGCGGTGTGCAGTACCGGGGCATGCTGCGGGAGTTCCCGCCATTTTCTCTGTTCAAGGGCTACCTGCTGACCATGATCCGCTCCCCGATCATCGGGACCATCGTCGGGGCCTTGCCGGGCGCGGGCGCAACCATCGCCGCGTTTCTCTCCTACGGCGAGGCCGCCCGAACGGCCAAGCGTGAGCCGGAGAAGTTCGGCAAGGGCGCCGTGGAAGGCCTAATGGCCGCCGAGTGCGCCAACAACGCCTCCACCGGCGGCTCCATGACCATCCTGCTCTCCCTTGGGATCCCCGGCAGCAACACCACGGCCATGATGATCGCAGCCTTCATGATCCACGGCATGCAGCCCGGCCCCCTGCTGCTCTCCACCCGGCCGGACATCGTCTACGGCATCTTCGCCTCTATGCTCCTGACGAACCTACTGCTGCTGGGTCTCACGATCCTCGCGATCCGCATGTTCCTCGAGCTGAACCGCATGCCGTACTCGATCTTTTCGGCGGCGATCATGATCCTATGCGCGATCGGGGCCTACGGGCTCACCAACAACATGGACGACGTGTACTTGATGTTCGCGTTTTCGCTGATTGGCTATGCCATGCGCAAGTTCGACATCCCGGTGGCCCCGTGCATCCTGGCGCTGGTGTTGGGGGACATGGCGGAGCTGTCCCTGCGACGGGCGCTGCTGCTCTCCGGCGGCAGCCCTCTGATCCTGGTCGGGAGCCCCATCAGCATCGTCCTGCTCTCCGGGGCGCTGCTTTCAATCGTCTATCCCTTGTTTAAAAAACCCAAAATGCTCCAGGGGCTGTGAGCCGTGCAGACACAACCCATTGAACCTGTCACGCGCACTCTCGCCGGTTTCGCATCCCGGTTGTCGTTCGACGCGCTGAAGCCGGAGCTCGTTGTGAGCTTCAAGAAGTATTTGCTGGATGCCATCGGCTGCGGCTTCCACGGCGCTTCGCAGCCCTGGGCCCGCATCGTCAACCGCTGGGTGGCGGAACAGCAGGGAAGATGCGAAGCGACCCTGTGGCGGAATCAGTTCCAGGGGCCCGCGGCGAACGTGGCCCTGGGACTGGGGGTAATGATCCACAGCTTTGATTTCGACGATTACCACCAGTCCAAGATTCATCCCGGTGCGGCGGTGATCCCCGCGGCCGTGGCTGTCGGGGAGTGCCTCGGCGCTTCCGGCCGGGAAGTGCTCACGGCCATGGTGGCCGGCTACGAAACCATGGTCCGGGTCAGCCTGGCCACCGGGCCGAACGCCTCCCGCCTGAAGGGATGGCACCTGACGGGGACCACCGGCACCTTCGGTGCTGCGGCCGCAGCGGGCAGGCTTCTGGGCCTGGCTGCGGCGGACATGGCCAGCGCCCTGGGACTGGCCGGCACTCAGTCCGCCGGCCTCTGGGCGTTTCTTGCCGACGGCGCCATGAGCAAACGTTTCCACCCGGGCCGCGCGGCCCAGAGCGGTGTCATGGCTGCTTTTCTCGCCCGGAGCGGGTTCCGCGGTCCGACTCAGATCCTGGAAGCCCAGGACGGCGGCTTCTGCCGGGCGACCTCGGACCGGTTCGACCTTTCCCTGATCACGGACAGGCTCGGGGACCAGTTTCACTGCGGCGAGGTGAACATCAAGCCCTATGCATGCTGCGCGAGTTCGCACTCCGCCGTCGATGCCGTCCTGGAGCTCAAGCACCGGCATGTCTTCACCGCAGCGGAGGTGGAGCGTGTGCGGGTGAAGACCGCCGGCAGCGTCGTGGTGCAATGCGGATTCGAGTTCCCGGCGGCGGCCGGCATCGTCCAAGCCCAGATGAGCCTGCAGTATATCGTGGCCGTAACACTATTGGAGGATGCGGCGCTGCTGGAGCAGTTCTCGGAGAAGAAGATCGCCGACCCCCTGGTGCTGGACCTGGCCCGGCGCGTGGAGATCGCCGTGGATCCCGACATAGACCGGGTCTATCCGGAACGATACGCGAACCGGGTGGAGATCGTTCTGAGGGACGGCCGCCGTTTCGAAACACGGGTGGATTACGCCAAAGGCTCAACGGGGCAGCCGCTGAGCCTGGAGGATGTGGCCGTGAAGTTCCGCAGCCTGTCCGCCGGCGTGCTTTCACCCGCCCAGGCCGATCAGATCGTTGCGACCACAGGGCAACTGGAACAGATCGACGACATCCGCGATCTCACTCGGCTGCTGGCCTAAGGCTCGCTGCGGCAGACGCCATGGAAATCCGAAATTCGGATATCGAAGCCCGAAACCAATCCAAATATCCGAATGAAAAAAGTCCAGCGCCGGTTTAGAATATTCAAGAAAGAGACCTTGGTTTTTTCGGATGTTTCCGGAACACGCTGCGGTACAAGGAGATCATACCATGGCTAAGGTGCAGGTCAAGACACCGATCGTCGAGTTGGACGGCGACGAGATGACGCGGATCATCTGGGCGATGATAAAAGAGAAACTCATCAGGCCCTTCCTGGACGTGAATTTGAAGTACTACGACCTCGGCGTGCAGAAGCGCGACGAAACCGACGACCGCATCACCACAGAGTCGGCCCGCGCGATCCAGCAGTACGGGGTGGGCGTGAAATGCGCCACCATCACGCCGGACGCCGAGCGCGTGGTGGAGTACAAGCTCAAGAAAGCCTGGCCCTCCCCCAACGGCCAGATCCGTTCGATCCTCGACGGCACGGTGTTCCGCAAGCCGATCCTGGTGAAAAACATAACCCCGGCCGTGCGCAGCTGGACGAAGCCCATCATCCTGGGCCGGCACGCCTACGGAGACCTGTACCGCGGGGTCGAACTCGTCGTGGACAAGCCCGGCAAAGTGGAGATCGTTTACAACCCCACGGGCGGGCCGGAATCCCGCCTGCTGCTGCACGATTTCAAAGGGCCCGGGGTGGTGATGGGCATCCACAACCTCGAGAAGTCCATCCGCTCCTTCGCCCGCGCCTGCATCACCTATGCGGTCAGCGAAAAGCTGCCCCTGTGGTTCTCGGCCAAGGACACCATCAGCAAGACATACCATGCCTATTTCAAGAACATCTTTGCTGCGGAGACAGCGGCCCAGAAGGCCCGGCTCGAGCAGGCCGGCATTCAGTACCGCTACATGCTGATCGACGACGCCGCGGCCCAGATAATGAAGCAGGCCGGCGGTATCCTCTGGGCGCTCAGCAACTACGACGGCGACGTGTTCTCGGATGTGGTGGCGGCAGGGTTCGGCAGCCTGGGGATGATGACATCGGTGCTGGTCTCTCCCGACGGCCAGTACGAGTTCGAGGCCGCCCACGGCACGGTGCGGCGCCACTATTACGAGCACCTCAAAGGCCACCCCACCAGCACCAACTCGGTGGCCTCCATCTTCGCCTGGACCGGCGGCATAAAAAAGCGCGGCGAACTCGACGGAACCCCTGAGGTGACCCGGTTCGGCGCGAAGATCGAAAAGGCCGTCATCGACTGCATCGAGGCGGGCGTCGTGACGAAGGACCTGGTGCCGCTGATCGAGCCTCGGCCGGCCGCGCATCAGTCCACCGAGGGATTTATCGACGCCGTGGCAGCGCGACTCAAGGACCTGATGTAACCCGCTCGAGTTCGCCCGCATCGGCAGGAGGTACGTCACCCGCCTCTTGAGCGCGCGCCGGAGGAAATCCTTCGATGATCGATCTGGTCAAAATCGGCTTCATTATCGTCGCCATCATCGTCCTGATCCGCGTCAAAGTCCCCCTGAGCATCACGCTGATCGCCAGTGCCGTCGTCCTGGGGTTGCTTTTCCAACTTCCCGTCGCGGCGATGCGCGATGCCATCTGGCGCGGCGTGGCGGACGCCGAAACCCTGAAGCTCGTGATCGCCCTCGAACTGGTGCTGCTCTTCAGCGCCATCATGAAAGAACGCGGGAGCATGACCCGCGCGATTTCCGCGCTGAGTGAGGTTTTCCGCGATGCCCGGGTCACGGTTGCGATCATCCCCGCCGTCATCGGCCTGCTGCCGGTGGTCGGCGGCGCCATGCTGTCGGCGCCGCTGGTGGCCGAAGCCTCCGACGATCTCACGCTTTCCCCGGAGCGCAGGACCTTTCTCAACTACTGGTTTCGTCACGTGTGGGAGTATACGCTGCCCACCTTTCCCGCGCTTTTTCTCACGGCCGGCATCGTCGGCATCCCCATCGCCGATCTCGTCCTGGCCAACCTTCCACTCACGGCGGCCTCGATCCTGGCCGGCATCGTGTTCGGCTTCAAGGAAGTTCGGCCGTACAAATCCACCCGCGCGCCGCTGACACCGGGCGGCATGGGAAGACCCGTCCTATCCTTCGTTTGGAACCTGCTCCCGTTCTTTCTGGTGATTCTCCTCACGCTCTGCTTCGACATCCATCTCGTGTATTCCCTGGCCCTGGTCACGGCCGGGACCGCGCTGCTCTATCGCATCCCTGCGGCGCACCTCGGACCGCTGGTCCGTAAAAGTGTTTCCCTCGAGCTCGCCTTCCTGATCTGGGGCATCATGCTTTTCAAGGAGATGCTGACCGCAAGCAGCGCCATGAACAGCATCGCTGGAGAGCTGTCCCGCATGGGGATGCCCACCGCGGTGCTGGTGGCCTTGATCCCCGCGGTCATCGCCTTCATCACGGGGTACACCACGGCCTTCGTGGGACTGAGCTTCCCCGTGCTCCTGCCCCTTCTGCCCACGGATGGATCCGGCGTCCACTATGTCATGCTGGCCCTCGCCAGCGGCATCTGCGCCCACATGCTCTCCCCCATGCACGCCTGCTATGTGATGACCCTGGAGTATTACCAGGCCGGCATGGGGAAGACCTACCGGCTGCTCCTGGCCCCCGCATCCCTGACCTTTCTGACCGGGGTGGCCGCTTTTCTGGCCGCAACGTGGCTCGCCGGCTGATGATAG
>JACRCN010000043.1 GCA_016219005.1 Deltaproteobacteria bacterium
CGGGTCTGCCAGGCTGCTTTATTGAAGTTTTATTTTTTGATCACAGGATGTTGCAGAAGGTTTTGGAAGTTAGTTGGTGGGTCTAATTTCTCTAGAATAGTGTGTCAAAAACGTGGGTTCGGATAAATTTTTTTGTGACACGCAAAAACTTTCGAAATTTTTGACCCGATTCGCGCAAAGCCACGTCCCGCCTCAAAACAACCACATATCGACCATTCAACCCTATAAAATCAATCCTCTAGAATAGTCTGTCACCCCACATCAACTCTATAAAATCAATCCTCTAGAATAGTCTGTCACCCCACACCATGAAAGGATAAAGAACGAAATAGCCAGAACTTTAGCCATTCTTTAGCCGAAAAAAAGAAACAGCCACTTAGTCGCTTCGCTAAGTGGCTGTTTTTATTGGTGCCTAGGGCCGGAATCGAACCGGCACGGGACAATGTCCCAAGGGATTTTAAGTCCCTTGCGTCTACCAAATTCCGCCACCCAGGCGAATAAGCTGTTTCAAGGCGCGGGCCCGAGGCCCGCGGACAGTCTTGCGCCACGGCTTGAAATGCCCGCGTACGGACCCGCAGGCTGCGCTTTCAGGCTGGGCAACGCCTTGCCCGCAGCCCCGATCCAACGCTTCGATACCGCTCTCTATGCGTGTTTCATAGCTAAAATACCGCGTAGATTCAAGCGAAAACCGGGGAGGCGAATTCGAAGCGACCTTCCTGCATGAGGGTGAGACAGGAGTCGACCGCGTCGGCATCGTAGAGGATTCCACGCTGGGCGGATATCTCGCCAAGGGCGCTGTCAAGGCCCCGCGCCGGCCGGTAGGGGCGGTGCGAGGACATGGTTTCCACGACATCGGCGACACTGACAATGCGCGCCTCTTTCAGGATCGCATCTCCCATGAGGTGCTGGGGGTAGCCCGTACCGTTCATCCGCTCGTGGTGCTGCAGGACGATGTCCGCCACCGGCCAGGGAAAATCGACGTTATGGAGAATCTCGTAGCCGGCCTGGGCGTGGGCCTGAACCAGGCCCATCTCCATGCGGTTCAACTGCGAGGGCTTGGTCAGGATTTCCGCCGGGAGCGAAATCTTGCCGATGTCGTGAATCGCCGAGGCGATGGTGAGCCCTTCGACCCGGTCGCTGCTAAGGCCCATTTCCTTTCCGATGGCGCACGAGAGCGCGGCAACGCGCTGCTGGTGGCCGGAGGTGTAGGGGTCTCTTTTTTCGACGGTCATGGCGATCGCCATCACCGCGCCGCCGATGATTTTTCTCAACCGGTCGAGACTTTGCTGCAGTTCCTGCTGGACCTGGCAGCGCCGGTCGACCTCGCGGCGCAGCATTTCATTGCTATCCTGCAGCTCCGCGGTGCGCCGGCGCACCAGGCCCTCCAGGTTGGCGTTCAGCGAGCGCACCTGCCGTTCCGCGCTCCACTTGGCGCTCAAGGCGCTGGCGAACTGAACGATCTCCTGCGGATGAAATGGTTTTTGGAGAAACATCAACCGGTCGGAAAAGGTGAGCTGCCGCGGCAGGTTGCCGAGCTCGCTGCCGATGTAGCCGGTCACCAGCACGATGTTGACGGCGGGATCGATCCGCAGGATCTCCCCGGCGGCCCAGATCCCGGATGGACCCGGGGGCAGGTTCACGTCAAGAAATACGGCGGCAAACGGCTCACCCTGCGCAACGGATTCCCGCACTACCGCGACCGTCTCCTTCGCCTGCGAACGGCAGGTCACCCTGAAACAGGGGGCCTCTATGCATTCCGATTGCCCGGCCCCAACCGGTGCCGCAATGTTCACCGGAGCCGACTCGAGGATGTCCTTGTAGATATCCTGAAGCCCTTCGTCGTCGTCCACTGCCAGAATGTTGAAGAATCTGTCGCTCAAGAGTAGCTTTGCATCCTTATGCGGGTTGAGGTCCGACAATTCAGATGCAAGATTGAATCCAACCGGCACTGCCCCGGTAGCTCTCGGCCCGCAGCAGCGGCGTTTCCCCGGGCCGATCGGGCGCCCAACCGGCCTTATTTCATAACAACCTGAAATGCTGAATGAATAGATGACGGCGTAACACCGGGAGGAGGCGGCCGGAAGGAGGAGCATTTGGGGCTGTTGGGCCGATCCAAAGTTGCACACAGAAAGCACTGCCTCAAACCGCCAACATTCGCTCCAAGTGGAAACCGCGGATCGCCAAATTTTGACGTTCGTCAGCCGGCCGGCATCCTAATCGGCGGCTGCCAAGTCTTGTCAAACCCCCCGTCATCTGGTAATGAAAAATAATGAAAGTACCTGAACTCAAACCTAAAATCATCCTGGCTTCGCGGTCGCCGCGGCGCCGTTACCTGCTCGAACGCGCAGGCGTCAGGTTCAGCGTGATCCCCAGCGAGTTCGACGAAAGCTCGATTTCGATGGCACCCCCGGATGATTATGTCCGCAGCCTGGCTACGGCAAAAGCCCAGGATATTGCCAGCCGTTACCCGGAGAGCTGGGTGATCGGGGCCGACACGGTGGTTGTCGCGGCTAACCGGGTCCTCGGCAAGCCGGCCTCCACGGCGGAGGCCCGCGACATGCTGCGGCACCTGAGCGGCCGCACCCACCAAGTGCTGACGGGGTTCTGCGTCTGCCGGCTGTCCGAGACCAAGCTGTTCGCGGAGACGGCGCGCACGGACGTGCTTTTCAAGACGCTTACGAGTGCTGAAATCGATTGGTACATTCAAACCGGGGAGCCCTTCGACAAGGCCGGCGCGTATGCCATCCAGGGGATCGGGACGTTTCTGGTGAAACGCATCGACGGCTCCTATACCAACGTGGTGGGGCTGCCGGTCTGCGAGGTGATCGAGATTCTCATCCGGGAGAAGGTGATCGGCTTCGACGAACCGCATCCGGCGCCCGCGGCAGCACAGCGCGCCGTTGAGGAGGCCATGTGACGGACGCCATCGCAAGCCGCCTGGAGGATGTGCGCCGGCGCATCCAGCGGGTGGCCGAGGCCTGCGGCCGGCGCCCGTCCGACATTCGCCTGGTCGCCGTCAGCAAGACCTGCCCGGCCGATTCCATCCGCGCGGCGGCCGCGGCGGGGGTTACGGACATCGGAGAAAACTACATCCAGGAAGCGCGCGAAAAGTACGGGGCGTTAACGGATGTGCCGGTGAAGTGGCATTTCATCGGCCATCTGCAGACCAACAAGGCCAAGTACGCCGTGCGGATGTTCGACCTGATCCACACGGTCGATTCCATTCACCTCGCGGCCGAGCTCGACCGCTGCGCGCGCCGGCTCGACAAGGTCCAGGCGGTGCTGATCCAGGTGAACATCGCGGGGGAAAAAACCAAGTCCGGTATTGCGCCCGAAGAAGCGCTTGCGCTCGTGCGGGAGGTGGCCTCGCTCGAATCCGTCCGGGTGCAGGGCCTCATGACCATGCCGCCCTACTTCAACGAACCGGAAACCGTGCGCCCCTTCTTTGCCGCCCTGCGGCGGCTGCGGGACGAAATTCGCGCCGAGGGGCCGCCGAACATCGGGATGGAGCATCTGTCCATGGGCATGACCGGCGACTTCGAGGCGGCCATCGCGGAAGGGGCGACACTGGTGAGAATCGGAACCGCCATTTTCGGAGAACGCTTATGAAGGTGCTGCTGCACACCTGCTGCGGCCCGTGTGCCATCTTCCCGGTGCGGGCGCTCCGGGCGGACGGCATGGCGGTGACGGGATTCTTCTACCCCCACAACATTCATCCGTACACCGAATGCATCAGGCGGCAGGAGACCCTGCGGACCTTTGCCGGCCGGGTCGATCTGCCGCTCATTTGCGAGAACGGATACGATCTCGAAGGGTTCCTCCGAAAAGTCGTGCACCGCGAGGAAGACCGCTGCACCATCTGTTACCAGGAGCGCCTGCTCGCCGCGGCACGGCTCGCCAAGAACCGCACCTTTGACTGCTTCACCACGAGCCTGCTCTACAGCCGGTTTCAGAAACACGACATCATCCGCCAGACCGGAGAGTCGATCGGCCGTGCGGTGGGAGTACCGTTTCTGTACCGGGATTTCCGGACCGGCTGGAACGAGGGGGTGCAGGAGTCCAAGCGGATGGGCCTCTACCGCCAGCAGTACTGCGGTTGCATCTACAGCGAAAAAGAACGGTTTTTCAAGATGGCGCCATAAAGAGCCCAAATCCTGCGTTGGCCTTCATCTCGCGGCCGCTGCGGCGTACTCACGGTACGCCTCGCGTCGCGAGAATCGGCCGCCTTGACTTTGGGCTCTTTATGGCGCCATCAGGTGGCTGGCGACCAGTTCCTGTCTGCCGC
>JACRCN010000048.1 GCA_016219005.1 Deltaproteobacteria bacterium
GTCGTTCAATATCTTGTCTAAACTCTCCAGAAAGTGCGTGATGTCATCTTTGTCAATAGTCAATGCAGGGTCAAAGCGCAATACATTGCCCGCCGAATAGTAGCCTACCAAAAAGCCGTACTCCAACAAAATTCGATAGGCTGATTGAACGGACAAACGCTCATGTGGGAACAATTCCAGTCCTAGCAACATGCCTCTCCCGCGGGCCGCCTTCACAACGCTGTGTTTCTCCTCCAATTGTTTCAATCCGTTAAGAAAGAACGTACCAACCGTATTTCCTCTTTCAATCAAATTTTCCTCGCCCAGAGTGGCGATTACCTCTTTAGCAACAGCGCAACCCAGTGGGTCGTTTTGATGGGATTGGGCATAATGGAATCCGCTGTCTTCCAATTCCTCTGCGATATCGCACTTCATAGCAACTGCGCTGACTGGATATCCGTTTCCCAGACCTTTCCCTATAGCGACGATGTCTGGTTGAATGTCATAATGCTGAAAGCCGAACCACTTCCCCGTGCGTCCCATGCCCGTCGTGACTTCATTAGCCACGATTAAGCCATCTTCTTGTTTGATCCGTTGTGCAATATCCTGCACTAGTTGCTTGGGGGGGAATTTGACAAACCCCGAACCGCTTCCGCCTGGTTCAAACACAAAAGCGCCGATACTATCAAAAGGAATCCCCTTCAAACACTCCCTTGGGTCTGGGTCTACGCAGACACTCCAATCGAACGAACACCATTCCTCAGTGCTTTTTCTTCCTGCAGAACCATAGGCTGCGAGATAGGAATTTGAGAATGTGAGAAATAAGGGTCTCCTGGTTGTGCGCCTGGCTGTTTGCACGGCGAACTCAACCGCTTCACTGCCTGAACTCAGAAACCCGCATTTCCCGCCATCAATCCCGACGATATCAAGGATTTTTATGGCTGCCTCTTCAGCTTAGGGCATTGGGATAACGCGTGCCGAGATGAATGACCTTCTCAATTTGCGCTCGTATTACTTGATTGATGCGCGGATGGCCATGACCGAGGGCCGTAGACCAAATGCCCGATTCAAGATCGACATACCGCCTTCCCTGACTGTCGTACAGGTAACAATTCTCGCCTCGCACAAAATCAGTCTTGACGATCTCATGACATTTCAGGATGTGATTCATCCCAACCCTCATGGCTTATTGGCAATGCGCTTTTTTATTATAGCGGGCTAACGAATTAGACGGATCAGCATAAAATGCGGACTTTTACTTCCCTGTCCGCATAAGACGCCTTTGGATTTCTTGCCAAAGACGCACTAACTTCATTTCATGCAAATACTTGTCGCTGCTCCAACCATTTATCCCGGCCTGTTATATGGATCGGTCTAAGAACCTGGTTCGGCCCATCAACAAAATCAAAATATCACCGATTCGGAGTTTTTGCGATACATCGGCTGATACCACAAGATAGGTTTTCTTTGAACTTTTAAATAGATGCCCCAACATCGGATAATCAAAGGGAATTAATGATGTATGTGAATGAAATGCCCCGAGCGGCGGGCGGCGTGGGGACCCAGCCCGGGGCGACTGCCGCTGAGGTGGGAGAATGAACTCTCGCGGCATGGAGGGATCCGGCGCGGCTGGCTGCCTCGGCTTGGGTCCTCACCCTTGTCATCCTGCCGGCTGGAAGGCTTGAATGTTAGAATGCCCTACTTCATGGCCTCAGTAGGTCCAGGCGACCTGCTGGGGGAGGTTTTCAGCCACGTCGGCGTGAATGAAGTTGCTGCCGAGGCCGACCCGCTTGATTCCGGCCCCGAACGCCCTACCAGGACGAAATAGCGGTGCTTGTTGTTGTGGACCTTGATGTCGACCGCCTTGACGGTCGTGTGGGCCGAGCCGGGCTTGCCGCCCTCGGCGGCGTTGTGCTTCTCGCAGCGGCAGGCGCTATTGATTTCGAACGGCACGCCGGCGAGCTCGCGGGCAAAGTTCAATCGCTTGACCAGGTCCTGGTCGATGTGATCGAACCCGCAGCCGCACTTGCAGGCCCGGGGCTTTTCAGGAAAATAGTCCTTCGTCCCGTCCATCAGCACATCCCCCTTGTCTTTTCGTATCCACCGTGAGATATCGGACAACGAGGCGGTTCTCAATTGGTCTGTGCAGTGCAGCATGCTTTCGCATCGATTCTGTTGGCGGGTGCGGCTGATTTGAAGTCGGTGTCCGAAATCCCTGGACACTCCCGAGCAGATGCCACGACGCGAAACTATCAGCATACCGGCCGCGGGCAATGCACGAAGCAGCGATTGCGAGGCTGCCGGAGATAGCGGCCAGCAAATCAAAAGATTTACAAAATAAGCGCCGAGCAACTCGAACGAATCAGGATAGATAAAACGTGGGTGCATCTTTAGGGACGCTGGGATCGCTGGTTCAAATCCATTCGTCCCGACCAATATAATAATTCAACCCCGGTCGATTCGGCTGGGGTTTTTTTGCGGAATCGCCGTTGCGTTATGACCGATCGGAGGAAAGCCAACATCCGGGTGATCTTCGCCCTGACCCTCGTCCACTTCACCGGCGACCTCTACGGATCCTTCGTAAGCCCGCTGCTGCCGCTGTTCGCCGACACGTTTGCCCTAACCATGACCCAGGTGGGTCTGCTCGCCGGTGTCAGCCGCTTCCTCATGTTCGTCGTCCAACCCGTAGCCGGTTATCTGGCGGACCATTACCCCACCCGGCTTTTTGTGCTCGGCGGCCCGATCCTGTCGATGACCTTCATCCCGCTGGTGGGCCTGGCGCCGAGTTTCCTGGTCCTGATTCTTTTCATCGCCATCGGCTCGGCCGGCCAGGCCATGTTCCATCCGCCCGTGGCCGGGATGATCTCGACCTACGCCGGCCGCAGCTTCAGCTTCTCCATGTCGATCTTCAACATGGGCGGGACCCTGGCCTTCGGTGTCGGCCCCATCGTCATCACGGCCATCGTGGCCGCCTGGGGGCTCCAGGCCACCGTGCTCACTGCCGTCATCGGCCTGCCGCTGCTGCCGCTGATCTTCCGGCTGGTTCCACGGCCGGAAGGCGAAGGCCTCGCCAGCCACGGGTTCTTCGGCTCGATCCGGGAAGCTTTAGGCGGCGCCTGGAAGCCCGTTTTCGACGTCTGGATGCTGATGGTGCTGCGGGCCTTCACCAGCGCGACCTTCGCCACCTTCATACCGATGCTCTATTCCCAATCGGGACACTCGCTCCTTGAGATCGGAACCGTGGTGTCGCTATACACCCTGGCCGGTTCGGCGAGCGGCCTGTGGGCCGGCCACATGGCGGACCGGATCGGCTACAAGCCGGTCTTCATGATCAGCAACGCTCTGGCGGCACCCGCGTTGCTCTTTTCGGTCTTCCTCGGCGACGGGTGGATCTATCCGAGCGCGTTGCTATCGGGTTTCTTTTCCATGGCCACCCTGCCCCTGGGAGTGTCCATGGCGCAGGAACTGGCACCCAAGGGCAAGTCCCTGGTGTCGAGCCTGATGATGGGGCTGGCTTTAGGCACCGGCGGGATCATGAGCCCGATCGTCGGCAAACTCGCCGACCTATACACGGTCAAGAACGTTCTCGCCTGGCTGCCGATGGTTCCGTTGTTGAGCTTGCTTCTCGTCATCCGGCTTCCGAACATCGGCGGGTTCAACCGAAGAAGCTGAATGAAAAGATGTCGAAGCCGGCCATGCCATGGGCCTGGATGTCGTTGAAAACGGTGAGGAGGCCTTCGTTGAAAGCGCCATCCGGTGCGAAAGGAATCGCGGCGCAAAGCCGCTCACGCACAGGCAGAGGCAGCTACGCGCAGTCCCGAGAGCCTCAGCCGGGGCGATGATATCGCGGGTCCCGCGACAAGGCGGGGCGCTTCTGAAACCACGGCCTTTCGGCTTCCAATTGAGCCGCCAGGCGAAAGAGAACGGCTTCATTCGCTGTCCGCGCCATGAACTGGAGGCCGGCCGGCAGCCCGTCGCGCGCCCAGTGCAGCGGCACCGACATGGCGGGCTGCCCGGTGATGTTGGCGAGTTGGGTGAAGGGTGTACGCGCCATATTTTCAATGGCGAGCCGATCGGTGATGCCGCTCCGGCGCAGAAGCCTTCCAAGCCCCAGCGCGTTGACCATTTTCAATCCGGCGTTTTGGATCGGCGTCGGCTTGAGCTCTCCGATCCGCGCCGGCGGCTGGGCAACGGTCGGCGTCATGAAAATGTCATGGGCTTCAAAAAACCGCCCCAAGACCCGGGCGGCTCTGCCCCACAGCCGCTTGGCGTGTGCGAACGAATGTGCCGATGCGGCGCGCCCCAGCAACCCGAGGGTCCAGGTCATCGTTTCCACGTCCTGAGCGGTGGCCTTCCGGCCGAGCACGAGCTTAAGATCTTCGAGGTCCGCCGCGACCTCGCCGTAATACATCTCGAAAAAACTCCGAGCGAGGGCCATGCCGTCCAGATCGGGTTGGGCTTCCTCGACCGAATGCCCAAGCCGGTGCAGAAGGATGGCGGTCTCCAGCACAGCCTTGACGTATTCCGGGTGCACCGGGGTGCCCAGCGGCGAGCGGGTGCTGAAGGCGATTCGCAGTCGACCCGGCTCGCGCCGCACCTCCTCGCTGAATGGCCGCTCGGGCGGGGCCATGATGAACGGGGCGCCCACGTCCGGCCCGCAGATCGCATCCAGCATGGCCGCACTGTCCCGCACGCTGCGGGTAATGACATGTTCGACGACGGCCCCCTGCCATATCTCGCCGAAATCAGGCCCCGTCGGCGTCCGGCCGCGGCTGGGCTTCAACCCGAAAAGCCCGCAGTAGGCGGCCGGAATGCGGATGGACCCGCCGCCGTCCCCGCCGCCCGCCAGGGGCACCATGCCGGATGCCACCGCCGCGGCAGATCCTCCGCTCGAACCGCCCGGGGTACGGCTCAAATCCCACGGATTGCGCGTCGGCCCGAAGAGATCCGGCTCGGTGTAGGCGACCAGCCCGAATTCCGGGGTGTTGGTTTTCCCGAGAATCACGACGCCTGCGTTCTTGTAGCGGTGCACCAGTTCGCTGTCGTGATTCGGCACAAAGCTCCGGCAGGCCTTGGAGCCGAAGGTGAGCGCAACCCCGGCATAGGCCGAGAGCAGGTCCTTGAGCAAAAACGGGACTCCGTGAAAAGGCCCGGCGGGCAGTGGCTGTTCAAGGCTATGGCGCGCGCGGTTGAACATCGGTGTTACCACGGCGTTGACCGAGGGGTTGATGCGTTCGATGCGCGCGACGGCCTCCTCGCAAACCTCGCCGGCCGACACCTCGCCCCTGCGGATCAACTCCGCCAGACCCAGACCGTCATAGCGGTCGTATTCCTTGAAACCGTTCATTGCCGATACCTGACGATCTCTGCGGAGTCTAAAAACGCGACAGCGCGAAAAGCCCTTTGTTTTTTCTTATCGCATTCTTAAAAACTAAAAAAGCCCGAAGGGCTTTTTTACCAGGCATAGTTTTCTTTTTCGATGATGGTCGCAACTCCCTGACCGCCGCCGACACAGGCGTTGGCGCAGCCGTAGCGGCCGTTCTTCGCGTTCAGGATGCGCGCAAGGGTTCCCACCAGGCGGATCCCGGTCGCCCCCAGGGCATGTCCGATGGCCGTGCCGCCGCCCATTACGTTGACCTTGTCCGGAGCGATCCCCAGTTCCTTGATGCAGTTCAAGGCCACTACGCAGAAGGCCTCGTTGATTTCCCAGAAGTCGATGTCAGCGGCCTTCAACCCGGCGGCGCCAAGCGCCTTTTGGCTGGCGGGGACCGGGCCCGCGCCCATGATGGTGGGGTCCACGCCGGCAAAACCGATGGAGCGCAGAGTGGCCAGGGGCTTGATGCCCTTTTTTCGGGCCGCTTCCTTGGACATCAGAATCATGGAGGAGGCGCCGGCGTTGAGCGGGGAGGCGTTCCCGGGCGTGATGACGCCGTCCTTCTTGAAGGCGGGCTTGAGATCATGCAGGTTTTCTATCGTGGCGTCGTCCCGCACGGCCTGGTCGGTGTCCACGGTCATCACGCTGCCGTCGGCCTGCTCGGCCTGGACGGGCAGAATCTCATCCTTGAAAAACCCTTCCGCCCGCGCTTTCGAGGCCAGTTGATGTGACCGCACTGCCCACCGGTCCAGCTCTTCGCGCGTGAATTTCGTCTGGGAGAAAAGCTTTTCGGCCGTGAGCCCCATGTTCATCGAGGTCATCATGTCCCAGTGGCTGAGGGAGGAATCGAGGAAAAGGCCCATGTTGGGCGAAATCAGGCCGCGGTCGACCTGGGTCATCCCCATGGGCACCCGGGTCATGTGTTCCATGCCGCCGACGAGCACGATGTCCGCGAAGTTCATGGTGATCTCCATGAACCCGATCTGGATGCCGGCCATGGACGAGCCGCACTGCTGGTCGACAAATTTGGCCGGTATCGTCTTGGGCAGGTTTGCCATGAAAATGGGAATTCGCCCCCCGTAGAGCCACTGCTCGCCTACGGCCACGGCGCAACCGACCAGGAAGTCGTCGATCTCTTCTGCGTTTATCCCGGTACGTTTGATCACCTCGGGCAGCACCTTGGCCAGGAGTTCATCGCCTCTCATCTTGCAGAACCAGTCCCGGGCCGGTTCGGTGGGCCGGGACCGCGACAGCGCCGTTCTCATGTAGCCTGCAATCACAACCTCTCTCATGGGGGTCCTCCCTTTTTGGTTTAACGTTCAATCGTTGCGGATTTTAAAAGCATTCTTTTGAGCATCCGGCTTCGAGCTCACCCTTTGTAAAACGTGCTGCCGGCGCCGGCCATTGCCTGGATCAGGCCGGCGGGCTTGAAATGCGCTCCGTATTCTTTTTCGAGCGCCGCCAGCTTGCGGTAAACATTCTGCACCCCCCACTGATCCGCGTAGCGCAGGATGCCGCCGCGGTAGGGCGGGAAACCGGTGCCGTAGATCATGGCCAGATCCATGTCCTGGGGCCGGTCGCAGATGCCCTCCTCGATCATGAGGGCCGCCTCGTTGATGCCGGCGGCGAGCATCAGGTCGATGATCTCCTGGGCGGACGCCTTTCTGGGCTTGACGCCGTGCGCGTCCAGGTAGTTCCGGACGGCGTCGCCGACCTTGGGATTGGGTACGAGCGTGGAGCCGCTGTAATCCATATACCCGGAACCGGTTTTGCGCCCGTAGCAGCCGGTGCGATAGATGACCTCGGTCAGCGGGTGGACCTTCCAGCGCTCGCCCAGCCGTTGCTCGAAGGTTTTGTTCACGTGATAGTTGATGTCGATGCCGGTGAGGTCCGACAGGGCCGCCGGTCCCATGGGCATGCCGAAATCCACCATGGCCGCTTCGATGACCGCTGCGTCCACGCCGTCGGCCATCAGGTAGATGGAACCGCTCATCAGGCCCATCAGCTGGCGTGACACATAGAAGCCGGGGCCGTCATGAACGACGATGGGGATTTTCTTGATCGCCCGGGCAAAAGCAACACTGGCCGCCAGGGTTTGGTCGGAGGTCTTCTGCGCGCAGATGATCTCCAGAAGCTGCATGCGCTGGGCCGGGTTGAAGAAGTGCAGCCCGATCATGCGCCCCGGGTCATTCAGGACGGTGGCCATCTCGGTGATGGGCAACGCAGAGGTATTGGTGGCGAAGGTCGCCTCCGGCCGGCATATTCCTTCGAGCTTTTTCCACAGGTCCTGTTTGACCAACATGTCCTCAAGCACGGCCTCGATGACCAGGTCGGCGCCCTGGATATCCTCCAGGGAACGGGTGGTGACCAACTGCTTCGCCAGCATGGCGTCCAGCTCCGCTGCGCTCATTTTCTTGTTCTTGAGGTGGTAGTCGAAGGTGCCGCGGACCGCGTTCATCCCCTTCTGAACGGCGCGCTCGTCGATGTCCCAGAGAACGGTCTGAAACCCCCCGGTCAGGAGCAGGTGCACGATGCCCGAGCCCATGACCCCACCGCCCAGCATGGCGACTTTTTCGATCTTGGCCGGCTTGAGATTCTCGATTCGAGGCAGTCTTCCCGCAGACCGGGTGTTGAGGAAGATTCCGATGAGATTCTGGGCTACATCCGAAAGCAGGCAGTCGGCAAAGAGGCCGGCTTCCATCGTCAGGTCGGCGTCGAGGTCGTAGCCCAAACCCTTCTCAAGGGCTTCGATGGCCTTGAACGGCGCCACGTATCCCTTGGCCTTGGCGGCCGTCATGAGCTTGGTGAAATCGAGCAGGGCTTTCTTCTCGGCAGCGCTCGGCAGCCGGTCGTAGCGGAATCGGGTCACCCGGTTGGACCGATTGAGGCGACCGGACATGAATCGCCGTGCCGCTTTTACCGCCGCTTCCACCAACTGATCCGGTTGCGCCAGTTCATCGACCAGGGTCCGGGCATGGGCCTGCTCTGCTTTGATGGCTTTGCCGGTGGTAATCATCTCGATGGCATTGGGCAGGCCGATCAGCCGCGGCAGCCGCTGGGTCCCGCCCGCCCCCGGAATGAGGCCGATCTGCACCTCCGCCTGCCCCAGATCCACGCCCCGGGCGGCCACACGGTAGTGGCAGACCATGGCGAGCTCAAGCCCGCCTCCCAGGCAGTTGCCGTTGATGGCGGCGATCACGGGCTTGGGACCGGTTTCAATGGAATTAAGGAACCGGTTGTTTTCCGCGAGCAGTTGCAGAATCCCTTCCCGTGACTTCACGTCCTTGATCTGGGTGATGTCGGCCCCGGCGATAAAGTTCTTTCCCGTTCCGGTCATGACGATCGCCTGCACGGCGCCATCTCTAAAGGCCTCCGCCACCGCATCGGCGATCTCCAGCACAAAATGCTCCGAGAGCTGATTGACCGGCGGGTTGTCCAGCACGAACACGGCGACACCGTCATTCACCGCGACCCTGACCGTCTTATAGTCCATCCTCATCTCTGGCCACCCTCCTGCAGTTTGGTCTGTCCCGATGGAATATAGCGTGCAACACGCTACACGTTTAATCTATCTATAATAACAGGATAAATTGTCAAGTTTTTTATTGACTTTACAGACGCAGGCGGGCAAGATGAGGCTCGACAATCACCCAACGCCTCATCCGGCTCGGGCCCCGACATGGCCATGTGACATCCCATGCGCATCAGTGAGCTTGTCAAAAAAACCGGCGTCCCCAAGGAAACCATCCACTTTTACATCCGCGAGGGACTCCTGCGAAAGCCCCGCAAATCCGGTTCGAACGCCGCCGATTACACCGGCGGTTATGTGGATCGTATCCTGCTCATCAAGGAACTGCGCGACAGTTTTTATCTGCCCATCCCCGAGATCAAAAAAATCCTGAAACAGGCCAAGAAGCAGTCCCCATCTGACCAGGCGGTGTCCGATCTTCACAACAAGTATTTCCGCCCCCTGGAGCGGTTGCTTTCCACGGAAACGGTCGGCATCGACGCCTTCCGGGAAGCGACCGGGCTCAGCCGCAAATGGCTTGCCTTCATGGAAGACTGGGGGGTCATCACCCATGGGATGCGCGACCGCGAGCCGGTGTACTCCCGGGACGATGTCATCATCGGGCGGCTGATGGTCGACATGGACCGTCTGGGCTTCGGCCCCAAGGACGGGTATGACCCCGAGGAGTTGAAACGCATTGCCGATTTCATCCGCGATTTCGTGCGCAGCGCCCACCGGGAATATTACAAACGCAATCTGGAGGGGCTTTCCTCCGCCGACCTAGATGACAAAGGAAGCAAGTTCGCGGAAATCATGAGCCTGTTTTTCTACCACATCTATCGCAAGCTGGCCCGCGAAGAGTACCAGCGCCTGCGGGACACGCCGCGCCGCCGGAAATCGCGCCGGCCCTCAGCCCATCCGGGCTGAACCCTCTCTTGCAAGAAACCTCTTGCGGACCGCCCTCTTTTACCGGTAAATATAGGCGGAAGATGCACGGCATGCGCCATCATCGCCGTGGCACTCATTCCGAACCGGGGCAGCCACACAGCCGCCGGCGACGTGACAGCCAACGGAGGCGGCCGGCAACCTGGTCGCCAAGGGCCTGACCACGCAGGCGACCAACCCGGACAACCTGAAAGCCCGCAAGCCAGGCGGCTGAAAGGCACAAAAAGGAGTCGTGACGAGCATGCAAAAGCAGCCCACCGAAATCGCATCCTGCGCCGATTGCCCCTTTAAAAACGCCGATCGCTTCTGCATCGCGCTCGACGGCAAACATCCTGAAAACTGCCCGACCGCAAATCAAGGCGACATGGTGGCCCAAGCGCTTAAGGAGTATGAAAAGCCGCAAATACGAGACTTCGCGCGGGAGGCATCGGTTCAGGAGGGCGCAGGCTACGGCGACCGTGACAAAGGGTATGCCTGCGTCAGGGCGATCAAACCCAGAATCCTCGAGATCGCGGAATTCGCCCGCCGTATGAATTACACCCGGCTGGGTCTCATTTTCTGCGCCGGCCTGGTGCGGGAGGGTAAAGTCGTCGCCGAATTCTACCGTTCCAAAGGCTTCGAAGTCGCCTCGGTCCTTTGCAAGGTCGGCCAGGTGCCAAAGGAAACGATCGGTATCTTGGACGCGCAGAAAATTGCGATCGGCCGCCACGAAACCATGTGCAACCCCATCGGCCAGGCCATGCTGATGAACAAGGCCGGCACCCAATTCAACATCCTGCTCGGTCTGTGCGTGGGGCACGACTCCATGGTTTTCAAATACAGCGCGGCACCGTGCACCGTGCTGGCGGCCAAGGATCGGGTTTTCGGCCACAATCCGCTCGCCGCCGTGTATACGATGGACAGCTATTACCGCTATCTGAAGCAACCGTTGGATTAAATCCACCAGCCGCACTTGCGAATGCGGAACCGATTTCCTGGCGAGAGAACCTATTCACTCCTAAGCCAGGGCCTTCTTTTCAAATTCGCAGAAGATAGAGTTCATCGGCAAGACGGCTGCATGGCACCACGCACCGGCGCTGGTTTTCCGGTGGCTCAGTTCGGGCTTGAACTTTCCCGGACCAAACCTTCCAATCGCTGTTTTTGCCGGTCCCGATATCTTTCAAGCTCCGGAACGAGAGCATGGCCCGGCGGCAGTTGCCGCTGCAGGGAAGAAAGAGATTGGTCCATGCGCGCCAGCCAGGCGCCGCCCCGCCGGCCGTACTCTGCGCTCAGGCCCTTTTCTCGTTCCATCCGCATGCACACCTCATACAGCCCGTAATAGGCCTCGTTGAAGAACAAGACCTCCCTGGCGCATGCCGGGCCATAGGCTTTCACCAGAGCTTTCCACAGCGATAACTCGGGGATATAGGCGGAAGTATTCCACTCGAAGTCAGCCACCGTCGCGAACTTGATCCGGTACACTTCGTTTTCGGCCGTTGCGTTCATGTACATGTGCCGGCCGTCGTTGAGCTCGTGAAAACCGGCCGGGCGATCAGTGTCCAGAGGCTCGAAGAGGTTGCACATCCGCACCTTGCCCGGGTAATAGGTGGTGTAGCCGCCGTAGACATCTGTTTCAAGGTTGCGGGCATACAGGGTGTTGTCCCAGAACATGGGCCAACGGCCGATGAGGTCGCGATAGCGGCGCAGATCGGCCATGTCGACGGAAAGCGATCTAACCGTCGGCCCGGTCCAGATGATTGCGATCTCCTGCGGGATAAGGGCGGCGAGCTCTTTCAGGTAGACTTCCGCCTTGCCCGCGCTGCGGTCGATGAACTCGTTTAAATACCACGGCGGGCAGAACTCGAACCGGGTCCCGGGGTAGTCCCGGTCGATCCAGGCTTTCAGCCGGTTGATCACGTAGGCTTGGGCGTTTTGGAGGTTGACGAAGCGTTCCCGGTCCTCCAGGGTGTAGAGAAAGAAATTCATGGGGTTCCGGCCCTCGTGGGGCACGAAATCGTCGGCGAGAAGCATGATCGTGCCGGCTCCGGCCTCCAGGCCGAGCTTGAAGACCTGCTGAAGGGTCGCCTGACTTTCGGCGCCGGCGTGGGTCCAGGTGTAGCGGCTCTCTTGGCTGAGCGCATCCTCGGCCTGCCAGATTTTGAAATGCGAGTAGGGGTTGACCATGATGCCGAGGGATATCACCCCGTTTTCACGGCACCAGCGCCCGGTTTCATCGATCCCGGCTTTGAACAGGGCGTCCGGCTGGTGCCAGACCTTCGTGCGGCTCTCGTCGCCGGCATACGCCTTGTTCAGCTTATGGCGGCTCATCAGTTCCAGCCCCTCGAGGTCGCGGTCCAGGTCCGCAAGTGTTCCCCAGCGCTTGAGCAGGTAGGATCGCCCCAGGAAATCCGGGTAGTCGATCACGGCGGCACTGTGGTAGACGCAGCGGTCTTCCTCGAGCAGCTGGGCGGCCGTGGCGGCAGCGTAGAAGTTGCTTACGGCGGTCTCGCCCACCAGGAAGACCACATGGCAGAGACCTGTTTCCACCGGCGTGATGATGTAGCCCTGGTCCCTGCCGCTGATGGACGCCAGCGGCAAGTCGGGCGAAAGCCTGCGCATCAGGCGGTTCTTGCCGATGGAGAAGATCAGGCGCGCGCTCTGCGGGTCATTGGCGTTGAAATCCCGTTCGACAATCTGCGCCCGGAGTTCAGGCGCATTGCCGGCCGGCCTGATCCGCGCCAGGGCGGTGTTGAGCTTTTTTTCCAGCAGACGAGCGGCGGCGCGTTCGGCGGGTGCGGGGTCGTCCGGAAGAACGATCAAGGGGGGCATGGCATCAGGGGCGCCGGGTTCGAGGTAGACCACCTCCCGGGACAAATGGATTTCTTTAGGAGTGGGGTTCAGGCGTTCCACCGGGGAGAGATCCCGGTCGATGTAAGGCTTCAGGCGCTCCAGCGCGCTGAAGTTCCACTTCGAATAGCGGAAAACAACGTTGTCCAGCCACAGCGTGCCTGTTCCCTTCAGGCCGAAGAAGAGTCGCACGTAGCGGGTTCGGTCGGGGAGGTCGCCCTCCGAGAACGGATAGTTGTAAGTCCGGGCGCGCACCGTGGCCCAGGGAAATCCGTCGATCGACCAGTAGTTGGCAAAAGAGTAGCTCTTGTCCGAGGTGTCGATGAGGGTCCCGCCGACCGGGTTCATGACGGCCGGATCCAGAAGTTTTTTTTCAGCATCGAAAAAAGACACCCTGACCGTTACGGCGTCGCCCAACCGGCCGCCCAGGCGGCGCCGGTTGCCGTCCACATTTTTCAACCGGACATCGTAGGTGAGATCGTAGTTGCCGGGGATCACGGGGATGAAGTCGCTCATCACCCCTTCGGCTTCGTCCAACTCGCCGGCGGTTTTACGATGAATCCTGACGGCACGGCTGCCGTGACGGACGTCATCTTCTGCGGCCCCTGACTCCCGGTCCATCCATTCAACCCGGTCTCCGATCTTCTCCCACCCTTCAGTATCCTTCCCGCCGGTCGGCAGGTTTTTCCGTTCGAAAGAGGGATTGGGGGCCAGGTTGCCGCTGGCAAGCTGCTGCATCCTTATTTCATAAGGGATGCTCAGGGGCTCTGAACTTGACCAGACCGCCGTGTTGCCATCTGCTGAAAAAGATACCGTGGGAGCGGCGGCTATCGCCACCGCACAGCAAAACAGAAGCCGGAATGCGTTTATGCAAAGCCTGACGGTCATACTAAAATCTAAGAATCGGCGTTTATAACCCGGACCTTTAGGAAATATTGCAGTGCCATGTTTTTCCGATCACTATCCTATCCACGCAGAGCAAGCTAACCGTACGCCCCCTGCCCTTTCGGCTTCGCGGGTTCCTGCTTTTACCCACGCAGTCTTCCGTCGATCGCGTTCATGGCCGCAATGAATGCCTGGCGTGCATTCCGGGCGTAGGGGTTGTATCGGTTCATGTCCTCGAACAACTGCCAGGTGTCGTTCTCGACGACCTCAAGAATGCGCAGCAGCCGCTTGTAGCCTTCGGTGTCGATCACCTGCGGCTGCGCCCCGAATTGCGCCAGCGACCGGCCGATGGTGTGTGTGAGGGCGAGGCTGACGGCGATCTGTCGGTCATGGTCCTCGGCGCTGGTTTCAATCAGGACAAGCCCCTTTGCGCCCAGATAGTGCTTGACCTTCTCGAAGCGCCTGTCGCCGATGCGCACCGGGCAGAGCACGACCTTGCGGCCGTCAAGGGAATCCGCGGCGCTGTCCGGACCGAACATGGGGTGCGTGCCGAGGATGTCGACCGTTTCCGGCAGCAGTTCCTGCATCCACCGCACCGGCTGCTCTTTCACGGAACAGACATCGATCACGAGGCTTTCCTGCTGCAGATGCGGCCGGATGGCGGACAGCAGGCCCTGCAGGTGTGAGATGGGCACCGCCAGGATGACGATGTCGCTGCGGCAGACACCCTCGATCGCGGCGGGTACAGCGCCAACGGAAGCCATGGCTTCGGGCCTGACGCCGGGGTCGTGGGCGAGCACTTGGCAATCGGATGATAGATAGCGGGCCATCAGCCGTCCGAAGCGGCCGAAGCCGATAATGCCGATGCTGGAATTCTTTACGAAAGCCATGATCACCCCGTAGCTTAAATTTTCGAGGAGCGGCCCGGACCGCGCTCGAACCTGGAAGATCAATGCTCAAAGGCAACGAGCTGCAGACATTAAAAACCCCGACGCACTGACGGGGTTCTCTGCCTGGGTTGCAAAAAAAAATCAACCGTAAAGACGGTCGAAGGTCTCCCAGAAGGTCGGGAAGGATTTGTGCACGCACGTTTCATCCATGATCACAATCCCCGGCGTTTTCAGGCCGGCCACTGCGAAGCTCATGGCGATGCGGTGATCGTTGTGGGTTTCGATGGCCGCACTGCGCGGGCTCCCACCCTGGACCCACAGTGTGTTCGCATCGCAGCCCGCCTCGATGCCGATCCGGTTGAGTTCGGAGGTGACCACCGCCAGGCGGTCGCTTTCCTTCTCCCGCAGGTGGGAAACGTTGTGGATGAGCGTCTTGCCACGGGCAAAGGCGGCGACCACGGCCAGGGTCGGTACGACATCCGGCATGTCCCGCATGTCGATTTCGACCGCCGACAGGCTTGCCCCGCTGACGGCAACGCCGGTGGCACGTTTCGCGACCCGGCAGCCCATCTTCTCCAGGACCTCCAGCAGCCGGATGTCGCCCTGCCGCGACTGCGCCGTGATCCCCTTTACCGTGACCGTCGAACCCGTGACGGCCGCGGCGGCCCAGAAATAGCTCGCCTGGGAGCAGTCGGGCTCGACGGCGTAGACACCCGCCCGGTAGCGCTGGCCGCCGGCGACATGGAACCACTCATAGCCCCGGTGTTCGGTCGCGACGCCGAACCTGGCCAGGCTGTCGAGCGTGATATCGACATACGGCCGGGAGACCGGGCCCTGGGTGACGACGATTTCGATCCCCTGCCGGGTACAGGGCGCGATGAGCAGGAGTGCCGAAAGAAACTGGCTGCTGACCGAGCAGTTCAAACGGGTGCTGCCGCCGTTTACGGCGCCCCCCATGACTTCCACCGGCGGGCAGCCGTTGCCGGCGGTCGAACGGGCCGCCACCCCCAGTTGCGCCAGGCCGTCCAGGAGATCCTGGATCGGCCGGGCCTGCATGCGCGCGCCTCCGGTCAGGATCGTTTTGCCCCGCGCCAGGGCCGCCACGGCCGTGAGCAGCCGCATGGAGGTGCCCGAGTTCCCGAGAAAAACCGCCTCGCCACAGGCCGTCAACTCGGCTCCCCGGCCCGTGACGGCAACCGCACCCCCGCTCCGCTCTACGGGAACACCCCATTTCTTCAGCGCCGTGAGGGTCAGGGTCGTGTCCTCGCTGTCCAGTGCGTCTTGAAGGGTACAGGTACCGTCGGACAACGCCGCTGCAATGAGCATCCGGTGGGTGTAGCTCTTCGAGCCCGGCACGCAGACTTCGACCCGGGTAGGCTGCTGAAGGGGCTTTATTACGCGCATTGTTGAAATGGTCCTGATGAGTTGGCAAAAAGAATTTCAATTTCCGGAAAGTGCATTCCCGTCAACGGCGGTATATCGCGCGGATTACAGGGCCGCCAGCTCAGCCTCAACCGCCATCCGCATGATGTCGACAGGCGCCTTCATCCCGGTCCACAACTCGAACTGCCGCGCCCCCTGGTGGACGAACATGGACAGGCCGTCGATGATCGTGCAACCGGCGCCAACCGCCTCCCGCAAGAGGCGGGTTTTCAGCGGATTGTAAACGATGTCCATCACCACCAGGCCGGGACGTAACTTTTCCGCCGCGACCGGCGTGTCATCGCCCCGGGGCGCCATGCCGACCGACGTCGTGTTGACCATGATCTCGCAGGAGTCGGCCTTGAATTCGGACAGCGGCCGGAACTCCACCTGCAGCTCGTCGGCCAGCTTCCTTCCTCTTTCGGCCGCGCGGTTGAAAACGGTCACGCGTCCGCCCTCGGCCAGGATTCCGAAGGCCACGGCGCGTGCGGCTCCGCCGGCGCCGAGAATGGCGACCGCTCTGCCCGCGAGCGATGTCTTGTCCTTTAGCGCCCGGATGGCCCCGCTGAAATCGGTGTTGTATCCCTGCAGGCGGCCGCCCGCGTTCACGATCGTGTTGACGGCCTTGATCCGTCGGGCGGTGTCTTCGACTTCGTCCAGGCAGGCCATCACGGATTCCTTGTGCGGAAGGGTGATGCTGGCGCCCCGGAACCCCAATGCCCGCAGCCCCGCAACCGCCGGCCGGATATCCTGCACCGGAACGGCCACGTAAACACCGTTGAAGGCGGTGGCCGCGAAAGCGGCCGTGTGCATGATCGGGCTCAGGCTATGGCCCACCGGGTTGCCGAACACGGCAAACCGGGCCGGCGGTTCGCCGTCGCCGCCAACGCTCGGCCGAATCTGTTGAATTTCACGCGACGCGCAGATGAGATCCGCATAGATCCTCAGCAGAAACCGACTCGGCAGAATCCCCTCGCGGTTGAGCGAGAGAAGGCGTTGGTAGACATGGACCTCGCGTCCGCCGTCCAGAACGCCTAGATCCACACGCTGTTTGATCGCGCCGATCCGCGCCGCCGCCGATAGTCTGTCGTTCAGCAGACGCAGGATCTCGCCATCCAGCCGGTCGATCAGCTGCCGCTGGGTCTCGATTTCGCTTTCCGCGTCGGTTGGCTGGACGCGATCGGTATCGGAATTCGGGTGCGAGTTCATGCTTGGAACTTTCAGCTCGCGTTGCGGATGATATCGGGAAAGTCGCTTGCCAGCCGCATCAGCTCGTCGATTCCGATCTCTTCTACGGCCGCCTTTCCAATGTCGTCGAGCAGAACGTAGTGAATCGTGTCACCGGCGCGTTTCTTGTCCCTGCGGATGGCATCCGCCAGGCGCCGCAGGTCTATCGATGCCGCGCAGGGAAGGTGCAACAGCTTAAAAAGCCGGAGGATGCGGTCGCATGCGGCGGCCGATAGCCGTCCCCGGCGCACGGAGATGGCGGCCGCCAGCGCCATGCCGATGCTCACCGCCTCGCCGTGGGAGAACCGCCCGGCCTTTTCGAGGGCGTGGCCGAAGGTATGTCCGAAGTTGAGCATGCGGCGCTCGCCCGCCTCATGTTCGTCCCGGTCGACCACGGCACCCTTGATGCGCACCGAATCGCGCACCAGCCTTTCGACAACCGGCGGGTCGAGCGCGAGCGCCCGGTCCGCGTTCGCCTCGATGAAGGCGAACATCGCCGCATCGGCGATCATGGCGTGCTTGGCGATCTCGGCCATGCCGTTGACGACCTCGGGTTCCGGCAGCGTCCTCAGGAATTGCAGGTCGCAGAGCACAAACTCGGGCTGACTGAAGCTGCCGACGAGATTCTTGTAGCCCTCCAGGTTGACGCCGTTCTTCCCGCCGACGCTGGCATCCACCTGCGCCAGGAGGGTCGTGGCAACGAACCCGAATCTCAGGCCCCGCATAAACGTGGCGGCGGTGAACCCGGCCACGTCGCAGACGATCCCGCCGCCAATGCCGACCAGAAAGGTAGAGCGGTCGGCCTCAAGCGCAACCAGGGACTGGTAGAGGCCCCGGACGGTGTCCAGCGTCTTGACCCCTTCCCCCGTTCCGATGCGCAGTACCGGGAAAGCCGGAAACTCCTTTCCATGGAAACGCAGGACGTTCTCGTCGGTGATGATGACCGTTCGGCCCGCGGGCAGATAGCGGCCAAGTTGCTGCAGCCGCTCCCCCACCAGGACCGTGGATTTGCGGGAAGCGCCCTCGATGTCGATCGCTTGCATGCGGGCCTCGCGCCGTCAGTTGCGGGCGGCGACCTTCTCCGCCGCCCAAAGAATCAGTTTCTCGGTGGTCTCCCAGGAGATGCACTCGTCGGTGATGGAAACACCGTATGTCAGCTCGGCCGGGTTGCCCGTGAACTTCTGGTTGCTTTCACCCAGGTAGCTTTCCAGCATGAGAGCCACCAGTGCGTCGTTGCCTGCCAGGCGCTGATCGACGACGCTGCGCCAGGCCATCTCCTGGCCCTGGAACTTCTTCCAGGAGTTGCCGTGGGAGCAGTCCACCATGATGGCCTCGGGCAGCCGGTGTTTGATCAGGCCCAGCCGCGCCTCGGCAATGCTCATGGGGTCGTAGTTCGGCCGCGGACCGCCCCGCAGCACGATATGCCCCATGGGGTTGCCGTTGGTCTTAATGATGCAGGTGTACCCTTCCTGGTCGACCCCGAGAAACGTCTGGGGCGTCCGGGCGGCCACCATGGCGTTGATGGCGGCCTGCAGATTGCCGTCGGTACCGTTCTTATAGCCGATCGGCATGGACAGCCCGCTCGCCAACTGGCGGTGCGCCTGGGACTCGGTCGTGCGTGCGCCGATGGCCCCCCAGCTCACCAGGTCGGCCACGTACTGCGGGGTCACCATCTCCAGCATCTCCGTTCCCGCCGGAACCCCCATCTCGTTGATGCGCTGCAGAATCTTCCGGGCCTTGTGCAGGCCCTTGTTCATGTCGCAGGTCCCGTCCAGGTTGGGGTCGTTGATGAGCCCCTTCCAGCCGACCGTGGTGCGGGGTTTGTCAAAGTAAACCCGCATCACGATGAACATAACATCCCGCACCTTCTGCTGCAACGCCTTCAGGCGTTCTGCATAATCGAAAGCACCCTTCTCGTCGTGGATGGAACATGGCCCGGTGACGACCAGCAGCCTCGCATCTTCTTTCCGCAGGATGCGTTCGATGGCCCCGCGCCCGGCGACAACCGTACGGCAGGCGGCTTCGCTGACGGGGATCTCCGCTTTCATTTCCCGCGGCGAGATCAACCGGGTGTAATTCTTGATTCGCAAATCGTCGGTTTGTGTTTTCATCGGTTCCTCCCGTTCGATCATTTACAACAGAAACGGCCGCAGGCCTTTCGGACCCGCAGCCGTCTCTGAAAACACAAAAGCCGGGGGCCGTTTCGATCCGCCCTCGGCTTTCCTGACGCTGACTGGTGTGTTTACCCTCAGCGCACCGCAGGCGGACCGGTACGATAGTAATACCGGTAATAAAAGTGGAAGCCTGTGAAAAGGTGCGCCATGAATTTTTCTCCCTGCCGATTCCAATATCCAACGCGGCTCACGGTGTCAAGCATTTTCTGCGCGATCGTCCGTTAGGAGCCGTGCGGTGAGTGCATTCAAGTCCGCCCCCACCCAGCCGGCTCCGGCGCGAGAAAGCTCCGCCCGGCTGCAGGCTCCCGTGGTGATGGCAAAGGAACTGACGCCGGCGGCATTGGCCATCTGAATGTCTTCCACGGCGTCTCCGGCGTAGCCGCACTCATGGGGTTCGACCCCCAGGGTCACCAGCATGGCCCGCATCGGCTTCGGCGACGGCTTGGGATCGGGGACTTCATCAAAGAAAAGGGAGGCCTGAAAAAGCTTGGCCAGGTGCTCCGGGAACAGGCGCTCGTACAGGAAGCGAAAGGTGTTCGACAGAACCGCCAGACGGTATCTGCCGGAAAGTGCGGTCAGGGCGGCGGCGGTGTCCGGGAAGAGCAGCCGGGAGGGATCGGCCAGCTCACAATAAATCTTTTGTCGGAGTTGAACGATCTGCTCCCATTGCGCGTCGCTGATGTCCCCGTAATACAGCCGCCGCTTTTGCGAAGGGGGCTGCGATATGTGGCGCAGAACGGTTTCGCGCGTGAGACTGCCCAATCCCATCTCCAGGCCGGCACGATAGTAAGCTTCTACGTTCAGGGGCAGGTCGTCCACCAGTGTGCCGTTGTAGTCGAATACGATTGCTTTGAGCGCCAAGTTTCGCACGATCCTTGATTATTTATCCGTCAGCGCCGCAACGCCGGGAAGCACTTTGCCTTCGATAAATTCCAGCGACGCCCCGCCGCCCGTGGACACGTGTGACACCCTGTCGGCCAGGCCGGCTTTCTCGACGGCGGCCGCCGAATCCCCGCCGCCGATGACCGTGACGGCGCCCTGGGCGGTAATCTCCGCCAGGATGTCGGCGATGGCAAAAGTCCCCCTGGCGGTGGCGTCGATTTCGAACACGCCCATGGGACCGTTCCAGATGACCGTCCGGACACCCTTCAACACACCGCGGAACGTCTCTACACTCCGGGGCCCAATGTCCACCCCCTTCCAGTCGGAGGGGATTGCCTCCGCCGCCACGGTTTTCAGCGCCCCCACCTTGCCGGCTTTCACGTCCAGCGCATCGGTGACGATGCAGTCGGAGGGAAGCAGGACCTTCTGCCCGCCTTCGGCCAGGATGCGCCGAGCCAGATCGACCTTGTCGTCCTCGACCAGCGAGGTCCCGACCGGCAGCCCCTTAGCCTTGTAGAAGGTGAAGACCATGCCGCCGCCGATGATGATTTTGTCCACCTTGGGCAGCAGGTTGGTGATCACGTCGATTTTTCCGGATATCTTTGCCCCGCCCAGAACGGCCACATAGGGCCGGGATGGGTTTCCGATCACGCAGCCGAGATAGTCGAGTTCTTTCATCATGAGATAGCCGGCGGCACACTGCTTGAAGAACCGCGTGACCCCCTGGGTGGACGCATGCGCCCGGTGCGCGGTGCCGAAGGCGTCATTTACGTAAAGATCGCCGAGCCGCGCCAGTTGCCGCGCGAAGCCTGGATCGTTTTTCTCCTCTTCGCTGTAAAAGCGCAGGTTCTCCAGCAGCAGCACATCGCCCGGCTGCATGCGGCCCACGGCGGACTCGGCCGGTATCCCCATGCAATCCTCGACGAAGGCAATGGGCTTGCTCAGCAGGCGCTCGAGCACCTCGGCGCAGGGCCGCAGGGACATGTCAGGCACCCGGGCCCCTTTCGGCCGGCCGAGGTGGGACATCAGCACGAGCTTGCCACCTTGGCCGATGATGTACCGGATCGACGGCATGGCGGCCCGAATGCGTGTGTCATCGGCCACATGGCCACTCTTGAGCGGCACGTTGAAATCCACCCGCATCAGCACCCGTTTGCCTTGAACGTCGATATCGTCGATGGTGAGCTTTTTCATTGATTCCCTCCTGCGACTGGATTAGACACCTACCATCCGTACCGCCGCGTCGCTCAATCGAGTCGGACGTCAAGATCATACCAGCAAAGCGGCCAATGTGAAACCATGAAAACCATCCACCGGGTGTATTTCGAAAATTCAACGCGCATGCCGGCCCTGCCCGTCGGGAGCGTTGATCTCATCGTCACTTCGCCGCCCTACCCCATGATTGAAATGTGGGATGGGCTGTTCATGCGCCTGAGTCCGGCCGCCCGCGACGCGCTCGAGAAACGGCATGGGTTTGCCGCTTTCGAAGCCATGCATCGCGTGCTGGACCCGGTGTGGGCGGAGGCGTATCGCATTCTCAGACCGGGCGGCTTTGCCTGCATCAACATCGGCGACGCGACCCGGACCATCGGCGATGCCTTCATGCTCTACCCGAACCATTCGAGAATTCTCTCTCGGTGCCTCGAGGTTGGGTTCATGCCGCTTCCGGCCATCCTGTGGCGCAAGCAGACCAATTCGCCGAACAAGTTCATGGGCTCCGGCATGCTGCCAGCCGGCGCCTACGTGACGCTAGAGCACGAAGTCATCCTGGTGCTGCGCAAAGGCCCCAAGCGGGCATTCGCCCATCCGGAGGAAAAGCAACTGCGCCGCGAGAGCGCCATCTTCTGGGAGGAGCGCAATGTCTGGTATTCCGACGTGTGGTTCGATCTGAAAGGCAACCGCCAGGCTCTGGAGAAGGAGGGACCGCGGCGCCGCAGCGGCGCGTTCCCGTTCGAACTGGTCTACCGGCTGATCAGCATGTTCTCCGCGAAGGGAGATACCGTGCTCGACCCCTTTCTGGGCACCGGCACCACCCTGAAGGCCGCAGCGGCAGCGGCGCGCAACAGCATCGGCTTCGAGATCGAGCCCGACTTCGCCGAAAGCATCTTCCACCGCATCCATGATATCGTCGGATTCGCCAACGAACGGGTGCGGTCCCGAATCGACAGCCACATCGACTTCATCCGGCAGTGCCGCGACACCGGACGGGCTCTCAGGCACGTGAACCGCCGCTACAACTTCCCGGTGGTGACCCGCCAGGAAACCGAACTGTTCCTGAACCTGCTCGCCGGCGTCCGCGTTCACGAAAAGGATGGTTGCGAGGTCTCTTACTCCGACACCGCCGACCCGGTTGTCGATGGGTGAAATTGACTGTAAATTTTAGTGGAATGCGCTGAGGGGTCGCCTCTTACGTCGGCGGGGTCTAGTTCAAGCCTCGTCGCCCCGGTATTTAAAAAAGCTTATGGGTTTTTCGTCTAGGTCCTTTTTCTTTTCCCCGGGGGTTCTTTCAGAACGACCCGCTTTGTGTTTTTTCATTTTTCGCACGATGGTCGCCTGGCTGATGTTCAGCTTTTGCGCCATTTTTCGGGTGCTGCCGCACTCGCGGTAGCAATTCAGGAGGATTTCTTTTTCCGCGGATTCCAGAAGATGTCGCAACCCTGCGCGATCTGCGCCCAGCATCCTCTCCACTCCGACCTCGCCGGCCATGACGCCCGAGTCCAGGAATATGTCGTCGCTCAGGACGACGAAGCGTTCGATGACGTTTTCCAGTTCGCGTACATTTCCCGGCCAATCATACGCGACCAGCATGGACAGCGTCTGCTGCGTCAATTTCTTTTGGCGGCTGAATTTCTTGTTGAATTTTTCGAGAAAATGCGCAGCCAGCAGCGGAATGTCCTCCTTGCGATCCCTGAGCAGCGGGATGACGATCTTGATGACGTTCAACCGGTAATACAAATCCTCGCGAAACCGACCGCTGCGTATATGTTCCTTCAGGTCTTTGTTGCTGGCGGCGATGATGCGGATATCGATATCCTTTTCCTGGTGGCTGCCGAGGCGCCTCAGCTTCTTGTCTTGGATCACCCGCAGGAGCTTGACCTGCATGGCGGGCGGAATTTCGGAAATTTCGTCCAGGAACAGCGTCCCGCCCTGCGCCGCCTCGAAGAGACCGATTTTCCCCTCCTTGTGGGCGCCCGTAAAGGCTCCGTGCTCATAGCCGAAGATCTCGGATTCCAGAAGGGTTTCGGGCAGCGCCGAGCAGTTGATGGCGATGAACGGGCCGTTGGCCCTTTTGCTGAGCTTGTGAATTGTTTTGGCGAACAGCTCCTTGCCCGTCCCGGTTTCACCGCAGATCAGCGCGGTGGAGTCCACCATCGAGGCCTGGATGGCCAGCTCAAGGCTTCTCTGGGTTGCGACGCTGTGGCCGACGATTTCCGTCTCGAATTCCCGCGCGCGGAGGCGTTGGATTTCCGTCTCGTAGCGATGGGTCAACTCGTGGTAATCCTTCAGCGTGTTCTTGAGGTGGTTCAATTCGGTCAGGTCTCGGATATTTGCGACCACCCGGATGAGGGCGCCCTCCTCGTTGAAAACGGGCCTGCCCGTCAGCAGCACCTCCTTGTCCTTCAGCTTCACGAAGATATTCTTGGGCTTGAGGTCCCTTAGCACATACTTGGAGACCAGGTCCGGCAAATGACCCCGCTCCTGGATGAGTTTGGCTGGTTTTCCCAGGTAGTCTTCCGCCTTGATGCCGACAATTTTTTCGTAGGCTTTGTTCATCCTGAGAATCATCCCGGTGTGGTCGAGACTGACAAGACCATCGGCGCTGAGTTCTATGATTTCGTTTAATTCGTTGTTGGCCGCTTTCAGGGCAACCAGTTGGGTCTCCAGCGCCCTGGTTTCGCTGAGGTCCTTGATGACAACCACAAAGGAGCCCTCTTCGGCCTGAATGATGTTGATCAGAAGCCAGCGGTCTTCATATTGAATTTCGTTGTCGAACGAGGGCACATGGGTGAAGATGCCGCGTTTGCGCAGAAAGGTCAAAAATTTGCGCTCCGGATCCGGGACCTGGGGAGTGAGAGCCTGGACCAGTTTTTCGGCGCGCGAGTTCAATGCGACCTCTTCCAGGGAGCTGCTCACGATCGCCACAGCATCGAATCCGAAGCTCCAAAGTTCGCGGGAAACGCCAGCGACAGCGACAGAATCCTGTCTCGAAGGGATGGCTTTGGTCATCTTGCACCTTTTGCCCTTTTTTAAGCAGCCGACGGGCAGTTACTGCCTGAAGGAGAGAGTGATTCATTTTTGTATCAAACACGGAGTTGATGGTCAAGAGTGTATATCAATTAATATCGGTTTGTTGACTAAACATAAATCTAATTCTGCAAGGGGCGTAGGGTTGACTTTCATGCTTTTGACAAAATCAAATCGCTTTTATTCACAAATGAATCATTCTGGGCTATGGATCGCCTGGCTTCAAAAAAATAGCCTGGCTTCAACCCTTCGGCGCGGCAGGAGCATAATAACATTAATATTTTGTAATTATTCGTAAAAATAAAATGTATGCGCCAACGACCGGAACCGATTGGGGAATGTGCGCGCCATTTGGGATCATTGGCGCGCTAATTGCTAAACAAGCCTCAAGCCCGCTCGGAAATTTACTTGGCGCAGGGGGACAACATGGATCGCAGACAGAAGCGGATTCCGATCGAAAGAGTGTCTGAATTTGTGCAGGATGGCGACTGTGTGTGGCTGGGCGGGTGGACTGTGGTTCGCAAGCCATTTGCGATGGCCTACGAACTCATCCGGGCCGGCAAAAAGAACCTGCATTTGGTGAACAACCCAGGCGGCCCGGAAACCGACCTTCTGATCGGCTGCGGCTGTGCCTCCAAGTCCGAAACCAACTACATCGGGCACGAGCTCTTCGGCCACCCTTACAACTTCAGAAGGCGGTTTGAACAGCCTGAATCCAATAAGGGATTTCGCCATGACGACTGGACCGTGGCGACGGGCTCGCTCCGAATCATGGCCGGAGCGATGGGCATTCCCTTCATCCCGACCAGATTCCTGCGCGGATCCGACATTCTGAATCCTGAAATGGACGGGTTCCGAGATTTGCGCGGCGTTGACCCGAAGGTGCCGAAGCGCAAGTTCATGATGTTGAAGGACCCCTTCTGGGAAGGCGAAGAAGTGGTCTTGATCCCCTCCATACGTCCGGACGTGTGCCTCATCCATGCCCAGGAAGCCGGAGAGGATGGGACCGTGCGGATCACGGGCGGGGTGTTCCTGGATTATTACGCCGCTGTCGCCGCCAAGGTCACCATTGTGTCTGCCGAGAAAATCGTGCCGAAGAGGGCGCTTGAGACCACGCGCGAGGAAAATGCCATTCCGGGCGAAGCGGTCGATGCCGTGGTGGAGGCACCGTTCGGCGCCCACCCCACGGCTGTCCATGGATGCTACGACAACGACCCCTGGTGGTTCAGGGATTATTTGAAGGCCTCCAAAAGCGAGGAGACCATGCAGAAGTGGGCGGATGAGTGGATTTTCGAGCCGGGCTCGTTCAAAGGCTATCTTGAAAAAGTCGGTTCGAGTCGGCTCGCCAAAATAACGGCTGACCCGAAGTTGTTGTACTCAGCGACGATCAAGCGGCGATTGGATAAGCTTGAGGAGGTTAACTAAAGTGGCCTCGAACTACTCCCGCCTGGAGATGATGGTGGTCGCTGCGAGCCGGCTTCTCCGCAACGGTGAAAGGGTATTGGTGGGAACCGGAATACCGCTGGTAGCCGCCATCCTGGCCAAAAAGACCCACGCCCGCGACATGGTGATGATGATGGAGGCGGTCGCCTTCGACAGCAATCCGGAGGCGCTGCCGTTCTGCGTTGCCGACCCGCGGGCCGTCTACCGCACGACCTGGACGCCTACATCCGCCGAGGTCATGGGCCATTTCCTGCAGAGCGGCAAGATCGACGTCGGCTTTTTGGGCGGGGCCCAGGTGGACCGGTACGGAAACCTGAACTCAACCTGCATCGGCCCCTACCACCGGCCCGAAAAACGCTTCGAGGGCTCGGGCGGCGCCAGCGACATCGCCTCGCTGGCCAAACGCACCATCATCATCATGAACCACGAGAAGCGCCGCTTCGTCGATCGCGTCGACTACATCAGCAGCCCGGGATGGAAGTGCCGCGCGCTCGACTGGAAATCCGATACAATGCGCGCCAATGTGGGCCTCAACGGGGGGCCATATGCCGTCGTGTCGACGCTCGGGGTGATGAAATTCGACGAGCAAAGCAAAGAAATGTATGCGGATACCTATTACGATGACCTGGGGGTCTCGATCGGCGACATTCGCGGCATGACCGAATTCGAGATCGATGTGTCCCGCGCCCGGCCGATGGCCCCGCCCCTGCCTGAAGAACTGGGCGTTTTGAGGGAAAAGGTCGACCCCGAGGGGATCTATATGCGTTATTGAGACGGCTCGCACCTGAAAGCCCCACCCTCGAAGCAAAATAGAGATGATCAGCCCGGACTTTCAGAAACCGACGACAGGAGAGGAATTATGTCCGTCAAGAAAGACCCTCTTTTCAATGAAGACAGCATCAACCGGATCGAGACCGACCGGAGCACGTGGTTCGACACCGCCCTAAGCGAAACCGACCGGGCGGCGGAAGGAAGCTTCTTTACCCACTCCGGGATTCCCGTGAAGCTTCTTTTCACGCCGGCCGACATCAAGCACATGAACCACGCCCGGGACCTGGGGTTCCCCGGACAACCGCCCTTCGTCCGCGGCGTCTACCCCAATATGTACCGCGGCCGCCTGTTCACGGTGCGCCAGTTGGCCGGGCTGGGGGCGCCCGAGGACTGCAACCTGCGGATCAAATACCTGTTGGATCACGGGGCTACCGGCGTCAACATTCTCTTTGACCTGCCCACCATCCGCGGCTACAACTCCGACGACCCCGAAGCCGAGGGCAACGTGGGCGCCTGCGGGGCGGCGGTCGATTCGATCTGGGACATCGACGCCTATTTCAAGGACATCGACCTGGGAAAGGTCAGCACCTCGATCGTCACCCATCTGCCCAGCACCAGCATTGTCATCCCCGGCATGTACTTCGCCGTGGCCGAACAACGCGGAACCCCGTGGAACCGGGTCGCCGGAACGTGTCAGAACGACTTCATCATGGAAACCTGTGTCGGCAGCGCCCCCGAGATCCTGCCGCCGGCGGCCTCGTTCCGGCTTCAATGCGACGTCGTGGAATGGATCTGCAAGAACGTCCCGCGATGGAACCCCATCAGCTACAACGGGTACAACCTGCGCGAGGCGGGAACCGACGCCGTGCAGGAGGTAGCCATTGCCATTTCCAACGCCATCGCCACGGCCGAGGAGTTGATCCGGCGCGGCATGCACATCGACGACTTTGCGCCGCGCATGTCGTTCTTCTGGGACCTTCACAACGACTTCTTCGAGGAAATCGCGAAGTGCCGCGCCAGCCGCAAGGTGTGGCACCAGATCATGAAAGAGCGCTTCGGCGCCAAGAATAAGAAATCGCTGCTCATGCGGTTCCACGTGCAGACCGCAGGAGTGACCTTGCCGGCGACCGAACCGTACAACAATATCGCCCGCTCGGCGCTTCAGGGACTCGCCGCCGTCCTGGGCGGCTGCCAATCCCTGCACATCGACTCCTACGATGAAGCCTATTCCGCGCCGACCGAGGAGGCGGCCCTGATTTCCCTGCGGACCCAGCAGATCATCCAAACGGAAACCGGAATCGTCAATACGGTAGATCCGCTGGCCGGATCCTACTATGTCGAGTATCTGACCGATCAGATGGCCCAACGAATCCTGGCTGCCATTCAGAAGATCGAAGACATGGGCGGGCTGGTCAAAGCGGTCGAAAGCGGCTGGCTGCATCGCGAGATCAGCGCCTACAACTACAAACACCAGCGGTCCATCGAAACCGGCGAGACCAAGGTGGTCGGGGTGAACTACCAGCCGGCCGAAAAGGACACCTGCTGCAGCATCAACGTGTTCAAATACCCCGAGACGTACACCCGCCAGAAAACCAAGCTGGAGCGGTTGCGCGGAGAGCGCGATTCGAAAAAAGTCAAGGAGCGTCTGGCCGTCATCCGCGACAAATGCCACAGCGATGAAAACCTCTATCCCTACACGATCGCGGCGGTGAAACACCTGGCGACCCTCGGCGAGATCGAGGATGTCTTCAGGGAAGAATTCGGACTGTGGGCGTTTCCGCTTTACTAAAACCTGCTTCAAGAGGAAATCACATGGCACGCAAAGTGAGAGTGGTCATGGCCAAGTTGGGCTTGGACATCCATTGGCGGGGCGTCTATCTCGTCTCCCAATTTTTGAAAGATGCGGGCATGGAGGTGGTCTACCTCGGCAACCAGTTCCCGGAGCAGATCGTAGAGGCGGCACTGGAGGAGGATGCGGACATCGTGGGCCTGAGCTCCCTCAGCGGGAATCACATGACCCTCGGCCCCAAGGTGGTGCGGCTGCTCAAGGAAAAGGGCCTCGACAACGTCAAGGTATACATGGGCGGGGTGATGGCGCCGGACGATGCCGACACGCTGGAAAAAGAGCACGGCATTCAAAAGGTCTTTCTACCGGACACCCCCATGGAAAAAATCGTCAACCACATGTACGCGAGCGTCGGGATCCCGAGGCCTCAGCGTCAAGCCTGATAGGACTCCGTGTACGACCTGCAAGCGCTGATTGAAAGATGTCTTCAGGGGGACAAGCTGGCAACCGCTCGTCTGATTTCCCTTATCGAGCGGGGGGACCCGGCGACACCCTTCATCCTGGAGCGCATCTACCCCCACACCGGCCAGGCCTACACCATCGGCATCACGGGGCCACCCGGGGCCGGCAAGAGCACCCTGCTGGACCGGCTGGTGCAAAAGTTCTGCAGTCAACAATATGCAGTCGGAGTCATCGCGGTGGATCCCGCCAGCCCTTTCGCTGGAGGGGCGCTTCTCGGCGATCGCATCCGCATGAAATTCGACCGGCGTAATCAGGACTGTTTTTTCAGGAGCATGAGCGCGGGCAAGGCCATGGGCGGCCTCGCCCGGGCGACACAGGACGTCGCCCGGGTGCTTGAGGCCAGCGGCCGACGGATCATCCTCATCGAAACGGTTGGCGTGGGGCAGTCCGAGTTGGACGTCGCCAAGGCGACCGACACGGTGCTGGTCGTCTTGACCCCCGACGCCGGCGACAGCATCCAGGTGATGAAAGCCGGCCTGCTGGAGATCGCGGATGTGTATGCCATCAACAAGTCCGACCGCCCCGGAGCCGACAGCCTGTCGCTCGCCCTGCAAGGAATGCTCGACCGCAAGGCCATGATCGACGCCGGGCCGTCCTGGCGACCGCCGATATGCCCGACCTCGGCCGCGTTCGGCCATGGGGTTCGGAACCTGTACGAAAGTCTCTGGAGCCACCACGACCACCTTCAGAAGAATTCGATGCTGGAAGAGCGGCGGAAATCACGGCTCAAAGAGGAACTGCTGAAAAAAATTGAGGAAGAGCTGGCACGCGTTGTGGGGAAAGACCTTCTGTGCAAGGTTGAAGCAGCCGGCGGATTGGACGACGTGTGGGCCCGGAAAGTGGACCCTCTGACCATGGCGCGGAGGATTGTCGCCGCACGGTTCGAAGAAAGGGCTGACGCAAAAAATTTCCCTGGCGATTAGATGTGCCAACTCGTGTTCGACTCACGCCGACCGGGCTGCGTGCCGCGGCGGGCAGCCCGGCCGGCTTATTCCGGATACCTTGAAAATTTGGCCGGTTTAATTTGCCGGAGTAAAACAGGCGGTTTCAAAATTGTGTCTCTCATTTTTCTCGCAGAAAGGAAATCATCATGTTGGACGTCAGAGGCGCGGTTGCGGTGATCACGGGCGGGGCCAGCGGCATCGGCGAAACCGTGGCGAAGTATTGGGTGAAACAGGGCGGCAGGGTGGTGCTTGGGGATGTCTCCCCCGATGGCCTTGGCCGCGTTGAGAGCGACATCATCCAGATGGGGGGAGAAGCCGCGGTACTCGTCTGCAACGTGACCCGCGAAGACGACTGCGCAGCCCTGGCCAAACTGGCGATCGACCGTTTCGGCGCGATCAACCTGGTGCTCCCTTGTGCGGGGATCATCAAGGACGGTCTTTTTCTATCACCGGATCGCGAGACCGGCAAAGTCATCAAAAAAATGGCGCTCGACCAGTTCCAGGCCGTCATCAACATCAACCTGACCGGTGTTTTTCTGACCGTGCGCGAGTGCGCAGAGCAGATGATCAACAACCGCTGCAAGGGATTGATCTGTCTGATCTCATCCACGGGCTCCCTGGGCACAGCCGGCCAGATCAATTATTCATCGACGAAGGCGGCCATGTCGGTGATGCCCAAGGTGATCACGGCCGAGTTCTTCAGGAGGAACATCTCCGGCATGATCCGGTGCGTGGCCGTCGCCCCCGGCTATGTCGGCACGGCCATGGTGAAGGGCATGAACCAGAAGGCCCTGGATTCGATAATCGAAAATGTGCCCATCGGCCGCCTGGTGGAACCGGAGGAAGTGGCCAGCCTTATCACCGAGCTTTACCGGAACGAAGCCCTATCGGGCGATGTCTATTTCATCCATGGCGGTCTGCGGTTAGGCTCCAAGGGTTAACGGGCTTCCAGGCGGTTTTTCGGCAGCGATTTACCGGCTACTGGAAAAAATTCATGTTGGGAGCGGCCGCCAGATCCGGCGGGGAGGCAAAGAAAGCATCGACTGCGGCCGCGATCTGCGCCAGGCTGCCGGCGTTCTGGACGCGGCTGTAGAGGGTGTGCCCGAAAGAAAAATTGGCGGCAAAATAGAGGGTGAATTTGCGATATCGGCGCGCTGCGGCCCTCTCGTCGAAGTGCCGGGCCATGAGACCGAGAAGCATCTTCGCAGTGGCATGGAAGATCTCCGGCCCCGGCGTGGCCCCTCCGGTCCATTCGGCGAAAACCCAGGGCCGGGCGACGGCGATCCTTCCCAGCGCAACCCCGTCGCAGCCCGTCATCCGGATCATCCGCCGGCAGGCATCCGGGTCGAATACGTCGCCGTTGCCGAAAACGGGGATCTTCAGGGCCTGCTTGACCAGCCCGATATATTCCCAGCGCGGGGGCCGGGCCCGCCGGTCCGGGGCGACCCGTGGATGAAACGTCACCGCGTCGGCCCCGGCCTCCTCGAAACGCCGGGCCAGGGCGACCGCGGCCTCGGGGCGGTCCTGCCAGCCGGTGCGGAACTTGACGAGCACGGGCACCGAGACCGCCTTGCGGATCCTTTCCACGATCGCTCCGGCCACGTCGGGCGCCTTCAGCACGGCCGCGCCGCAGCTGCGGCGGCAGATGATGCTGTTGGCGCAGCCGAAATTCACGTCCACTCCGAAGAAGCCCTCGGCCTCAATCCGCCGGGCAGCCTCCGCCATGCGCCCCGGCTCCGACCCGAGGATCTGGCACACCAGCAGGGGCAACTCCTCGTCCCGCCACTTGAAAAACGCGGAAACATGGCGGTTTTCGGTGGGAATCGTCTTGGCACTGCACATCTCGGAGAAAAGCAGCCCGAATCCGCCGAAGCCGCTCAGAAGTTCGCGGAAGGCGGTGTGACCGAGATAGGTCATGGGCGCAAATACCAGCCGCTTCGGTATGGTTTTCCCCCCGATGCAAAGCGGTTGGTTGAGATATGCGGCCAGATCGAATTCCATGTTGGTTGAACCCCTGGGCTTCGCCTTCGTACCCTTGAACCCTGTCTTTTTTTAATATACACAGTCGGCAGAACGATTTGCAACCGGAGATTGGAACGGCCATGTCTATCCGTTTGCTCGCAAAGGACCTCTACCGTCTCCACCAGGAGGTCGAAAGACTGGAATCGGAACTCGCCTTGGCACCGCTGGGGAAACAAGAGGCGATCCGGACCAAACTCCGCCAGACCCGCGCCGAACGCGATCGTCTGCGTGCGGCACTCGACGGCCGGAAGGATTCTCCCCACCAGGGGCGCTGAAGTCCCCAGGCGTTCGAACCGGATATCGGGCGCATAGTCCGCGGCTGCATTGACATGCCCCGCCATACGGTATAGATATTCAGAGGTTAGTAAAGATCCAAAAGGCTTTGCGGTTCCGGGAAACCGGTATTCCGGCCCGCCCAGGAATCCGAACGCCTGTACAAGGGCCTACCGATGACGCCACCCAACCGACGGCTGATCCCCGAGCGCATTCAAAATGCCTACATGCGGCTGATCGCACCGCTGATCCGCTTGTTCACCCGCTGGGGGTTGAACCCGAACACCTTCACTGTCGCCGGCGTCATCATCACTTCTTTCGCGGCGGTCGCCTTCTTCATGCAAAGTCCGCGCCTCGGGGGGTTTCTCGTGCTGCTCGGCGGCCTGTGCGACTCCATCGACGGCAGCCTGGCCCGCAATTCGGGTAAGGCCTCCCGCTTCGGGGCACTGCTGGATTCCTCGGTGGATCGGTACGCCGAGTTCGCCATGCTCTTCGGCATCGGCGGCTATTTTCTGCTGACCCGGGATTATTTCAGCTCGGCTGGAACATTCCTGGCACTCTGCGGCTCCTTCATGGTGAGTTACACGCGGGCGCGGGCCGAAAGCCTCGGCTTCGCCGCAAAGGTGGGCATCATGCAGCGGCCGGAACGCATCGTCTTCCTGGGAGCGGGCGCGCTGATTCACCCGGTGGCACTGACGATCGCCATCTGGATGGTCGCCGTTTTCGCCAACTTCACGGCGCTGCAGCGTCTCCGGTTTGCATTCAAGCAGGATTCAGGGCCCCCGCATCCCCATAAAAAGGAAGACCCCAAGCTCAAGTCCGTACCCGTCACCAAGGCAGAGACCTGACAGGGAGCCCAACCCCGCCGACTCGTCCGCTGGATCGTTCCGGGAACCCTTTGCCAAGTGGAATCGATGGCAACCGCACGCTCAAAGAGAGATTACGACGTCATCGTGGTCGGCGCCGGGCCGGCCGGACTTTTTGCCGCCTACCACATCTGCGAGAATTCCGATCTGCGGGTCCTGGTTATCGAGAAGGGCAAAACCCCCTTCAAGCGCCACTGCCGCATCAGCGACTACCGCGAATGCTTCAAATGCAAGCCCTGCGACATCCTGAGCGGCATTGGCGGGGCGGGCCTTTTCTCCGACGGGAAGCTGAATTACATCTACAAGCTGGGCAAGACCGATCTGTCCCAGTTTATGCCGGTGCCGCAGGCCGAGGCGCTGATCGCCGAGACCGAGAAAATCTTCAACCGCTTCGGGATGGACGGTCCGGTCTACCCCACCGACATGGAGCACGCCCGCGACGTCCGCAAGAAAGCCAAACGCTTCGGCATCGACCTGCTCATCATCCGCCAGAAACACATCGGCAGCGACCGGCTCCCGGAGCACATCGCCGCCATGGCCGATCATCTCCGGAACAAGGGCGTGACGCTTCACACCTCGGAAGAAGTCAAACAGATCCGGGTCGAAGACGGCCGCGCCGCCGGGGTGGCGACCCGCCGCAGGACCTACTCTGCGGACCACATCATCCTAGCGCCGGGCAGAGTCGGCGCCGACTGGATGGGAGAGATCGCTCTGGAATTCGGGCTCGGGCTCAAGCAGCGCGGCATCGAAGTCGGGGTGCGGGTGGAGGTCCACAACGACATCATGCAGGATCTCTGCGAGGTGATCTACGACCCCACCTTCTTCGTCCAGACCTCCAAATACGACGATCACACCCGCACGTTCTGCACGAACCGGGGCGGCTTCGTCTCCCAGGAGAACTACAGCGATTTCGTCTGCGTGAACGGCCACGCCTTTCACGACCGCAAATCGGAGAACACGAACTTCGCGTTCCTGTCCAAGGTGGTGCTCACCGAGCCCGTGACCGACAACCAGTCCTACGGGGTGGCGATCGGCAGCCTGGCCACCCTGATCGGCGGCGGCAAGCCCATCCTGCAACGCTTCGGCGACCTCAAGCGCGGGCGGCGCAGCACTTGGAACCGCATCAACAAAGGCTACATCCGCCCCACGCTCACCCACGTGGTCTGCGGAGACATCGCCATGGCCCTGCCGGAGCGGATCCTGACCAACATCATCGAGGGGCTCGATAAATTGAACTGTGTCGTTCCGGGCGTTTCCAACGATGAAACCCTCCTCTACGCCCCGGAAATCAAGTTCTTCGCCACCCAGATCGAAACCACCAACGACCTGGAAACGCGCATCAAGGCGATGTACGTGGCGGGAGACGGCCCGGGGGTAGCCGGCAACATCGTCTCGGCCGCGGCGACCGGCCTCATTCCCGCCCGGGCCATTCTGGCCAAGACCAGGGGCGTCTGAGGCAGATGCGGAAGACCGCCATGACTGTCAAGAAGCTGAAGCGCGGCAGGGCGAGGCGCCTGGCGGCTTATACTTCTCTGCGACGCTTGTCTTCATCGCGGATCTCGCGCCGCAGGAGTTTTCCCACCTTGGACTTGGGCAGCATGTCCCGGAACTCGATGTGGTGCGGTATCTTGTAAGGGGCCAGGCTGGTGCGGCACCACTTGATGAGTTCATAGCCCGAGATCCCCTTGATGTCCGCTTTCAACACCACGTAAGCCTTGATTCGCTCACCGACTTTAACGTCAGGCACACCGACCACGCAGGTGGCCATGACCGCCGGATGCTCCTGGAGAACGGATTCGACCTCCGAAGCGGAGATGCGGTAGCCCTTGTGCTTGATGGTGTCCACGGTGCGGTCCACGAAGAAGAGATTTCCGTCGGCATCCATCGACATGATGTCCGCCGTGCGGTACCAGGTCTCGCCGTCGATGTGAACGAAGGCGGCTTGGGTTTCCTCCGCCTTGTTGAGATAGGCCGTCACCATATGGGATGAGCTCACCAGAAGCTCACCCGGTTCTCCAATCGGCACCTCCTTGAGCTCGATGGGGTCAACCAGCTTGGCCTTCTTGCTGGGCATCACTTTGCCGACGCTCCTCGGCGGGTTTTCCCGATCCACCGGGCACATGGCTACCCCCCCGCAGGTTTCGGTGGCGCCGTAGCCCTGGCGGATGGGATGTCCGAATTTTTCCAGCCAGCGGCGGTTCACCTCCGGCGGCAGCACGTCGCCGCCGCTGAAGCAATACGCCAGGGAACTCAGGTCGTACTGGTCCAGGCGCGAGTGTTCAAGCATCATGCGGTAAAGCGTCGGCACGCCGATCATGGTTCTAGCACGGAAAATCCGAATGGCGTCGAAGGCGGCATCCAGGTTGATGCGGGGCTGAACGATCAAGGAGCCGCCCACGAGCAGCGCGGCCAGGCTGCAGGTCTGGCCGAGGATATGGAAGAGAGGGGCATTGCCCATGACGATGTTGTCCTCCGGCGCAAACAGCGGCTGGCTCATGCGGATCTGCTCGTCGGCGGAGACCAGGAAAAGGGCATGCGAAATGGGCACCCCCTTGGGAAACTTGGTCGTTCCCCCCGTATAAAGGATCTCGGCGATTTGCCCGCCGCCCCGCGGAGCTTCCGCCGCCAAATGGGATGAGCCGGAGCCCGATATCAGTTTGCGAAATGCGTGGGTATTTCCGTGGACGGCCGTTTTGCCTCTCGGAACCACATCGAAGAGGTATCCGAACGCCCGCTTCCATGCCGGCAGCAGGTCGACCATGTTGGAGTAAATGACCCGCTTCAGGCCCGTTTGGGGCAAAGCGCTGGTCACGTATCCGAAATTGGTGTCGGCGCAGACAATGGTTTCGGATCCGCTGTCGTTGGCGATGTAGATGATGTCGTGCGGGGTGTAGATGGGAGTGATCGGAACGGCCACGGCCCCGATACGCTGGATGCCGAGCCAGGCCACCACCCAGTTGATGCCGTTGGGGATATAGAGCATTACTTTCTGGCCGGCGGTCACACCGAGGCCTGCGAGGGAGGAGGCAAAGGCTTCCGCCAGACCCCTCACCCGACGGTAGGAAAACCGTCGGCCCAGATAGATTACCGCCGTGTGGTCCCCGCGCCGCTCTGCCGTATCCGCGAACACGGAATAGATCGACTGGGTGCTGAAATCGGTCATGGCGATTGGCTTCTCGTTTCGCAGAGATTTTATTTAAGTGTCATTGCCCAAGGCGCTATAGCCCAAAGTAGGCGGACTTTATCTCCGGGTTTTGCATCAGTTCGGGGCCCGTGCCGGCAAGAGCGAGCATGCCGTTTTCGACTACATACCCGCGATCGATCACCGGCAGAACCGGGCGCGCGAACTGTTCGCTCATTACCACCGTGAGGCGGTAACGCTGCTTCAAGCTGACCACCGCGTCCACCACCGCCTGCTGCATCAGCGGGCTCAGACCCAACAGCGGCTCATCCAGCAAAAGGAGCCTGGGCCTGACGACCAGCGTCATGCCGATGGAAAGCATCTGCTGCTCGCCGCCGCTCATAAAACCGGCTTTGCGGGTCTTCAGTCTTCGCAGGTGCGGAAACAGCTCAAAGACGGATTCGATGGTTTCCTTCACCTCCGAGCGGGTCCTCAGATAGCCTGCAATCCTCAGGTTCTCGAGCACACTGCTTTCCGGAAACACCGGGTGGCGTTCACGCGCGAGCACGATCCCTTTTTTCACCCGTTCGCTGGGCGTGGTTGCGGTGATGTCTTCGCCATTGAACAGAACTTGGCCATAGAGTGTAATGCGTTCGCCGCCGCGCCGTTTCTCCTTGGTGCGCATGTCGATGAGCAGGCCCGAAAGCGCGTTCATCAGGGTGGTCTTGCCGGCGCTGTTCGAGCCGATGACCCCCACGATTTCCCCCGGATGCACTTCAAGACTGAGACCGTTGATGGCCAGGGCGTTTTCGAAGAACACCATCAGGTCCCGCACCTCGAGAATGGCCTGTCTCTTTGGGGCAGCGGCAGCGGTCTGGTTAGAGTCCATATTCGCGGAGTCCTCGTCTCATGCTTCGACGCCCAGATATGCCTTTTTGACCGCATCGCTTTGCATGACCTGCTCTGGCTTGCCGTCTGCGATTTTCTGGCCGTAGTTGAGAACGACGACCCGGTTGGCGATCCGGAACAGTTCCTTCAGACGGTGCTCGATCATGATGATGGATTTGCCCTCCATGCCGAGCTTCTCAATGATCGGGACCATGCTCGCCACTTCGGCCAGACTCAGGCCCGAGAACAGTTCATCGAGGATGATCACGTCCGGCTGCAGGGCGATCGCTTTGGCAAGCTCGAGGCGTTTCAGATATCCCTGGGGCAGAGCGCTTGCGTTTTTGTAGGCTACCTGAGCGTCCCGTTCAAACCCCACCTCTTCGAGCAGATCGAGGGCCACGGCATCCCGGTCACCGTAGCGGCCTCCCGCCATCTTTTTGACCCTGGGTGAGTACAGGGGGATGATCATGTTCTTGTAGGCCGGAAGCCGATAAAAGGGTTTGACCATCTGAAAGGTGCGGGCGATACCCAGACCCACGATGGCATAAGGCGCAACTCCGGTGATGCGACGGCCCCGGTAGATGACGTCGCCATCGGTGGGCTTGACGAATCCGGTGATGAGGTTTACCGCGGTGGTCTTGCCGGAACCGTTCGGCCCGATAAGCCCCAGCAATTCGCCCTCGGCCAGTTCAAAGCTAAGGCCCGAAATGGCCTGGATGCCCCCGAAATTCTTATAGAGTTCACGGACCTCCAAAAGCGCGGCAGCCCCCATCACTCTACCTCCACCCAGCGTTCGAACTGGTGGTATTTGCGCTCTACGTAGTGGAAGATGCCCTCCGGGAGTCCCACGATGAACACGGCCAGGAAGAGGCCGTAAAACACGATGCGCAGGCCGCCGATACCGCGCAGGACCTCGGACAGCGGTACCAGAATCACCGCCCCCAGGGCCGCGCCGGCCAATGTCCCCGGTCCCCCCACCACCGCTGCTGCGATCGGCAGTATGGAGTAATCCAGCGCAAAGACCGGCATGCCCACAAACATGTACACATGGGTCATGAAGGCGCCCGCCAATGCCCCGATGCTGCTGGCGATGAAGAGCGCCTGGGTCTTGAACCGGTAAATGTTGATACCGGCGTTGATCACCGAGCGGTCGTTGTCCTTGATGCCCTTCAGCACCAGCCCGTAGTCGGAGTCCAGCATGCGCCGGAAACCGAAAAGCGCCGCCAGGAGCACGATCACGATCAGGTACAGCTCAACCCACTTGGAAGGCAGGGGCGCGATCCCGCTCAGGCCCTCCGTTCCGCCGAAGATCTTGGTCGCTTCGACGATGCGCACGAGCATCAAGGGAATGATCAGCGTGACCATGGAGAAGTAGATCCCACGCAGCCGCAGGACCGGCAGCAGAAGCAGCGTGCTCATCAGCCCTCCGAGCAGTGCCGATACGGGCAGCGCTGCCAGGGGGTGCCAGCCGAAGTAATGGTTGAGTATCCCCGAGCAGTAGGCCCCCAGGCCGAAGAACAGCGACTGGCCCAGGGAGACCATGCCGGACTGGGCGAGAATGTCCCAGCTGATGGCCAGCAGCGCGAACACGGCAACCGAGAGGAGCACTCTCTGCCAGTAGTCGTCAAGAACAAGGGGCAGGCCCAGAAACCCCACCACGGGTATCAGCCGGGGCGCCAGCAAATAGAGCATCTCGCGCCAGGAACACAGCGCGAAGACGTCACCCGCGCGGGCCTTGATGCCCCGGTCAATTCGTTCTCTGCGCCGGTTCAATCGGCTCATATTCTTTCTTCGAGTTCCTTCTGTCGACCGAAAAAGCCGGAAGGTTTTATCACCAACACGATGAGAATGGCGGCGAGACTCACGATCATGGTCCAGTGCGAGCTGATGTAGGCGTCCGTCAGTCGTTCGGCAAACCCAATGAGGAAACTGGCCAGGATGACCCCGCCGGTGCTGCCGAGCCCGCCGATGATGCAGACGGCCAGGGCCTTGATCAGAACCTCGTAGCCTTCACTCGGCGATATGCTGCCGAGGGGGATGACGATGCTGGCGGCAAAAGCCGCCAGGCCGCAGCCGAAGGAGACTGCGAGCATGGCGATCCGGTCCGAATCCATTCCCAGGGTGAGGGCCGTCCGCTCGTCCTGCGCAATCCCGCGAAACGCCAGGCCGAGGCGGGTGTAGTGCGTAAAAGCCCACAACCCCGCGACGAGCAGGCCGGCCGTCAGCACGATCAGAATGCGCTGCATGTCGACCATGGTGTCGGCGATCATGAAACTCTGGTCGACGAGAACCGGCAGGGTGTATTCAAAGCCCACGAATCCCAGGTAGTTGAACAGCTCCAGGATCGCAAGCCCGATTCCGAAGGTCGCGATCACCTCGGACAGAGCCTGTCCGCGCACCCTCAGGAGGACGAACCGATACATCCCCGCCCCGAACGCCATGCTCAAAAGGATTGAAAGGGGGGCCGCCAGCCAAAACGAAATCCCCGTCAGGTTGAGGAGAAGCCAACTGGCGTAGGCCGCAAAGATGTACACGGCGCCGTAGGCGAAGTTGGCCACCCCGCTGATGCCGAACGTCAGGTTGAACCCAATGGCCATCAAGGCCAGGATGGCGCTGTTGATCAACGCGTAGATCATTGTCCCCAGAAACATCGATCAAGGCTCCCGTGTGGTCATCAGGGATCTGTTCCGGGTTTCGGACGGCAGGCGAATCGAAACGTTCGGAGGGTGGGACATTCGCCGATTCCAGTGCCAGGGCCCCGATGATATGCTCATGGGGCCCCGGATTTACCTTTATTTGGCCGGCTTCAGCCCCTTGGGAAGCTTGATCTTGGCTTCGGCCAGGGCGTCCGGGAAGACAATCTTGCGTTTTCCATCTTCCGTCCACTGGAAAACCGCTCCCACTGCTGTTTCCGTGGGGTCGAAGCCGTATACGGCCTGCTGCCCTTCGTCAAACTTGACGCGTCCCGTGACGCCGATGCGGTCGGTCTTCTTGAGTTGAGCCACGAGCGCATCCGGATCAATGCTGCCGGCACGGTCGATGGCCTCGGCCAGGATGTATACGGATTCGTAGGAAGGCGCCGGCCCGTGACCGGCCTGGATTTCCTTGTCGTAGGCCTTCTTGTAGTTGTTGAGGAACTCAACAGACATCGTCATCTTGTCGCTCGCAATCGCGCTGCCCATTTCAAAGTTACAGTTGACGGCCCCACCGATCTTGGCGTCAAAGGTTTTCCAGGCATCCCTGCCGGCCAGCGGTGAAATGAAACCCGCCATCAGGGCCGGTACGTTCATGGATTTCCACTGTTTGACCAGGACTCCACTTTGAGGCATGTCAAAAATCGGCATGATCACCTGGGCCCCTTTGGAGCGGGCTTTCATCAAACCAGAGGAAAAATCCGAGGCGCCGGTGGGGTAGGCCTCCTGGTCGAGAACCTCCCAGCCGGCCTTATCAAAATAGTTGCTTTTTACCAGGTCCGCGGTGGCCCTTGCCCACGCAACATCCTGGTGCATCACATACACTTTGGTGAAACCGAATTCCTTGTTGATGGCCGCCATGGCCCCGGCCAGGTATTTCACCAGGTAAACGGCGTTCAGGCAGTTACGGAAGACGTATTTGTATTTCTCGGGATCCTCCTTGACCTTCTTCTCCGAGGCCGGCGACATCGCGATGGTCCCGATCATCGGGGTTTTGTATTTTGAAAGCAAATCCATGGCCGCGGTCAGAGCCTCGGAACGAAAAGGTCCCACCACAATGGCGGCCGGTTTTTTCTCGAGAATGATTTTTTCAATGCCAAGCAATGCTTCAGGAACGGGCACACCCGGTGCCGCATCCCGGATATCGGAGGAGAACACCAGAAGCTGCCTTTTTTCGCCAGCAACCGTTACCCCGCCCTTGGCGTTAATCTCACGGACGGCCATTTCCACTGCCTTGAGAGATTCTTTGCCCTCCAGGAACCCCAGGGAGGTAGGTACGCCAATGACGATTGGCTCCGCCGACATGACCGCCTGAGCGGTAAGCAGACTTGCCGCCAACGCAAACACGATCACGGTCTGGAAAAAAAATTTAGGTTTCATGGCTGCCTCCTTCGGCTTTATTGCACCTTCTCCTGAAGCGGGGCGAATCCCCGCTGGAGCGAAACAATCTTAACCGATGCTATTTCTCTCTCATGCACAATGAAGAACGAGCAGTTCCCAATGAAAGTAATCCGTATCTTCTGATTTTACTTTCATTGATGGGCGAGCACTCTATTAGATGAATTTAATTTATATATATCAGAATAATTTTAGATACATTGTAGCTACGATGTGGCAGCTGAAAAGTCAAGCGTCTTTTTCAGACATGGCCACGGGTACAAAAATCTCATTCAATCGAATTCCATTGACAGCTGATAAGCCGTTATGTATTTACATTTTAAATACAATATAGCTGCACGTACCCTGGATTTTAACGCCCCTGATGGTCCCAGTACGGGTGCTGAGTTAATAATGAAGGCATTCGCTGCATCACATGATACATAGTTATAATTTGGTTGTCGTTGAATCGCGCATGCCCAGATAGGAGGTGGAACGATGAACATCTCTCAGAATGTTGAAAGAGCTGCAAAATTTTTCCCGGAAAAATCCGCCATTGTTTTTGAAGGCACCCGAATCTCCTACGGCGACTTGAATACGCGTGTGAATCGCCTGGCAAACGGGCTTAAAGCCAACAAGGTTGAACGAGGGGCGTGTGTGGCGCTCTACTTACCCAATATTCCCGAATTCGTGATTTGTTACCTGGCAGCCGTACGAATCGGTGCGATCGCCGTATCCATAAACTCAATGTATAAATCCGAAGAGCTGAAATATATCATCAATGATTCCGGCTGCGTTTTAATATTTACGACCGGGGATTTGCTGCCCAACATCCCATTGGATGAATGCCCCGGATTGAAGCAGGTGCTGGTATGCGAAGGAGATCCTCAGAACAATCCGGTCCTGGACGACTGGTTGAAAAAGGGCTCGAGTCAAGGCGCGTCTTTGGACATGGCATCAACTGATCCAGCAGTATTACTCTACACTTCAGGTACCACTGGATTCCCGAAAGGTGCAACCCTCTCCCACGGCAATGTCGTCTCGAACGCATGGTCGACAGTGCATCATGCCGGTTTCACCCACACAGATCGAATGATTCTTTTCTTGCCGATTTTTCACGTCTTCGGACAGAACTTCATCATGAATGCAACTTTCATGGCGTGTGGGACCCTTGTCCTGCATCGCCGGTTTGTGCCGGACCGGGTGATTGATTCGATCCACCGAGACCGGGTCAGCATGTTCTTCGCCGTACCGACGATCTATATTGCCCTCTTGAACATGCCATTGCCCAACGGCGGGTTTTAATCCATCCGCTATGAATTTTCAGCAGCGGCAACGATGCCGCGTGAAATTTCCGCACACTGGACTGAACGCTTTGGCCGCCCTGTCTACGAAGGTTACGGGTTGACCGAGTGTTCGCCTTTTGCCTGCTATAATCACGATTTTCGTCATAAATTCGGAAGCGTTGGAACTCCAGTAGAGAATTTCGAGCTGAAAATTCTGGATGAAGATGATAGAGAAATGCCGGCCGGCAAATGGGGAGAAATCTGTATCCGAGGTCCGGGCGTCATGACAGGATATTGGAAAAAACCTTCCGAAACCCAGCATGCTTTGCGAAACGGGTGGCTGCACTCCGGCGACATTGGGATGTTGGACGATGAGGGCTATGTCTTTATTGTCGATCGGGTCAAGGACATGATCAACGTATCGGGATTTAAAGTATGGCCAGCCGAAGTCGAGGAATTTTTATACAAGCATCCTGCCATAAAAGAGGTCGCCGTTTTCGGCAGACCCCATCCGGATAAAGGTGAAACGGTCGTTGCGGCGATTGTCCTGAAAGAAGGCGAGACCGCGACAAGCGCAGAGATCATCGATTATTGCCGCAATCACCTTGCCGTATACAAAGCACCGGCGCACGTCGATTTCCTTCCGGAACTGCCGAAGAGTGCGACTGGGAAAATATTAAAGCGCACACTGAGAGAGCAAGGTCGATAATTGGAATCGGCGTTTCGACAGGGTATTGGTATTATACTCGCCATCGATCAATTGGAGCAGATCACATGGATTTTTCGCTAGGCAAAGAACAGCAGGATATCGCAAAGGCCGCCCGCAAATTCGCCGCCAGCGAATTTCCGGATCGCGCCCGGGAATTCGATCGGGAAGAGAAATTCGATCTGGGACTTTGGAAAAAGGCCTGTGACCTTGGGTTTGTGGGTGTTTTCATCGACAAAAAATATGGCGGCCTGGGATACGGTTTTTTCGAGCACTGTTTGATCAACGAGGAGTTCTGGGCCGTGGAGCCGGGCATCGGGTCGGCCATTTTGTCGACCACCTTCGGGGCCGAGCTGCTTCAAATGTTCGGCAGCGAACACCAGAAGGAAACCGTCCTGCCTCAGCTGGCAGCGGGCGAGGCCATCATCGGAACGGCCATCACGGAGCCGGATGCCGGCAGCGACGTGACCATGGCATCCACGACCGCAGTGAAAGACGGCGCGGAATGGGTTGTCAACGGGTCCAAGATGTTTGCCACGAACGGGACCATTGCCCGGTACATGAACGTCTTTTGCCTGACCGATCCGGAAAATGCCTCCCGGCATAAACGCCACAGCTTCATTCTCGTGCCGACGGACACCCTGGGCTACAAGGCCATCAAAATCCACGGCAAACTGGGCATTCGCGCATCGGATACGGCGGAGCTGGTTTTCAGGGACCTACGGGTTCCTGCTGAAAATCTGGTGGGTGTCGCGGGGCAGGGCTTTTCCCAGTTGATGGAGTTTTTCAACCGGACCCGGCTGCATGTCTGCGCCCAAGGCGTGGGGCTTGCGCGTGCAGCACTTGAAGAAGCCATCCGTCACGTCAAGGGCCGTGTCCAGTTTGGACAGCCCCTGGCTGCATTTCAGGTGACTCAATTCAAAATTGCCGAAATGGCAACCCGCATTCGTGCCGCCCGCAATCTTTACTACGAAGCGTGCTGGGGCATGGACCATGGCCGGATCGACCATGCGATAATCGCCATGGCGAAGTGGTACTCGGGTAA
>JACRCN010000044.1 GCA_016219005.1 Deltaproteobacteria bacterium
ATATGTCGGATGATATCACAAGATAGGCTTTCTTTGAACTTTTCCATAGATATCCGCAACATCGGATACTCAAGAGGGATTTTTAAGGAGTGTTAATGAAATGCCCCGGGCGGGGTGGTGGTGGCGGCGTGGAGACCCCGCCCGGGGCGGCTGCCGCTGTGTACGGCGGTCTGTCCGATCAGGGTTTTTCTTTTTAGGGGATGACGATCGGGCGCTTGACCCCCGGCTTGGTGCAGGCTCCGGGTTTTCCGGTGCGGCAGCGCAACCTGAATCCGAACGCCAGGAAGACGCGCGTCCCATTTGAGTCAGCGGGCGCGGTGGGGCGGGAGAGGGTCGGGACGTTTAGCGCTTTCTTCGAACAGCCGGCATTCCCGGCCGGCCATCGCCCGGCGGACTTCCTCGTTCGGGTAAAGGCGGCTCTTGAAGCCCATTCGCCGGCAACCGTGAGGGAAGCGTTCGTCCCAGGTGACGTGATAGTGGGCGCACCGGTGGCAATCGACCCGGCCGGCGTGCATTCAGCACTCCACCTTGACCACCACCAGCGTGGCGTCGTCCTGAATGTCCAGCGGGAACAGGAACTGTTTCAGCGCCTCCAGCACCTTATCTACGATTTCAGCCGCGGGGCGCATGAAATTGTCGCGGATCACCTGCTGCAGGAGCATTTTGCCGAACATCCGCCCCTCGCGGTTGTGGGCCTCCCAGATACCGTCCGTCCCGATGACGAGCACCTGGCCGGACGCGAGCTCCCGGTGATATTCCTCGTAGTGCGCATCCCCGAACACACCGAGAGGCAGGCCGCCCTGCCCGGCCAGCTCATCGAATTCGCCGGAGCGCGGCTCATACACGAGGGCCGGTTCGTGGCCGGCGCGGACCCAGCGGATGCTCTTGGCCTTGCAGTCGATTTCCGCATAAAAGAGCGTCATGAATCGGCCCGAGGTCTGCACGTCGTGCGTCAAGTGGCGGTTGACCTGGCCGACAATGGCTGACACGCTGCCGCGCTGCGAGGCGCATTCCCTCAAAAACGCCCGGGCCGTGGTCATCAGCAGCGCCGACGGAAGGCCGTGATCCGAGACATCCCCCACGACGATACTGATCGCGCGGCTCGCGCTGTCCGACTTCTCGAAATAGTCGTAATAATCGCCGCCCGTCTGGTCGCAGAACAGGCTCCGGCCGCCAACGTCCAGCCCGTCCCAGACGGAGCCGCCGTTCGGCAGCAGGTTCTGCTGGACCTCCATGGCCTGCGTCAGCCAGCGGCGGCTGCGCTTGTTGAACTTGCGTTCTTTGTGGCTGCGCCGGTATTCATTAATGCCGGTCTGGACGGCCTCCAGGAGATTGTCCGGCGAGCAGGGCTTGGTGAGAAACCGGAAAATGTTGCCCTGGTTCACGGCCTGAATGGCCGTACCGAGATCCGCGCTGCCCGTGAGCAGCATGCGCACCGTTTCCGGCGCGATCTCCCGGGCCCGGCCGAGAAATTCGATCCCATTCATGCTGGGCATGCAGTAATCCGTGACGACCACGGAGAAGGGGCCGTCGCGCCGGAGCACGTCAAGCCCTTCGGCGCCGCTTTCAACGGTCTCGATGGTCACCTTTTTTCGCAACTGTCGCTGGAAAGCCGCCAGTATCTTAGGGTCGTCATCCACAAAAAGCACTCGGTTAGACACGTTCGGTCTCCCTCGAACAGATCCCGCGACAAGTCCCCTCCCATGCGCCAAACCGTTCCGCCACGTTCAGCTGTTTGAGGACCTCCGGGTCGACGGCGGCAGCTGCTTCGTCCCCGGGCGTTCCGGAGAGCATATGCTCCAAGCCATTGGCCGCGTAGACGACCGCCAGCACCCGGGTAAGGGTTGACGCCCGTGACGGGCATTGGTGGTAGGCAATGGCATCCACCACTTCCTCGCCAATCCCCCACAGACCCAGCAGGTAGGCGCCAAGCTCGGCATGCGAGCCCCCGAAGATTTCCTGCTCGAGTTCTGCCGCAGGCCGCCGGTGCGCCCGGGATCGCATGACGACATCGGCATAGAGTTCCGGGAAATTGTGGGCCAGGATCAGTTTTCCGACGTCGTGAAGAACTCCGGCCGTGAAGGCTTCGTCCTGTGCCGTGCGCGGGAGCTTTTCGCCGACCGCGATGGTCCGCGCGAACAGGCCTGTGTTCATACTGTGCTGCCAGAGCGCATTCACATCCATGCACCGCACCCGCTTCGCATCGAATTGGGAAAAAATCTTGTTGGACAACACCAGGGCTTTCAGTGTGTCGTATCCCAGCATGGCCACCGCGTCCTGGGGGTTCAGGATGCGGCGGGTCAGTCCGAAAAAGGCGGAATTGACGATCTGCAGAACCTTGGCGGTCATGCCGACATCGCGCGCTATGAGATCCCCCACCCTCCTGAACGAGGAATTCGGCGCTTGGATCTCCGCGAGCAGTTCCGCATAGATCTCCGGCAGGCTTGGCAGGGAATCCAGCCGCGCCAGCAACTCCTTCAGGCGGCGGTCGTCCACCCAGCGGCGTAGGGCGAATGCCTGTGACAAGGCGGACTTGAGGGCCTCGGCATCGCACGGTTTGGCCAGGTACCGATGGGCGCAACGCACCGTCTTGAAGCCCGATGCCTGGTTCATCTCCCCGGACAGCACGATCCGCACCATGTGCGGATGACGATCCTTCACGGTGTTGAGCAACTGCTCCCCGTCCATCCCCGGCATGCGCAGGTCGGTCACCACCGCGTCGAAGGCTTCGCGCTCCAGCAGACTGAGGGCCTCCCGGCCGCTCGCCGCGAATTGCATCGCCCAGGCCTCCCGCTCGCCACGCAGCATCCGCTTCAGGCCCTGCAATACCAGAGGCTCGTCGTCCACGAAGAGAACGGCACACGCATTGGGATGGGTCATGTCACACCGCCTGTTTATCGAGGGGCAGGTTGATGGTGAAAGTAGTCCCCAGCCCCACCTCCGATTCGAAAAAGATTCGGCCGCCGTGTTTGTCCACGATCACCGGGTGGCAGATGGCCAGGCCCTGACCGGTGCCTCGGCCGGGCTCCTTGGTCGTGAAAAAGGGATCGAAAATGCGGGGCCGGATCGCCTCCGGAATGCCGCCGCCGGTGTCACGGATCTGAATCTCGGCCCAGTCGTCCTTGCGACGCGTGGCGACGGTAATGACCCCTTTGGACATCCGCCCCTGTTTCACCTGGTCCTCGATGGCATGGGCCGCGTTGACCACCAGGTTCAGGATCACCTGGTTGATCTCCCCCGGATGGCAAGACACCTCCGGGAGCGAGCGGTCGAAGTCGGTCACCAGATCCGCCACATACCTCCACTCGTTGCGCGCCACCGTCAGGGTGGTCTCGATGATCTTGTTGAGGTCCGCCGGCACCTTGTCCTCCCGGCCGGGATGGGCGAACTCCTTCATGGCCCGCACGATCTTGGCAATGCGATCGATCCCCTCCAGGGTGTGGCGGATCGCGAGGGGGATCTCGTGGGTGAGGTAGTCGAGGTCCGCCCGCCGGATGGACTCGTCCACGGCGCGGATCACCTCCGGGCGGACGGGTCCGGACCGGGCGTCCCGCAGAAGGCCGGCCTGCTGTGTTACCACATCCATCAGGTCGGCAAAGGCGTCTTGAAGAAAGCGTGTGTTGTCGCCCACGTACTGGGTCGGCGTGTTGATCTCGTGGGCGATACCCGAGGCCAGCTGTCCGATGGTCCGCAGCTTCTGCGCCTGGGTGAGTTGTTGTTCCAGGTTCTTGCGCTCCGTGGTGTCGGCGCCGATGATGGTGATCCCCAAAAACACATCACCGTCCCGGGTCAGCGGATGAATCGTCAGCCCCAGCACCCCGTCCTTGCCGTTTGTGCGCACGAAGGACACGTCGTCGACCCGGATCGAAACACCTTCCTCGCGACACGCGCTGATGCCCCGGCGTATCCGGTCCCAATCCCAGTGAATGCCGGTGTCCTCCAGGAGTTTGCCGCGAGTCTGCGCGGCGGTGGCGCCGAGCACACTGCCGGCCATCTGGTTCCAGCGCGTGACCCGCAGGTCCTGGGACAGCCCGATCAGGATGGTCGGCAGCGTGTCCAGCAACTGCTCGGTCTCCTGCAGGGCCCGCTGCGCCTCCGGCCTCTCGGCTTTAGGCTCCGGCGGCTGCTCGGTTCCCGTCAACGTGTCCAAAATCACGGGCATCACGCCTCCATTGGCCGGCCTCACCGACGCACGTCCACCCAGATTCCCATGTCCCGCAACAGGTTGAGTGCCGCGTCCCGGTCGACGTCCGAATCCCGGCGGCTGGCCGCGACGATGGCCTGCAGCACGTCGTCGCTCACCCCGGCCTTCTTGAGTTCGATGATGTCCGCGGCCGTCGTGAAGCGGATGGAGCGCAGGTCTTTGCCGTAAACGATCGGCTCGCGGTCCTTCAGGAAGGATCCCTCGGCGAGGATGGTCTGCAGGGTGCCCTCGCCGATCCCGGCCGCCTTCATGGCCAGGATCTCGTCCACGGTGAACGCGGCGGTCTCAATCGTCTTCTCCTTGGCCATGACCTCGAGGGTTTGGTCGCTGACCCCGGCTTTCTTGAGCCGCACCGCATCCTTGGCATCCAAGCCGAAGGCCATGGAAGACATCGCCACGATCCCGATCAAGACCCACGCTGTCTTCAGCATCATCGTCTGCATGTCCGAAATCCCTGCCAGGCGTTTGGCCGGTGAACGGGTGCCGCCCGTTCACCCTCGCAGCCGGCGGCGACGGATTGACGGGTCATCGCGCAACCGGGCCGACGGTTCTACCCGAGAAAGTCCACCAGCCCGCGCTGGATGATCTTGGCCGCCGCGGCCATGGACGTTTCATAGGCGGTCTGGAGGTTGTTCAGCTCGACGGCTACCCGGGTGATATCGGCGTCTTCGTCGCGCCCGATGGCATCCTGGACCTTGGCTTTGAAATGGGTCCAGTACTCTTCGCTGGCCTCGAGCCGGTAGAGCTTGGGTGCTGCCTCGGAGCGCTTGTTCGTGATCTGGACATGCGCGTCATCAAGCGGGTCGACGGTTGCCTGGATCTGGGTTGTGCCGGCGGTGAGATCCGCGTTTTCGAGGCCGTTGATGAGATTCCGCAGTTGATCGAAGATGTTGACGCCGCCGTCGGCCGCATCCTGAAAATAATTTCCCCCGTCGGCATCCACGCTGACCTTGACGTTGTCGACGACGGGGATCTGAAAGCTCCCGTTGTCGCCGTGGTAGGTGGCGTTGTAATTCGCGTCCCGGGTGAAGGGTGCCGCGTCCGTCTGGTAGCCCGCGAACATGTAGCGCCGGCCGAACCTGGAGTTGGCGAGCTGGATCACCTGGTCGTAGATCTCTTTGACGTTCTCGGCCGCGAGGGCCCGCTCGCCCGCCGTGACTTCCGCGCCGCTGTTGGCCTCCGCCAGTTCCCGCGCCTGCTGGACGAGGTCGTCCACTTGTTCGAGAGTTTTCTCGTTGATCTCCAGCCGGGTCTTGCCCTGCTTGATGTTTTCCACGTACTGATCGATAGCGGCCAGGCTCGAACGTCCGTCCAGCACGCGCGCCATGCCGCCAGGGTCGTCCGACGGCCGGTTGATGCGCTTCTGGCTCGCCAACTGCTCCTGGCGCTGCAGCATGGCCGCGGTCTGCTTCTGGATGTTGTTTATGAATATGTTCGACATCATGTTCTGTGTGACTCGCATGGGGACCTCCTATACTCCGAGCTTCGAACTCCGCCTTCCAGTTCCGAGCTCCTTTTACCTGATCATATTCATCAGCGAGTTCAGCATGTCGTCGCCCATGCTGATCATTTTCGCCGCCGCATTATAGGCGGCCTGATACTTCACGAGATTCACCATCTCTTCATCCAGGTTGACCCCCGAGACGGATTCCCGGTAGTTGTCGAGATAGGTCATCATATCGGCCTGGTGGCTCTGGTAAGTTTCGGCCTCCTGCACGTCGTGCCCGACCAGGCTGACCAGCGCATTGGTGGCGTCGTCGAAGGTGGCGGTGCCGCCGCTCATCGTCAGGCTCGTGCGCAGGTCGGCAACGGCGGCCGCGTTGCTTGCATCCCCCGGCACCGTGCTTGCCGCCGAAGCCGCCGCGATCCGGTTGAGGTCGTTGAGAACAGTCGGGTTGACCGCCATGTCCGCCGCCCCCGACCCGCTGAACAAATTGTCGCCATGGGATCCGTTCAGGCCGTATCCGGCGGCGTGCAGTGTGTTCACCTCGGTGGCAAGCGTCTGCGCAAGGTCATCCAGGCTGCTCTTGTAGCCTTCGATTTTCGTGTCCCGGGTCTGCAGCCAGCCGGCCATCTTGCCCGAGGCGATCTCGCTCGAGATGTTCAGCGGTGCGCCGGTAATGTCCGGCCAAACGATATTTTCGTGTCCCTCGGCGTTGGTGGCGGTGGCGAGGGCATAGTTGTTGCCGCTTTCCACCAGCACCCGGCCGCTGCCCACGGACACCACCACCCGGCCGTCGGCATCCTCGAAACTGTTGATGCCGATGATCTCGGACAGCTCCTTCAAGGCGAGGTCGCGGCGGTCGCGGTAATCGTTGGCATTGACGGTGCCGCCGGCTTCGGTATCGGCGATTTTCTGATTGAGGTCGGCGATTTCGGCAGTCAAGCGGTTGATGTCCTCGACCCCGGACTTGACCGCGGCGTCGATCTCGTCCTGGGTCTGCCCGAGATCGGCGTATTTCTGGCGGATGGTGTCCGCCAGGGCCTGGCTGTTCGCCGCCACAACGGAGCGCTCGGTCGTCCCGGAAGGATTCATGCTGAGATCCTGCCAAGAGCTCCAGAAATCGCTCAGGGCCTGGTTCAGACCGTAACCGTCGCTCTCGTCGAAGACCACCTCGACCTTCTCGAGCATCCCCTTCTGGGCCTCCCAGCGCCCGAGGTTGGCGTTTTCGTTGTTCATCTGCACACCCAGGAAGCGGTCATACACCCGTTCGACCGTCGTAGTTTGAACGCCGAAACCGGCAGGCCCGACCGGCGAATCCACCGGCAGGTTGGTTTCCATGTTCAAGCGCTGGCGCGAATACCCGGGGGTGTTCACGTTGGCGATGTTGTTGCCCGTTACGGAGATGGCGCGCTGCTGGGCCAGCAGCGCCCCGGCTCCGATGGAGAGCAATCCGAACAGTTGTGTCATGATCCACCTCCTGTGGCGGTCGCCCGTTGGGTCTTGGACGGACCCAGCAGCGCCTGAATTATGGCCTGGCTCATGTATCCCAAATGGACCACCTCGTCGGCCGCCCCCATTTTGATCGCCTCCTTGGGCATACCGAAGACGACGCAGCTGGCCTCGTCCTGCGCCAGGGTGTATGCGCCGTTGCCGCGCATGTCGAACAGGCCCTTGGCGCCGTCAGCCCCCATGCCGGTCAGGATCGCGCCGACGGCGTTGCGGCCCGCGGTCTGGGCGACCGAGTGAAACAGGACATCCACGCTCGGGCGCTGATAGTGCACCCGCGGTCCGTCCTTGATCCGCACCAGGTAGGTCCCGCCGCTGCGGGCGAGGACCATGTGATGGTTGCCGGGGGCGAGGAGAGCCACCCCGGGGACCACGTGGTCGTTGTCGCGCGCCTCCCGCACCTCCAGCGCGCAGACCTCGTTCAGCCGCTTGGCAAAAGAGGTCGTGAAATTTTCCGGCATGTGCTGGACGATGACGATGCCCGGCGCGGTCGCCGGCATCCCGGTCAGCACGGTCTCGATGGCCTTGGTCCCGCCGGTGGAGGCGCCGATGGCGATCACCTTGTGGGTAGTCTGCACCAGCAGGTTTTCGGCCACCGGGCGACCGGCCGGCCCGGCCGCCTGTACCCATACCGTGGGAATCTTGGCCGCCGCTGCCGAGCGGATGGCGTGCGCAAGCGGTTGCGCCATGTCCTTGATGGAATAGGCCGCACCCGGCTTGCACAGCACCTCCACGGCCCCGAGGTCCAGCGCCTTCAGCGCCAGCTCGCTGTTGCGGGGGGTCAGCGAGCTCAGCACGACCACCGGCGTCGGCAGGTGTTTCATGAGCTTGGCGAGGAAACTCAGCCCGTCCATGCGAGGCATTTCGAGGTCGAGGGTGACCACATCGGGGCGCAGTTCCACGATCTTGTCCCGCGCGATGTAGGGGTCGACCGCCGTCCCGACGATCTGGATGTCGCTGTAGCGCGCAAGCTCTTCCGTTATCACTTTGCGCACCACGGCCGAATCGTCGACGACCAAGACCCGGATCATGACCCCACCCTCCCTGCAGCGCCATCCATCCGCCGGCCGTTCACGACGAGGCCCTGCTCCGGAACGGGGCCGTCTATCTGCAACGCCACAAGGCAGATGCCGCTCTCGGCCGACAAATGACTGACAGCGGTTACCGGCGCGAACTCGCCGGCCGCTGAAGCGCCGGCGGCCGGGATGAACGGGGTTTGAATGTTGAACTCGGCGGTGTCGCCGCCGATCATCGGCAGCAGGTTGCCGCAGATGACGTTGATCAGTTCTCGCAGGGCATCATTCTGCTCGTCGGCGGACAACGCAGAACCGTCATCGGCCCCCAGCATGTTGCCGGCAAGCTCCGCCAGAACGGACCGGGACAGGCTGAGTTGCATTGCGCCGCAGAGCGGGCCGCTGAACCGCACCCGCACGATCACAAGTTCGCTCATGTCGTCAGGGACCGGTCCCTCCAGCGGAGCAGCGAACAGAAATGCCAGCTTCTCCAGCGTTTCGACCACCACGTCGGTGAGGACGCCGCTAACCGCTGCGTTCATGAAACACCCCCTTTCCCAGCACGTTCTTGACCTTGTCCCGGATGATTTCCGGAGAGAAGGGCTTGTGAATGAAATGGACGCCCTTGCGCTGTAGCCGATCGATGCGGGTCTGGCTGCCCTCGGTGGAGATGACGATCGTGGGGATCGTTTTCAGGTTGGGGCTGGCCTGCATGTGTTCGATCATTTCCTCGCCCGTCATCACCGGCATGTTGATATCGGCGATAACGAGGTCGATCCACTCCCGTTCAAGGGCCTCGAGACCCTCGCGACCGTTGGCGGCCTGGTGGATCTCCCCCAGCTGAAGACCGCTCAGCTGCACGGTCTTCTGGATCATCGCACGCATCACTGCGCTGTCGTCGACTATCAGCACGTTGACTGCCATGGAACACCTGCTTCTTCCCGCTTGAGTTGTTGCCCTCCGCGACGGTTCTGCCGCGCCTCCCGCTCACCGCTACGCCGCCAGCGCCTGGGAAAGCTCGTTGGCCCACTGCAGGGTTTGGCTGGCGACTTTTTCCAGGTGCGACGTGGTGATCCCCAGCCGCTTCGTCACCACGGGCGAGGGCCGATAGTTCAGGCCCTCGCGGCCCACCCCGATCCCGATCATCAGACAGAGCATGTTCGCCACGTGAACGACGTCCATTATCGGGTCGATGCGCTGCGCTTGCTCGGGTTCGTGATGCCAGCGTACGGCGTGCACGATGCCCTCCGGAAGCGACCATTTCGAAAGCACCTGGGCGCCGACTTCGGCGTGGTTGGTGCCTAAAACGATGGATTCGGCAGTCTCGAACGGCAGCCCCTGGTCCAGGGCCAGCGCAATCTTGACATAATCGTTATGGACGAACTGCCCCAGGATGATCTTTCCGACATCGTGCAGCAGCGCCGCGGTGAAGACTTCCTCCCCCCCATCAAGCTTGAGCGCTCGCACCAGGCCCTCGGCCGCCACGGACACGGCCAGGGAGTGCCGCCAGAGCTCGCCGGCGGGCAGATCGTAGCCAGGCACCGTACGGTCCATGATGGCGCTGGTGCAGGTGGCGATGACCATCTGGACCATCCGCTTCAACCCGAGCAGGATCACCGCCTGCCGCACGGAACCAACCTTGGACGGAATCCCGAAATAGGCTGAGTTCGCCAACCTGAGAAGGTTCGCGGTGAGCCCGGGGTCCTGGCGCAGGATGGATTCGATCTGCGCTATGCTGACATCGGGATCGTCCACCAGCGTCAGCAGTTTGACCGCCGCCCCCGGCATGCCGGGGAATTTCTCGACCTGCGCAACGATGGGGTGTTCCTTGGTCGTCATAACAGCCTCTTAATGCCTGCGCTGCTGAGCGTGACCTGGCCGTTGGAGACGTCGAAGTGGATCGTGCGGCTGTTCGTGCCGCCGACGTCCTCGGACTCCAGCAGGATGTTGTTCTTCCACAAAAGCTTTTTCAGCACCGTGTAGTTGCGTTCGCCGATCTTGAACACCTCGTTCTTGCCCATCGGGTTGCCGCAACCCGCCGCCTTCACCACCAGCCGCCCTTTGAGAGCCCCCTTCTCGTAGAGCGATCGGAACAGCATCGGGACCCCCGTATCCACGAACATGGCGGGATTGGCCTGGGCTTTCTGCGGATTGATGCTGGAAAGCGACAGCATCGCGTGCAGCAGACCGCCCACTTTGGCCACCGGGTCGAAGACCGTCAACCCCAGACAACTTCCCAGGGCGTGGGTCACCAGCATGTCGCCATCGCACCCGATTTTAAAATCCCCGACGTTAACGATATGGTTCATGAATTCCCCGATCCGCGCGAGCACCGTTACTTCTGATACACCGCCGGCCGCACGTAGCGAAAACGATGCTTGACCGACGAAAGACCCTCCGAGTGGCCCACGAACAGGTGTCCCCCGGGCTCCAGGAAGTCCCAGAACCGGTTGATGAGCTCCTGCTGGGTGGGCCGGTCGAAGTAGATCATCACGTTGCGGCAGAAGATCACCTGGAAAAGCCCCTTCATCGGCCAGGGATCCATCAAATTTAAATGCGCGAAGTGCACAAGCGCGCAGGCCTCGGCGGCGATCTGGCAGCTGCCGGAGCGGTCGTTGCGCCGCACGGTGAAGTATTTCCGGTATGCCGGAGTCGGCACCTCGTCCACGGCGTCCTGCGGGTAAACCGCTTGAAGGGCCTTGTCGAGCATCCGCCGCGAAATGTCGGTGGCGAGAATACGCACGTCCTTGCGCTCGATCGCCGGCAGGTGCTCCCGCAGCAGGATCGCCAGGCTGTAAGGTTCCTCCCCCGAGGAGCACGCCGCGCTCCAGAAGCGCACCCGCGACGTATTCATCCCCGGCAGCACCTGCTCGCGCAGAAAATGGAAGTGGTCCACCTCCCGGAAGAAACTCGTCTTGTTGGTGGTCATGACATCGATCAGGGCAGCCACCTCGCCGCTGCCCCGATCGCTGTCGATAAAATCGATATAATCCTCCACCCGGCTCATCCCCAGAAAGCGCAGCCGTTTCATCAGGCGCGCCCGGACCAGGGCCTCTTTGCCTTCCTTCAGGTTAATGCCGGCGGTCCGGTAAACCATGGCACTGATCTTCTGAAACTGTTTCGGATTCAGGTCTGCGACGGCCAGGTTCATGATGTTCGCGGTTCCTCCATAAGCCCTCAGGCGGCCAGTGACTGAGTCTTCATGGCCCCGGCCTCGTCCCGGAGTCCTTCGCGACGTTCCGGTGTCGCGAAGCGCAGCAGTCCGCCCACGTCCAGGATCAATCCCACCCGGCCGTCCGGCAGGATAGCACCGCCGGAAATGCCGGGAATGTCCCTCATGGACTCTCCCAGGCTCTTGATGACCACCTGCTGACGCCCGACCAGCTCGTCGATGACGAGCCCGGCCTTGCGCTCCCCATCTTCCACCACCACCACGACCGCCCGGTCCAGATCGTCCGCGGCGTCCTGGATGCCGTAGATCTGCGACATGCGGTACAGCGGGATGAGGTTGCCCTGCAGCAGGAGCATCTCGCCCTGCTGGAACACGGAGGAAACGTCACCGGGCGCGGGTTTCACCGAGCGGATGATCGAAATCGTCGGGATCACGTATGTCTCGCGGCCGACGTGGATCACCATGCCGTCGATGATCGCCAGGGTAAGCGGCAGGCTCATCCTGAAAACACTCCCCCGGCCCAGTTCGGATTTGATTTCCACCTGCCCGCGCAGCAGTTCGATGTTCTTCTTGACCACGTCCATGCCCACGCCGCGGCCCGACACGTCGGTGACGACCTTGGCGGTGGAGAAGCCCGGCTCGAAAATCAAGTTGAACACTTCCCGGTCGCTCAGGCTGCGCTCGTCGAAGTCGGGAGCGTTGCTGATGAGCCCCCGTTCCTTGCCCTTGGCGATGAGCACATCGCGGTCCAGGCCCTTGCCGTCGTCGCTGATCTCCACGACCACGCTGCCGGCCGAGTGGTAGGCCGCGATCTTCACCGTCCCCTGCTCGGGTTTGCCGGCCGCCCGCCGTTCCTCCGGCGTTTCGATCCCGTGGTCCACGGCGTTGCGGACCATGTGCAGCAGCGGATCGTTGATGATGTCCACCAGGTTGCGGTCTATCTCGGTGTCTTCGCCTTCGGTGATAAAATCCACGTTTTTGTTCAGCTTGCGGGCCACATCCCGCACCAGCCGGGCCATCTTGCTGAAGGTGGCTTTCAGCTCCACCATCCGCATGGACATGCTGATCTCCTGGAGCCCCCGAACGATCTTGGTGGTGTGGACGATTTTTTTGGCCAGGTCGTGATTCTGGCCGTCTACCACCCGGGCATCCTGGGCGACCATCGAGTGGGCGATGACGAGCTCGCCGACCATGTCGATCAGCCGGTCCAACCGCTGCGTGCTCACCCGCACCGAGGCTTCGACAGCCTGGCCGCCGTCACGCATCTGCTTCTGGCTGCGCAGCGCCTGCCCCACGTCGGCAATACTAGCCGCCTGAGACTTGACCAGGGCGACACCCAACTTCTCCGTGGGGTGCTCGATCAGGGCTTGCTCAATCTGGCTCCGATCGACCTTGCCCTGGGCGACGAGGATGTCGCCGATGCGCGGTGAGCCAATGGTCTCCTGTTCCTCTGAGATGCCGGCCGCTTCCGGGTTTTTCAGCACCGCCAGGAGTTCGTCGTACCCCCTGGGCTTGGCCAAGGGCTCTCCGCCCAGCGCACGCTTCACGGCCTCCACCAAGGTCTTGATCATGTCCAGCCCCTGCAGCGACAGGTCCGCGTAACCGCCGCTGTAGCGGATCTCTCCATCGCGCACGCGGCTGAGCAGAGTCTCGGCATGATGTCCGAACTCCGCAATCAGGCGGAGCTCGAGAAAGCCCGAGGTGCCCTTGACGGTGTGAAAGGCACGGAAGACCTTGCCCACGGCTTCCGCATCCCCGGGGTCGTGCTCGAGGGACAGCAACGCCTCTTCCGCATTCTGGATGAGATCGGTGCTCTCGTTGATGAATTCGGCCATGAGGTCCAGGTCGAAGTTCTGGGGCATGTAATCGGCGACGGCCTCATCGGCCGGCACGCTGGACACGGAGGGGTCGGGAGATTTTTCGGCCGCCCGTTCCGGCACCGGTTCCGGACGTTCCTGCGCCGTGATGGCCTGATCCAGGAGAACACCGAGCGCACCGATCGCCGCCTCCGGGTCGGACACCCTGCCGCCGCCAAGTTCCGCTGCGCGTTCGACGGCATCCTGCAAATGCCGCCGGCAGCCCTTTGGCAGTTCCTCGTCCAGGCCAAGACGCCGCAACTCCTTCTCCAGCCGCATCCACCCGTCGGTATCCGATGCCGTAAGCCGCATGAGGAGTGCTGCCGCGTCATCGAGCGTCAGTACTTCCGCGGAGCCGGCGGGTGTATCCCCAGCGCGGTCCGGTTCAAAGACAGCCGCCAGCCGGTCGCCAGCCGCCGCCAACTCATCGCTCCCGGGGTGGCCGCCGTAGGCCCGCTCCGAGGCCTGCAACGCCCCGGCCAAGGCGTCCACGGCACCCAGCATGTCGGGTACCGAATTTCCAGCGAGATGCATCAACCCTTGCACGGCCTGCTCAAGCAGTGCTTTGGCCCCAGGCGGCTCGGCTGCCGCGGCCTTCGCCGCGCGCTGCACCTTGGCGGCCAGTTTTTTCCAGGCCCCTCGGTCGCTCACGCTGATGGCGTCCAGGTCTTCCAAAAGCTTTCTGAGTTTGTCTGTCACCTGTTGTCGGCCTTTGCCCATTACCGGTTCCTCTCGTTTTCGAATCGCTGCCCGACCGCTGTCGCGCCGCTTTATGCCTCGTCGCGGACCATCTTCCCGCTGAGCCGGGCCGCGTGAAAGCCACCCCCGCGATGGTAAACGGGGACATTCACCATGAAACCCTGCAACAGGCGGTAGGCCCCCTGCAGGAGCTCGACGGCGTTGCAACAGAGGGCGTTGCTGCGCCGGTTTTCCTCGCGCAGCCGGCCGACGAGCCGGCCGAGGACCTCGCGGCAGCGCCGGAGTTCACCGGATAACGGCTCGGACGAACGCTGCGCAAGAAATTCCAGCGTGAGCGCTGCCGCCGGGACGCCCAGGGTCCGGGCCAGAACGTCGACCCGTGTAAGCCTCTGTTTTTCCAGGTCCTCCATGCGCCGCAGCAGCTCTTCCTTCTCGGCCGCCGCCGCCGCGGCCTCGGCCGGCTTAAACCGGATCAGCGCCCGGCGCTCCCGACCCATGACGGCCAGCAGATCCTCGTAGAGACCGGCCACCGCCCGCAGCAATTCCGTCATTTCACGCATACGTATGTACATGCCATCCTTCCCGCCGGACGCTTGTCCGCATAAGGTGACTATCGGCAACCTTACTCTAATACTTTAGGCTTCCCGGGCTTCCGATGTGCCGGTCCGGCATGCCCATCCGACCCGGCGTGGATACGGTATCACCGTGGATCACTTTTTTGGGGCAACCGGTCCCTGGAACGGGGCGCCGCGGCGGTCCAGTTGCTCGCGCAGCATGGAAGACAGACCCAGTGCCCCCCGGTTTGCCAGATCCTTGGCCAGTTCGGCGTCCATGAGCGAGGTGTAGACCTCCTCGGCACGGCCGCCGTCGGTCAGGCCGGATTTGGTCACGGTCTTGCGCATTTCGCTCAGCATGTGATTGATGAACAGGGCTTCCATGTCGTTGCAGACGGCCTTGAACCGGCTGTCGTCGGCCGGAAGCGCTGGGGCGCGCGGCGCTTTCAGCGGCGCACCCGTGAGCGGCGCGAGGGATCGGTCGACGGGTTCGGGCATTAGATAATCTCCAGATCCGCCTGCAGCGCCCCAGCCGCCTTCAGCGCCTGGAAAATCGAAATCAGGTCGCGGGGCGAAACCCCCAGGGCATTCAAGGCCTTGACGACCTCGCCGATGCTGACGCCGGAGGGCACCACGTAGATCGGCGCACGGCCTTCCTTGACGGAGGTCTGGCTGTCCGGGGTCACCACCGTCCGGCCGGTTTCAGAGAACGGCATCGGCTGGGACACGTTGAAGTTCTGCTTGATCTCGACGCTCAGGTTGCCGTGAGCGATGGCCACCGTGGAGATCCGGACGTTTTCGCCCATGATCACCGTGCCGGTGCGCTCGTTGATCACCACCCGCGATATGTTGTCCGGGGTAACGTTCAGGACCTCGATGGAGGCGATCAGATGGGCGATGTTGCCCAGGTACTTTGACGGCACGGCGATCTGCACGGTACCCGAATCCTGAGGAAAGGCGGCGTTTTCCAGAAGTCCGGCGTTGATGGCCTCCGCCATGCGGGTAGCGGTTGTGAAATCCGGCTGGTGCAGCGCCAGGGTGAGCGTGTCTTTCTGGTTCAGGTTGAAAGGGATCTCCTTCTCGACGAGCGCTCCCTGAACGACCCGGCCGACCGTGGTGAAGTTTTTCTGCACCTTGTCCCCGGTGCCCGACCCGACGGTGAAGCCGCCCGTGCTGACCGGCCCCTGGCCTACGGCATAGACCTGCCCGTCGGCCCCCTTGAGAGGAGTCATCAGCAGGGTGCCTCCCTGAAGCGCCTTGGAGTCGCCGATGGAGTTCACCAGGGCATCCAGACGGCTGCCCATGCGGGCGAAGGGCGGCAAATCCGCGGTCACCATCACGGCGGCGACGTTCTTGACTTTGATGTCCTCCGGCTTGACGGTGACCCCCATTTTTTCGAGCATCGAGGAAATGGACTGCAGCGTGAAGATGGCGTCGTCGCTGTCGCCGCTGCCGGCCAGGCCAACCACCAGACCGTAACCGACCAACTGGTTGGAACGCACGCCGCGGAAGCCGGCGATGTCCTTGATGCGGGCGGCGTGAAGTTCCGCCGTCACCGCCAGAAGCACTGTTGCGACGATCGCGAGCCCGCCCGCAACCGTTACAGCGCGCTGAAAGAAAGTCGGAGATCGCATACGTCTTTCCACTTCCGCTAAAGGTTAAAACGGCCAGACGACGTCCAGAATATTGGCCATCCAGCCCGGCCGCTGGCGGTCATCGATGATGCCGGAGCCGCTGTAGGCAATTTTGGCGTCCGCGATGAACCGCGAGGCAATGATGTTCTGGTCGTTGATGTCCCGCGGCCGGATGACCCCGGACAGGACGATGACCTGGTTCTCGTGGTTGACCATTATCTCCCGGGTGCCGACGATTCGCAGATTTCCATTCGGCAGCACCTCGGTCACGCGGCAGGTGATGAAGGCCGTGAGGTCGCCGCTGCGCGAGGTCGTCCCGTCCCCCTTGAAATCGCTCGACATGCTGCCCGCGACCGATGCCGCCCCGAAAGGGTTCACTTTCGGCAGGTCGGTCCCAAGCGCACGCAGGACTTTGTCCTGCCACCAGTTCTCGATGCCGAACAACGAATCGATGCCGGCACTCAGGCTGGAGTCGCGGCCGGTGGTGGTGTTGGCCTTGTTGGTGGCCTTGGAAGACTCGGCGATCTCGATGGTGACGATGTCCCCGATGTTGCGGGCCTTGGTGTCCAGGAACAGGCCGCTCAGCCCGTTGGAGGCCTGCCACAGCGAATTCTCCTGGTAGTCCGGCCGGCGGATGCTGACCGTTTCCGGGGCGGGAGGTGCAGGTGCGACCGGGGCCGTCGCCGTGGGATAGGTGGCGCAGCCGATCAGCGCCACCACCCAAAACACCGCGAAACCGGCCTTGCCGGCCGCGCGCAAAGTTGATTTCATCATTCGGGTCCTTTCTTCCACAAGGGGTGCAGCACATGCCACCGCTAGAAATCGATTTTGACCGTCTGCGTGTCCACCACCCGCGCCTGGATCACCTTGTTGGAGTCAAGGTTCGTCACGGGGATGCGCTCGCCCATGCAGCCCTTCTGCTTCACCTCGCCGACGGCGGTGATCCGCATACCTGCGGACTCGAAGATGATCCGTACGCGGTCGCCCCGTTTCACGATCGGCTGGGATTCCACCAGGTCCGGCCGCAGCACCGTGTTGGCATCGAGCAGGCGCCGGGTGCGCTTACCCAGCACCGCCTCGGGATCGGCGATGTAGTCCGAAGGCAGGCCGGAGACGTCCACCGACCGCACCTCGACGTCGCTTTCCTCGATGGGCTTGAAGCGCCCGAGGGGCCGCTTGGTCACGACCGCGTTGGCCAGCACCTCCACCACGGCCGTCACCATCATGCGCTTCTCAAACTCATCGTTAACCCTCAGCGTCACGGTCAGGGGCAGGCTGCCCGTCATCGCGGTGTTCCGGGGGGCTGCCACCTGATGGCTCAGGCTGCCTTTGGGCAACAGCACGGGCTCCGCACCCCGAATCTCCTTGATCCGCATCGTCTGGCCTTTGCCGGCGAACTGCTGCTGGATAAACGCTTCCACGATCTGTTCGATGCGCTCGCGGCCGACTTCGACCGCCCCGCGGCGGACCAAGACCTCCGGGGGCATCTGCAGCTCGATCCGCGCAAGATCAATGCCGCTCTGTTTAAGGCGCAAAAGAATGGCCGCGCCGTCCAGCGACCGGCTTTTCCCCGGCAGAGGCGACCGGCCGATGACGACCGCCTCCAGCTCGCGCACGAATCCCGCGTCGTCCCCGTCGATACGGGCGATTTTGCCGAGCGGGATCTGATCCGCCTCGATCTCCACCTGGTCGTAGACCCGCAAACTGATGAGCCCCGCGCCCCCCGCGGCGGTCGCCGCGGCGAGCAGCACCAGCACCAGGACCGCCACGGCCGCGGCCGCATTCGGCTTCTGCGTCTGCTTGCACCGTCCCATGCGCAATCCCTACCGTTTCAGATTGTTGGCGAGCTGCAGCATGTCGTCCGAGGTCTGCACGACCTTGCTGTTGGTCTCGTAGGCCCTCTGGGCCGTGATCATGTTGACCATCTCGTCGACGACACTCACGTTGGACATCTCCAGGAACCCCTGGGAGATGGTTCCGAAATTGGCCGTGCCGGCCGTACCGGCAATCGCCTCACCCGAGGCGTCCGTGGGCAGGTAAAGGTTTTTGCCGATGCTCTGCAACCCGGCCGGGTTGACGAAGCGCGCGAGCTGAATCGTGCCGACTTCGCGCGGGGCGGCATCCCCCGCCTGCAGCACGCCGACCGTCCCGTCCATGCCCACGGAAACCGAGATGGCGTCGGTAGGAATCGTGATGGCCGGTTCGAGCAGGAACCCGTCCGGGTTGACGACCCGGCCTTCCTTGTCCAGCTTGAATGCACCGGCGCGGCTGTAAGCGGTTTCGCCGTTGGGTTGGGTGATCTGGAAGAACCCGTCACCCTCGATGGCCAGATCGAGCTCGTTCTTGGTCATCTGCATCTCGCCCCCGGCGAAGTTCTTGGAAACCGCCACCGGCCGCGTGCCGTGGCCGATCTGGATGCCGGTCGGCACCTGGGTGTCCTCCGACGAGGACGCCCCGGGCGGCCGCATGGTTTCGTAGAGCAGGTCCTGGAACTCGGCCCGGCTGCGCTTGAAACCGGTGGTGGTGACGTTGGCGAGGTTGTTGGCGATCACGTCGATGTTCATGCTCTGGGCCTGCATCCCGGATGCGGCCGACCACATGCTGCGAATCATATGTCCTCCTCAATCGGCGCCCGCGCCGTTCCGGCCGGTCTGCCGGCGTGCGTGGGTCACCCGTCTGGAATCCCCTAAATGGTCCTGCCGACCTCGTTGATGCTCTTGCTGTTCAGGTCATCGATCGACCGGATCACGCGCTGATAGGATTCGTATCCCCGATGAATCTCGATCATCTCGGTCATCAGCTGCACCGCCTCGACGTTGGCCATCTCCAGAAACCCCTGCGCCATCCGGAAGTCCTCCATAGGCTCCGGGGCCGCCCCGTCCGAGCCCGGCTTAAAATAGCAACCGTTGACCTTGGCCAGGCTGTCGGGTGCTGCAAAATCCGAAACCCGCAGCCGCCCGACCTTGCTGCCGTTGACCTGCAGGGCGCCATCCTCGCCGACGGTGACCTCGAGCGCCCTGCGGTCGGAGCCTCCGCCTGCCACCCGGATCTCGCCGCCGTCGCCCATGACCGGCCAGCCTTCCTGGGTGACCAGCATGCCCTCCGGGTTGAGGTTGAAGTTGCCGCGGCGCGTGTACAACTCGCCATCCGGGGACTGGACGCTGAAAAAACCCTTGCCGTTGAGCGCCAAGTCGAAGGGATTGCCGGTTTGCCGGAGAAAGCCCGGCGAGAAGTCGGTCCGGCTTTTATACTCGACCCAAAACGACTCGGGGCTCGCGCCCTGCGGGTACGGCGGATTCACCGGGCTGGGGCTGCCCGCGTTGTTGAGCATGTAAGCCTGGAATGAAACGTTGTCGCGCTTGAAACCGGCCGTGTTGAGATTGGCCAGGTTGTTGGCGACCACCTCCAGGCGTTTCTCATAGGCCAGGGCGGCCGAAGCCGCCAAGTAGATGTCACCGCTCATCTGATTTTGTTCCTCGCACCCCTTGTCAGAGGTTGACCCTTCAGCATTCTTTCCGCGCACCCGCAACCGCTTTACGAATCAAGCAAGAGCCATACCAAACCCAATCGTCGAGGATGAGAGGCCGCGCGGGGTCAAGGCGTCACGTGCCAATGGCTTTCCCGGGTGCTTTTGGCATACCGGGACTCCCTGGGATCGCCGCGGATGAGTATCGAACCTCAGCCGGTTGGGCAAAAATTGCCGGTCGCCGACCCCGGGTCACGATGCCGCCCGCCGCAGCTTAAGGGCCAGCTCGACCTCTCCGCTGGGCAACCGGAGTTGCTCGGCGATCTGCTTGGCACTGAGGCCCTCGCCGGCCAACCCGAGCACGCCCTCGTAACGCCCCGCACTCGATCCGCTGGAAACGGGGGGGATATCCTCCCCGAGCCGGAACGGCAAGTGTTCCGCGCTGGCGGCATCTGCGGCCGTACCGGCACCTGGAAGACGGGCATCGGCGCCGTCGAAGGTCTGCTGCAGTCGCAACTGTTCGGCCTGCACAGCCTTCAGGATGACCTCCAGTGCCAGTTCGGTCTGCTGTCGGATGGACTGCAACCGGATTTCCTGGGTGAACGGGATGACGCGGTCGCGCCCCTCGCCTTCCGCCAGAAAACGTTTGGTCTTGAGCTTGTTTCGAATCAGGACCACCAGAATCACGCTGCACATCGCGATCTGAATCGCGTTGCATACGACATCCCAACGCCATGCTTCCCATCCTGCCATGCGGGACCCTCCCCTGAAGTAACGGCTCAGGTGTTCAGGCTGAAGGCTGAAGGCTGTAAAACATCTCGCGAAGCGCGAACCACGCCATTCATGACCTTCTCGGTTTCTACGACCTATGGTTCAATAACCAGCTTAAATACCCGGCGACGTCTTGTGTGATCACGCATGGTTTGTCCCTGAAAGCCTTCAGTCTGCCTACCTGAAGCAGTTACCCCCCATGGCGTGAGCCTACACGCGAATATCGATCGCTTTTTTGACGGCTTCGTCTAGGCCGAATCCGCCCGGGCGGGACGCGCCGGTCGACGCCGCCGGCCCCGGCACGCCGGGCGCTTCGGCCGCAGCCTGTTCGCGGTCGTCTTCCGCGGCCGCGTCCCCTTCCGCCGGGTCCTCTGTGTCTTGGTGGAGGTGTTTGGCGAAAGCGCCACCCTCACCCTGGTCTTCACGCGGCTTGGCCCGCTTGACACGGTCAGCCCGCGTCACGGGCGTGACGTGTCTCGGAAATACCACCGGTTCCATCGTCGGCCCCTCCCCTGTCGCCCGCGCGGCATCCTCTCCCCAGGTTTGTCAGTCGTCGTCCAGCAGTTGTTCCTTCCGCAGCTTTTTCCGCAGTCGCATGATGGCTTGGGAGTGAATCTGGGACACCCGCGATTCCGTAATGTGCATTACTTCGCCGGTTTCCTTCATGTTCAGCTCGTCGAGATAATACAGCGACATCACCAGCCGCTCCTTCTCGGGCAGCTGCTCGATGGCCCGCGCCAAGCCGGATCTGAGCTCCCGCAGGCGCGTCTGGGACAGCGCATCCTCCTCGTTGTGGATCAGGAAGTTCATCAACTTTTCCTTCTCATCCCGAGAGGATAGACCGAGTTCCTCGAAACTGATGAAGGAGATGCTGGACATCTGTCGGGTGCGGTGCAGGTCTTCGAGGTCGATGCCGAGTTCCGCGGCCACCTCGACGTCTTCCACCTCCCGGCCCAGCCGCTGCTCCATCTTCTGGCAGGTCTGCTCGAGCTCGCGCAGCTTGCGCCGACTCGAACGGGACAGGAAATCCCGCGAGCGCAACTCGCTCAGCACGGCCCCCTTGATGCGAAAAATCGCATAGGTCATGAATTTGTTGTCACGCTTCGGGTCGAAGCGGTCGACGGCCTGGATCAAGCCCATGACCCCCACGTTCATCAGATCTTCCACGTCGACGCTCGCCGGCAGGTGGTTCGCGATGCGCTGGACGATGCGCTTCACATAGGGCAAATATTCATGGATCAACTTCTCGCTGGTCGCGGGTCGCTTCTTGGCCGGAGGCCGTGGTCGTGCAGTTGCCAGTTGCATGCGCATCATGTTCTCCCGGTGACGGTGGTCCCCCGCCTACATGGGGGTGGTACGAACCAGATGGTGCCAGAAAAAGTTGGTGTTGCCCTTCGGCCGGCTGGAGGGCTTTGTCATGGCCATCCGCCGGGCCAGGTCCATGAAGCAGCGGCTGGCCTTGGAATCGGGGTAGAGATCGCTCACCAGCCGCTGGCGTTTGACCCCGCGGGTGACCTTGTCGTCGTAGAGGACGCTGCCGAGGTAATCGATGTGGATGTCCAGAAAACGGTCGGTGACCAGGACGAGCTGCCGGAAGACGTCCTCGCCCTCCCGGGCACTGGCCACCATGTTGACCAGCAGTTTGCAGCTTTTCTCCGCGTATTTCAGGGACAGCACTTTCATGAGGGCATAGGCGTCCGTGATCGATGTGGGCTCAGGCGAAACTACGACGACGATCTCGTGGGCCATCACGTTGAAATCCATGACGTTGGTGGAAATGCCGGCCGCCGTGTCGATCAGCAGGATGTCCACGTCGTCGATGAGCCGGTCGAGGTCGGTGAGGAACTGCACCTTCTGGTCATTGGTCAGATGGGTGAGCTCCTGGATGCCGGAGGACGCCGGCAGGATGCGCATCTTCCCCGGTCCCTTCTCCAGGATATCGGCGATGGACTTCTCCCCGCGAATGACGTGCGAAATGTTGAATTTCGGCGCGATCCCCAGCAGCACGTCCATGTTTCCCAGGCCGAGATCGGCATCCAAAACGAGCACCTTCTTCCCGAGATTGCTGAAGGCGAACCCCAGGTTGGCGACGATGTTGGTCTTGCCGACACCCCCCTTGCCGCTGGTGATGGCGATCACCCGCGCGTGGGTTTTACGCTGGCGCGAGGTTTCGCCCGCATCTCCCAGCCCGTCGCGGCGCGGCAGAGGAATCACTTTTTTCGAGGGGTCTTTCACGATCATGATGCCAGAGTCTCCTCGCTGGGGATCCATCACCGGTAGCCGGAAATGCGGGCGCGATCCCGCACGACCGCGCCGTTGTCGACTTGGTCCGGTTGATCCGGGCCGCAATTCCGACAGGGCAGGAACCGCCGGGACTCGGCCTCTGCCACCGTTGCGAACGATATGAGATTATCGGACTTGATCTTCCGGACCCACTTGCAGCCGGGCAGGTGGTAGAGCTCGGAATTACGGTTGGCGACAAAGCGCGCGGAGTTCGTGCGGCCGGACAGGGTAGTGCCGTGCCGTTCGTCGCCCGGGCGCTCGTTGCGGACGGAGTCGGCCGCGGCTATCGGCAACATGCGGTCGAGCAACAGCTCCAGGGGCTCCGCGACGAGGTCTTCCGGAACCCGCGGGCCGGTGCTCACCCACGACACCGGCAGCTGCGTCTGGACCATGAGGTTGAGGACTACGCCCCAGGTGCCGGCTTCATCGAGCCGGGTGAAAACCAGGCGGTGGATCGCCACCCCCTTCCACGCATCGACGACTCGCCGCAGGTCCTTCTCCCGGCTGGCCGCGCTGAGCACCAGGTGGATCTCCCGGGAAGGCAGCATGTCCAGGATCGGCCGCAGCGCGCTGCGCCGGTCCGCCTCGCCCGGGCTGATGCCCGGGGTGTCCACTATCAGGGTGTCGGCATCGCCGAGATCCGCCAGAGCCCGGCGGGCCTCCTCCGGGGATGTGGCCACCGCCAGGGGAACTCCGAGAATGGCGGCATAGGTGCGGAGTTGCTCGATGGCGCCGATGCGCACATCGTCCAGCGTCAGGAGGGCCGGCGTGCGCTGCTGCCGCAGCCGCAAGTCGGCCGCGAGCTTGATCGCGGTGGTCGTCTTGCCCACGCCGGCGGGACCCACCAGCACGATCGCCCGCGGACGAGGAACAGCGTCGGCCCGCCGCAGTCCCATGTCCTGAAGGATACCGGCCAGCAGCGCCCGGAGGCGCTCGGTCCCGTACCGCTGGTCATAGCCGGGCAGCCGTTTGAGGTGATCGACCAGGTCGGTAGCGAGCTCGCGCTCGAGGTCCTGCGCCAGCAGGTGCTGATAAAGCTCCGCCAGCTCCGGCGCCGCGCCGGCCTCGGAGGCGGGTGCCTCGACGGGCCGGCGCCGGACAGCGAGCGATCGCAGGCTTTGATTCAAGGATTGGAAGAGGCCGCGCCGGCCGTGGGCGGTCTGCGGCGCGAGCCTTTCAGGGGCCGGGACCGGCGCGTAGCTGCCGGTGGCAGTGTAGGCCACCGAGTCGCTGTCTTTCGCAGCGGTGACCTCCACCCCCGACATCGGTCCGGCGCTAAATATCCCACGCCCGCTCCGGAGGCTGCGGGCGGTCAGGATCACGGCATTCGGACCGAACTCGTCCTTAACCATCTTCAGAGCCGCCGTCATGGTCTTGGCTTCAAACCGTTTAATCTGCATCGGAGAGCTCCACGCTTCCCATCGATCGAATCTCGACGTTGCTCAGGATTTCTTCATAGGACAGCACGCAGACGTTCGGGATAAACCGGTCCGTCAGCTTTTTAAACGCCGGCCGTACGGCCGAGGAGCAGATCACCACCGCCTGCACGTTCATGGCTGTGGCGCGCTCCATCTGCCGCGCCAGGCTCTGTATCATGCGGTTGGCGAGCCCGGGGTCCAGAGCCAGGATGCGGCCGTGCTCGCCCTTTTGAAGCGCTTCGGCCAGGGCGGCCTCCACGCTGTGGCCCAGGGTGATCACCGGCAGGGTGGCATCCGGGGCCTGATGCATCTTGGTCAGCGTTCGCGCCAGACTGTGGCGCACCTGCTCGGTTAGCACGTCCGCGTCTTTGGTGTGCGGGGCCCAATCCCCCAGCGTCTCCAAAATGGCCAGCAGGTCACGGATCGGGACCTGTTCGCGCAGCAGGTTGTGGAGCACCTTCACCACCAGGCCGAGCGATATCAGGTTCGGCACGAGTTCGTCCACCACCTTGGGGTGACTTTGCTTCAGATAGTCCAGCATCAATTGGACTTCCTGGCGTCCCAGCAGCTCGCTCGCGTGCCGCCGGATGACCTCCGACAAGTGGGTGGTCATGATCGTAGCGGTGTCCACGACGGTGTACCCCTTGGCCAGTGCGTTTTCCTTGGCGCCTTCCTTGATCCAGGTCGCCGGCAGGCCGTAAGTCGGCTCCCGGGTGGACACGCCGTCCAGCTTACCTTCGGCAGCACCCGGGTTCATGGCAAGGTAGTGACCCGGCATCAGCTCCCCGCGCGCGATCTCGTTGCCTTTCAGCAGGATGGTGTATTCGCCCGGGTTGAGCTGCATGTTGTCCTGGATGTGCACCGGCGGGATGATGATCCCGATTTCATGTGCCATCTGCCGCCGGATGGTCTTGATGCGATCGAGCAGCTCGCCGTTCTGCTCCGCGTCCACCAGGGGAATCAGGCCGTATCCGACCTCGATTGCCAGGATGTCGAGCGGCGGTAGCGAGGTGATGTGCTCGCGGGGCCCGGCCTTGTCCTCCTGAACCTTCTGCTCCTGCGCGCTCTGCACTTGCACCCGCTTGGCCTGGACGAGCACATAGGCCAGCCCGCCGGCCAACAGCGACAGCGTCATGAACGGCAGGCCGGGCAACCCCGGCATCAGGGCAAAGCCCAGGAGCACCACGGCGACCATCGCGATGGCCCGCGGATGGAAGAAGATCTGCGAGGAGATCTCGGCGCCCATGCTGGACTCGCTGCCGGCCCGGCTGACGATGAGGCCGGTTGCCGTGGACACGATCAGCGCGGGAATCTGGGCGACCAGGCCGTCGCCCACGGTGAGCAGGGTGTAGGTCTTGGCCGCACTGATAAACGGCATGTTCTGCTGAAACACTCCGATGGCCAGCCCGCCCAGGATGTTGATCAACGCAATGATGATGCCGGCCACCGCGTCGCCGCGCACGAACTTGTTGGCGCCGTCCATGGCCCCGTAGTACTCGGCCTCCCGGGACAGCGCCTCACGACGACTTCGCGCCTGCTGCTCGTTGATGAACCCGGCGTTCAGATCGGCGTCGATGCTCATCTGCTTTCCCGGCATGGCATCCAGCGTGAAGCGTGCGGCGACCTCTGCGATGCGGCCGGCACCCTTGGTGATAACCGAAAAGTTGATCACCACCAGGATCAGAAAGACGATCAGGCCGACCAGGTAATTGCCGCCAACCACAAACCCGCCGAAGGCCTTGATGACCGTGCCCGCCGCCCCGGCGCCCTCGTTGCCGTGCAACAGGATGACCCGCGTCGTGGCGATGTTCAGCGACAGCCGGAAGAGTGTCGTGAGCAGCAGGATGGAAGGAAACGACGACAGCTCCAGAGGACGCTCGAGGTACATGGCGACCATCAGGATAACGAGCGAGAGGGTGATGTTGAAGACCAGAAGCAGGTCGAGCAGGATCGTGGGTAGCGGTATGACCATGAAGACCAGGATGCACACCACGACCCCGGCGAGGGCCACGTCGCTGTTCTTGGTCAAGAACGGAATCGGTCCGGCAATCGGCGCGCTCTGGGCGGTCACCATGCTGCTCACATCCTGGGAATCGATCGTGACGAGTCACCTTAAAACCAGACCCTGACTCTGCATTTTCCATGCCGATAGAGGGCTGGAATTCAGAATGCCTCGAATCTGCGGGCTTTTTCGCACATCGACCGTGTGGGCATGTAGATACAAAGACGGTCCTGTGACGGCCTGCTGCGCGGGCATTGAGTACCGGTGGTGCCAGATTCCGGCCGGCGGCACATCTGGGGGCCTGCTGCGGGAACGCAACGCCACGCCGGTATGCGATCTTCGCGCCCGTTGGTCCGGCCGGGGAGGTCCGACAATATTTTGTCGGCGCCGAACGCCGGTGGGATGACGTGGTGAAGAAAATGGGGTCAGGGGTCATGGAATCCAGGGGCCAAGTGGAAGAACGCGGGAAGACCGTTTGAGACGCATCCGGGTTTTCGGGCGATTGCCCGATAGTCGCATTTCCAGAAAACATGGCGGGCACTAGACTTAAAATCTCTTCCTGGCATTTTTACGCGTGAACCCTTGAACCTTTGGCCCCTTGGCTACATACGGACCTTGCCTTTGAGGCGGTAGACGTATGCCAGCACTTCGGCCACGGCACGGTACAGGTCGACCGGGATGTAGTCCCCCAAGTCCGTCATCTTGAAAAGGGTCTGCGCCAGGGGCTTGTTCTCGACGATCGGCACGTTATGCTCGCGGGCCGTCTCGCGGATGCGCTCGGCAATGTAGTCCGCCCCTTTCGCCACCACACGCGGGGCCGGCATCTCGTCCGACGCGAACCGCAGGGCGATGGCCAGGTGGGTCGGGTTGGTGATAACCACGTCGGCCTTCGGGACCTCTGCCATCATGCGGTGGTAGGCTGTCTGCCGCTGAAGGCTGCGGATGCGGGATTTGACCTGGGGATCGCCCTCGGTCTGCTTGTGCTCGTCCTTGACCTCCTGCTTGGTCATCTTGAGGCTTTCCTCGTACTGCCAGCGCTGGTAGAGATAATCCAGGGCCGAGAGGACCAGCATGGCCAGGAAGACGTAGAAGATGATCTTGAACGCCACCTCGGCCGTGAAGCTCCACAACGCGCCGAGGTCCCAGCGCACGAGGGCCGGGAAATCCTTCAGGTATCCCGAAACGACCGAGTAGGCGATGCCGCCGACGAACAGGATTTTTAAAATCGACTTGCCGAGTTCAACGAACCCGCGCAGAGAGAAGATCCGTTTGATCCCCGCGATCGGGTTCATGCTGGAAAACTTGAGACCCAGGGCCTCGCCGTGGATTTCGAAGCCGATCTGGCCGACGTTGCCGACCAGTCCGGCCACCAGGAACGCGACGAAGAACGGCAGCAGAATCACGATGACCGTCTGGAAGAGATCTGCGGCCAGGGAGCTGGCTGCGGTGATGGTGTCCAGGCGCATCACGTGAAGGTCTCGGTACATCCCGCTCACGAGCGCTGAGCACTGCTCGAACACCTGGGGTCCTGCGAAATAGAACACCCCCAGCGCGGCGAGCAGGATGAGGGTCGCGGGAATCTCGCGGCTGTTCGCGACCTGCCCGCGCTTGCGCGCCTCCGACCGGCGCTTGCCGGTTCCCTTTTCAGTGCGTTCCTGTCCGGGACTCTCCGCCATGCGGTTTTTCTCCTACGGCACGGCCTTGAGCAGGCTGACGGCGTGGCGGGGCACTCCGCCCAAGAGATCGCCGATGTAGGCGCCCATGTGCGGAAGGCTCAGGCCCAGGAAAATCAGTCCCACGGCAATGTTCAACGGCATGGACACCACGAAGATGTTCATTTGCGGCACGGCGCGGGCCACCAGGCCGAAGGCCACGGTTCCCAGCATCAGCGCCACGACCACCGGAGATCCGGCCTTCAGGCCGATGATGAACATCTCGGCGGTAAGTCGCACCAGGCCCTCCAGGACCGAACCGTTCACGTGAAAGCCGAGCGGTGGCACCAGCTCGTAGCTCTGCACCAGGACGCGGATGAACGCGTGATGTCCATTGATGATCAGAAAGATCAGTGTCGCCATCAAACTGATGAACTGCGACAGCAGCGCCACCTGGTCCTCGGTGGCGGGGTCGAGCACCTCCGCGATGGAAATCCCCATCTGGTAGCCCATCAGCTGACCGGCGAGCTGCACCCCGTCAAACACCAAACGGATGGACATCCCGGCCAGCACCCCCAACAGGATCTCGCCGGCGGCTGCGACCGCCAGGCTGAAGGCATCCGCCAGAAACGGCAGCGGCCCCGGGTTCAGCACGGGAAACACGAGCAGGCTGGCCACGAACGTCAGGCCGATCCGAAAGAAGACGGGCACACTGGGGCTGTTGACCAGGGGCAGCGCCATCAGGAAGGCCCCGGTCCGGAGGAAGACCAGGAAAAACATCTGCAGCTGCAGGAGCGAAACGCCGAGGGCCAGCATGGGCTAATGTTCCTGTCGACGCGCGGGTCAGCGGATGAACTGGTTCATGCCCATGAACATCTGCTCGGTGAAACCGACCAGAGTCTGCATCATCCAGGGAAAGAAAAAGACCAGGGCGGCGGCCACCGCCAGCATTTTGGGGATGAAGGTCAGGGTCATCTCGTTGATGGAGGTGGCCGCCTGGAAAATGCTGACCAGGAGCCCCACCAACAGCCCGGCCAGCAGCATCGGCGCCGACAGCAGGACGGTGACCTTGATGGCTTCGTACAAAAACCCGGTGATGTAGTCGCCCGTCATCGTCTGTTCCTTTCACCCGAAACGGTTTTGAAACCGCCTCTATCCAAAACTCTTGACCAGGGATCCCACCAGCAGATACCAGCCGTCGGCCACCACGAAGAGCAGCAGCTTGAACGGCAGCGACACCATGACCGGCGGCAGCATCATCATGCCCATGGAGAGCAGCACGGCTGCCACCACCATATCGATGATCAGGAAGGGAACGTAGAGCAGCAGCCCGATCTCGAAGGCCGTCTTGATCTCGCTGATAATGAACGAGGGGATCAGCACGGTCGTGGGGATATCGTTTACATTCTCGGGCCGTTTCAGCTTGGCGATGTCCACGAAGAGCGCCAGGTCCTTTTCGCGGGTCTGCTTGAACATGAACTCGCGCAGGGGGCTTACGGCGCTCTCGAGGGCCTGCTGGTTGGAAATCCTTTTATCCAGGTAAGGCTGGAGGGCATCGGCGTTGATCTTCTGCCACACCGGGGCCATGATGAAAATGGTCAGGAAGAGCGCCAGCCCGATCACGATCTGGTTGCTGGGGAGCGTGTTGGTGCCGAGCGCGCGCCGCAGCAGGGAGAGCACGATCACGATCCGGCTGAAGGAGGTCACCATGATCAGGATGGCCGGCGCCAGCGACAGCACCGTCATCATCAGAAAGATCTGCAGCAACACGGTGGACCGCGCCGGTTCCTCCCCGGGGGTGAGGCCGAGTGAAAAATAGGGCGTCGTCACCGCTGGCGCCGGCACCGGCGGCGCCGCCGCGCGTGCCAGCGGCACGAGCAGCATCAGCGCCAGGGCCAGGCCGGTCAGTGCAGCCGAAACCGCCCGGCCGCATGCCCGCCGCGGGCGCCTAGGCAGCCGACCCGGTCGGACATCGCCGCGACGGGTGTCGTCATTTGTCGTCATGGACTGAGGCCTTCCTGCGCGTGGTAAGCCGGCTCAGGTGCTCCGCAAAGGACGGCACAACCTGGGGCTCCCTGGAGCGGATCCGCTCCAGGATGGCGGGGTCGTCGATCCGGGTCAGCAGCTGCATGCGGTCCCCGGCCACTCCCAGAACCAGCACCGCACCCGGCACCTCCACCAGCGTCACGGTTTTCTTGACGCCGATGTATTGCGAGGCCAGCACCCGGATCAGCCGGTCCCGCGAGGCCGGGCCCTGGCGCTGGAAGAACCGCCGGGCAAAATACACGACCACGAAGAGCCCGCCCAACACAGCCGCCAGCGCCCCGATCATGTTCAGAGCGGAGGGGATCAGTTCCGTCCCGGCATTCATCGCAGCCTCTCGATGCGCTCCATGGGGCTCACCACCTCGGTCAGGCGCACCCCGTACTTCTCGTTGACCACCACCACCTCCCCGCGCGCGACCAGTTTCTGATTCGCCAGAATCTCCAGGGTCTGGCCGGCCAGCTTGGACAGCTCGATCACCGACCCCTGGCCGAGCTTCAACAGTTCGTTGATCAGAAGCTTGGTGCGCCCCAGTTCCACCGTCACCTCGATGGGCACGTCGAGGATGAACTCCATGTTGGCCGGCGTGGCGGCGGATGCCGTTTGACTCCGCTCGGTATGCCCTGCGTCCGGGCTGCGTTCGGCTGGTGTCGCCATATTCAGACGTGACCTCCATTTCGATCCAGCAGTGCCGCGATTTCAACCGCCCGGTTGCCCTTGATCGCGCCGGGATACGCCAGGTATTTGGGCACGTGGTCGACCGCGACGACGATTTGGTCGTCCGGGCCGCTGCGCAGCGAAATCACGTCGTCGACCTGCAGATTCAGGATGTCTCCAATGGTCTGGCGGGTCCGGCCTAGCTCGGCGATCAGCGTCACCGGCGTGTCCATCAGCAGTTGCTGGAGCTGCTGGCTCCAGGTGTTCTCAATGTCCTTCTCCCGCAGGTACTTCGAGGAGAGCTTCTCCTTGACCGGCTCCAGCATCAGGTAGGACAGGCAGAAATGCACGTTGCCGCTGAACTCCTTACCCTTCAGTGTGAACACGATCACCACCATCATTTCGTGGGGCGACACCAGGTGCACGTACTCCGGCTTGGACTCGGTCTTCTTCACGTTGATCTTAACCGGCTGCACGATTGCCCAGGCCTTCTGCAGTTGGCTGAGCATCTCCATCGCCAGCTTGGTGATCATGCGCTGCTCGAGCAGCGTGAACTCCCGGATGCGGCTGACCGGCTTGCCCTTGCCCCCGAACATGCAGTCGATCAGCGAAAACACCAGTCCCGGCTCGATGGCCAGCAGGGCGGAGCCGATGAGCGGTTCCATCGTGAAAATGTTGAAGCTCGTGGGGCTGGCGAAAGCGTTGATGCACTCCTGGTACTTGACCATCTCACTGGAGGCGAATTCCACTTCGATCACGCGCTGCAGCAGCGAGGAGAGCGAGCCGTTCAGCAAGGCGGCGAACTTGTCGTAGACCTCCTCCAGGGCGCTGAACTGGTCCCGGAGCATAATGTTCTGGGAGGTGAGGTTGTAAGGCACGGCCTCCGCCGCAGCCCCTTTGTTCTGCTCGAGGTCGACGTCCCCCCGGTCCATGGCGGACAGCAGGGCGTCGATTTCCTCCTGGCTGAGAATTTGGTCGGGCATGCGGACTCCTGGCTACTGGATGACGAATTCTTTGAAGTAAATCCGGGATATCTGACTCGATGCCAGCAAGCTGTTCACCCCGTTTAGAATTTCCTCCCGCAGGGAGGTCTTGCCCTCCGTGGTGCTGATGTCGACATACCGCTTGGTGGACAGGATCATCAAAGTCGCATCCCGAATCTGGGGCATACGCCTGGCGAGTTCCTCGCCTGCTGTCTTGGCGGCCGACTTGTCGGCCGGCTTGCCGGCCAGCTCGAAGTCCATGGTGACCCGCAGATAGCGGTTCCCGCCGGGGTCGGCCAGGTTCACAATGAAAGTGTCCACGGAGACGACGGCTCCGATGTCTTCGGGCTTGGCCTTGTCGGGATTGGCCTCGGCCTCCGTCTCGGGCACGGCTGCCTTGGGACTCGCGGCCGGCAGCTTGGTCCAGATCATAAACATCCCGCCGCCCATGCCGAGCACCAGCACCAGCACCAGCCCTATGAGGATCAGCAGCATTTTGTTGGACATGGTCGCAACGGCCCTCCGCTATGCTCAGGTTTCGATTGGCAGGGTTTGCCCGCAGCGTACCGCGCCGCGAGCCACCCGGATGCGCCGGGATTGAACCCGTTTTTAATAAAGCAAGGAGCATGCCATTGGAAGGAGCGTGGAAGGCGGAACAAGCGGGGCCGCACGTCGGGGGACGGACAGATCGACGGACAGGCACCCCCCGCGGACGCGCACGCGCCCTGTCAGGCGGCCGATCTGAAATCAGTGCGGAAATGCCGGGCGGATTGGCGTTGCGGAAGCGGGCGCGGCGTCAGGTTTGACCTCCACCGGTCAAGGCTTTGACATCCCTCGGCCTCCGGAGGGAACATATCTGAATTTTCCAGGCGTCTCTCAGGCCGCCGCAAATACCGGCTCGGCGCACTCCCCCGGAGCCTGAAGAACGCGGCGGTACTGCACGATCCGCTGGGTCACCTCCTCCACCGCCTCTTTGACCAGCAGGCGGTCGCGGTTGATGAAGGTGATGACCGTATCGGGGTTGGCTTCGACCGACTGGATGTTCTCGGCATTGATCAGGAGAACCGAATTGTTAAATCGCGTCACTTTGATCATGGGTTATCCCCGTCGTTGAGTCTGCTGGGTCAATTGAGCCGTGGACGCCTCAGTCCGGTTGCCGGCTGACAGATCATTTCCGCCCGCAGATGATCTGTCAGCGATCCTGACCCGATACGCTATCGGCTACGGGCGTTGCCTTTCTACCGCTTGATGTTGATCAGCTCCTGCAGGATTTCATCGCTGGTGGTGATCACGCGCGAGTTGGCCTGGAAGGCGCGCTGGGTGGTGATCATCTTGACGAATTCCTCCGCCAGATCGACGTTGGACATCTCCAGGCTTTGCGGGGAGATGTTCCCGAGCCGACCGGTCCCTGCGGTGCCCGGCAGGGCTTGGCCCGAAGCCAGCGACTGCGCGTAGAGGTTGTTGCCCATCTTGGTCAGGCCGTCGTAGCTCGGGAAATCCGCCAGCGCGATCTGGTACACGGGGGTCATCTCTCCGTTCGAGTAGCTGGCGGTGATAACCCCCTGCTCGTCCACCGAGATGCCCCGCAGCGTGCCGGCCGGGAACCCGTCCTGGTACTGGAACGTCGTGCCGGAGTCGGCGGCAAATCCTGTCACGTCCCCGTGGCTGACCGCGGGGGTGGAGGCGTCGAAGAAGTCCCATGTGAGATTGAGCGGGGTGGTTGCCCCGTTCGTCAGGGTGACGGCGACGGTCACGTCGGCGGCGGGTGCGGTCATCACCCCGCTCGAATTGAAGGTGATGGGCATGGTGGCGTTGCCGCCGATGGTCACGCCGCTGCCGGCGGTGGCCGGAACCGTGCCGGCCACCGACCACGCGCCGTTTCCGGTATTCGTGAACGTGAACGTCACGGGCACGGCATTGCCCAGCGAGTCGTAGACGGTCTGGGCGGTCGAGTAGGTGTCGTTGACGGCGGCGCCGGCGTCCAGGTTGATGTCGAAGTTGAACTCGGTCGTGGCCGAGGGCGGGGAGGTCCGCTCGCCCGGGATGTACACGGACGTGATGGCGCCGATGTTGCCATCGGCATCGATCTGATAACCCTGCAGCTGCATCCCGTCCGGGTTCACGAGGTAGCCGTTCTTGTCGAAGGTGAAGCTGCCGGCGCGGGTGTAGAAGTTCGCGCCGCTGGCGTCCTGGACCATGAAGAACCCCTTGCCGTTGATGGCGAGATCCGTGGGGCTGGAGGAGTTTTCCATGGACCCCTGGGTCCACAGGGCGTTGGTGCCCCAGAACTCGACTCCCCGGCCGACATTGCCCGTGGCGGACTCGCCGCCGAGAGACGTGCTCAGGATGTTGGCGAAGTGGGAACGGTTGCCCTTGAAGGCTGTCGTACCCACGTTGGCGATGTTGTCGCCGATGACCGTCATGGCGGTCGCATTCGCGCTGAGCCCTGAAATTCCAGCATACAATGATGCAATCATGTCGTAATCCCTCCGTTTATTTTCGGCGGTGAATATGCCTTATAGTTAAGTGGCCGACGCGGCAGCCTGGGTGACCTGGGTCACATTGCCGATCGCCGTCTTGTTCTTGCCCGTGATCAGGTAGGTGATGCCGTCCTCGAAAGTGACGCCCGTCACCGTGCCCTTGGAAAAGGTCGTTACATCGAGCTTAGCATTCTTCTGGTCCACGGCCTGGACCTCGAACGTGTAGGTCCCGTCGGCAACCGTGTTGCCGTTGCGGTCCTTGCCGTCCCAGGTGAGGCTCTGTTTGCCCGCGGCGACCGCTGTTGTCTCATAATCCCGGACGAAGTTGCCCGTGGCGTCGTAGATCGTAACCACCACGCTCTTGGCCGCGGCAGGCAGCTCGTAATCACAGCTGACCGGCTGCCCGTTCGCCATCTCGATCGAATTACCGTTGGCGACGATGTCCTTGCCGATGAAGCCGACCGCCTGGGCGTTGTTGATGGAGGCCTGGTAGAGATTGAGCGTGCTGAGCGTCTCGTTGATGTTGCTCAACTGCTCGAGCGAACTGAACTGCGCCAGCTGGGCTGTGAATTCGGTGCTGTCGGTCGGGTTGAGCGGGTCCTGGTTCTGAAGCTGGGTGGTCAGCAGCTTCAGAAAGGCATCTTTATCCAGACTACTGGACGCCTTGGTGGTGCTCGCGCTCCCGCTGTCGGACACCGATGAAACTGCGCTTACTGTCATGGTCGTCTCCTCTCCTCGAAGGTCGGGCCGCGGGCCGTTTCACGGCGATGGCGGCCGACCCGGTTCACAGTCACGCGAACATGTTGATGGTCGTCTGTCCGCCCAGGCCCCACCGGTAAGCGGCCTCCGGGCGGAGCCCTGCGCTGGTTTCGGAATCAGCAGGTGCAACGTCGCTGCCCGCATGGCCCTTCCGGCCCGCGCCGGTCCGCGCCTGACGCCCCGGGTGCTGGCGGGGGTCGTCCGCAACCGCCACTTCGACCCGTTCCACCTGCATGCCCTGCTGCTGCAGGTCCGACTTGAGCTGGTGGATATTGCTTTCGATCATGTCCCGGACCGTCGGAAGCTCGGTCAGGATGCGCACGGTGACCTGCTGGTTGTCGGTCACGATCTGCAGGCGCACATGCCCGAGAAATTCCGGTTTGAGGTCGATCCGTATCTCGCCCTGATCGTTCTTCACGTGCGCGGCGGCGCGCTGCACGATCTGGTCGAACACATCCGTCTTGACCGGTGCGGCCGCGGTGTCCCGGCCCTTGGCCGCCGCCGCGGCATCAGCGGGCTTGTCCGGGCTGCCGTCCGGCATCGCGAAGCTGCGTACGTCGCGCAGGGCCGCTTCGAAACGCAGGCTGGGCGAGGCGCCTTCCTCAGCGACGTTATCCGCCGTGGAAAGCGCCAGACCGCTCGTGGCTTTCTCGGCCGGCGACCGGGAGTCGTCCGAGACTTCCGATTGCGTATCCTCCACCTCGAAATTCCTTGGAAGCACGAAGCTGCCGTCCGGAGCCTGCGCCTTTGAAGAGACGGCTGTGCTTCGGAGGGTCTCCGCCGGTGGGGAAGCCGCGGGCGGCGCTGCGGGCATCATCCGCCCCGCGCCGGGGCCACGTTCATCGGCAACGGGCCGGCCCCGATCTGAAAATTCATCGGCACGCGCCGCGGCATCGGCTTTGCCCACAGCGGCCTGGCTGCCCTTGGCGTCGAGCAGCACTTCGCTCGCTGCGCGGCCGGCACCGACGGGCAGGCCGTCATGCCGAGACCCGACGGCAGAAATCGGCCCCGCGCCGGACAAGCTGGCCGTTTCAAGCGGGACTTTTTCCGCACCCCCGTCCGCGCTTGCCAACGCGGCGGCCCATCGGTCCCAGGCAATGGCGGGCAGAGCCTCCTGGATGTTTTCGAGCAATACAAGGAGCCGGCCAGGAAGGCCCGCCGGCTGGCTCTCGTTCGCACCCGCCTGCCATTGTTCCAACATCTGCCGCAAGCGGTCCAACTGGACGGCACTCTCAGCCGTGAGCGCTGCCGGGTTTTCCTGAAGCTGCTTCAGAAGATCTACGAGCGCGGCAAGATCCTCGGCGGCATCGCCCGCCTCGGTATCTGAGGCAATGGCATCGCCCTGATCCTCGACCGCGGCGGCGTTCGAGTCCGCAGCGGCGGCCAGGTTCTGAAGGATCTGCGCCAGCAGCACCCACACAGGTTGGCTTTCGGCATCGTTCGCCGGGCTGCCATGGGTCGCCTGGGTGTCGCTGTCATCGGCAGCACGGCTGCGGTCGGTCTCGTTCACGGCCCCTTCGCCATACGCCGGCGCGGAGTTGGCCGGCGCCTCGTCCTTTGCAGCGGCGGCAGCACGGCTGCGGTCGGTTTCTTTCTCGGCCTCTTCGCCATGCGCCGGCGTGCAGCTGGCCGGCGCCTCGTCCTTTGCAGCGGCGGCAGCACGGCTGCGGTCGGTCTCGTTCACGGCCCCTTCGCCATGCGCCGGCGCGGAGCTGGCCGGCGCCTCGTCCTTTGCAGCGGCGGCAGCACGGCTGCGGTCGGTCTCGTTCACGGCCTCTTTGCCACGCGCCGGCGCGGAGTTGGCCGGCATCTTGTCCTTTGCAGCGGCGGCATTGCGCAGCATATCATGAAACGATCCCGGCCCCGTGGCCGCCGGCCGACGGAAGCCGCCGTTTGCGCCCGCGCGCAACATGCAGGCCGGAGTCGCGCCGCCTTTTGGGCCGGGGCCGGGGGTGTTGAGGCTCGTGCCTGGATCAAATCCGATATTAACTGGCAGCATTGGGTCTCTTCTTTCTTCCTCGGCATCGAATGGCGTGTCGCGTTCCGTTCCGCTTCAGGCCGCACATTGCAGAGAGCATGCCAGCTTTCGGCACGCCGATGTCGCAGGCCGGAATTTGCACCCGTGCGCTTGCCAGCCCCCGCCAGCAGGGGCTTTCGGCAGGCCGCCCGCAGTTCAATGCACGCGGCGGCCGGACGGCAAGCTATTTCATGGCCGCGCTACCGGCCCAGGCTCCCGGCAAGTTTTTCCCGTGATGGTAAAATTTTCCGTGGCCAAGGAAACGCACGGCGGGTCCGCCGCGGCCGGGGTCAGGGCCGGGCGTGCTGTTGGGCGGCAGATTCGTCGGTGAACCGCTGCTCGCGGCCGGCTTCAGCCTTGAGGTACGACTGGATCTGCTTTTCCTTCAGCTTGTCGAGGATCTTGCGCTTTTTCACGGCCTCAAGCAGGGCCTGCCGCTTCTGCTCCACTTTGCGCTCGACCGCCGCGACACGCTTCATGTGCAGTTCGATGTCCAGCTTCAGACGTTCCAGGTAGGGGTAGTACAGCAGCATGTCGTCGGCGCGGAAGCGGTCCCGCTGCTTCCGGTGCATGTCCCGCATGCACTGGCGGTGCGTGCTTTTGGCCTCCCGCAGAACAGTCTGGGCCGCGGCGAGTTCCTGGCGGGCGTCGGCCAGCGCTTTCTGACAACGCTCTTCGACGTGGCGGCGCTGAGTGAGGACGGTCTCGAGGCGGAAACGGAACATAGGGCCTTATCGGGTGAGCCTAAATGGCGCTATAGTGCTTAACATCGCAGGTAGGTGGACGGAAGACTGGAGGCTGAAGGCCAATACTGACCGCGCACGCCTCGCTCCTTCAGTCTATCCACCTTACCTAATCGAACAGCGCCTGCAGCTGCGCTCCGCTCTCGGCAAACGACACCCGCTCAGCGACGTCCTGTCTCAGGAAGCCGTTGATTCGGTCGATCATTTTGATCGCGTGGTCGATGCGCGGACTGCTGCCGGCCACATAGGCGCCGATGTTGATCAGGTCCTCCGCCTTGCGGTAGGTCGCCAGGGCCTCTTTCAGGCGCCCGGCGTTCTGCTTATGGCCCGGGTCCACGACGTCGTCCATGACGCGGCTGATGCTGGCGAGAACGTCGATCGCGGGATAGTGATTCTGCATCGCCAGCTCGCGGGTCAGGTTGATGTGCCCGTCCAGGATCGAGCGCGCCGCGTCGGCGATGGGCTCGTTGGTGTCATCGCCTTCCACCAGCACGGTGTAGAGTCCGGTGATGGAGCCGCGGCCGGCGCCGGTGCCGGCGCGCTCAAGGAGCTTCGGCAGCAGGGTAAACACCGAGGGCGTGTAGCCTTTCGTGGTCGGCGGTTCGCCGAGAGCCAGACCGATCTCGCGCTGGGCCATGGCGAAGCGGGTCACCGAGTCCATCATCAGGTTCACCCGGCGGCCCTGGTCCCGGAAGTACTCGGCGATGGCGGTGGCCACAAACGCCCCGCGGGTGCGGATCAACGGCAGCCGGTCGGAGGTGGCGACCACCACCACGGACCGGGCGAGCCCTTCCGGGCCCAAGTCCTTTTCGATAAAATCATTGACCTCGCGCCCCCGTTCGCCGATGAGAGCGATCACGTTGACGTCGGCGGCGGTGTTGCGGGCAATCATGCCGAGCAGGACGCTTTTGCCCACCCCGGAGCCGGCAAACACGCCGATGCGCTGACCGCACCCCACCGTGAGCAGGCCGTTGATGGCCCGTACCCCGAGATCCAAAGGTTCGTGGATCCGCCGGCGCTGCAGCGGGTTGATGGCGGGGCCATATAGGGGATATTCCTCGGTGGCGGCGAGCGGCCCCTGATCGTCGATAGGATCCCCCAGTCCGTCGATCACGCGGCCGAGCAAGGCGCGGCCGACCCGCACCGTGGCCTTCTGCTGCCGGGCGATCACCCGGCAGCCGGGGGCAATGCCCCGGATCTCTTCGAGCGGCATCAGCAGCACGCGCTGGTCGCGGAAGCCCAGAGCTTCGGTCGCCAGCCGGCGGCTGCCCTCCCGGGTAACGATATCGCACACCGCGCCCAGCCGGCAGGCGGGGCCGCATGACTCAACCACCAGGCCGACCACCTGCGTCACGTTCCCCTGCGCCTGGATCGGCTGCAGCGACTCCAGACAGAGGTGGTATTTGGCGAGGTCCAGCGCCACGCTCATATGGACTGCTCCCGGCGAGCCGTTTGCCGGTCGAGTTCGGCCCGAAAGGCCTCTTCCACCACCTGAAACTGGCGCTCGATGCGTGCGTCAACCTCGCCGCCGTCCGTCGCGATCAGACAACCACCTCGGGCGATGCCCTCATCGGCTTCGAAAGCGACCCGGCCCGTCTCCGGCAGGCCGCTCAGCAACTGCGGTTTAATGTCCGCCAGCAGTTCCAGATCGGCGGGGTTGAGCTTGATGGTGATTCGTCCTGCATGCTCCACCCGGCCCAACGCCTGCCGGATGATCCGGGTAACGGCATCCGGGCCGAGGCTGATTTCGCTGCCGACGATCTTGCGCGCTACGGCCAACGCCAACTGAACCAGGTCGGCTTCCACGTCCCGGCAGGCCTGGCGGTGCAGGTCCCCGAGCTCGCTTAAGAGTTTGCGGCCGCCCGTCAAAAGCGAGTCCAGTTTTTGCATGGCGGACTCAAGGCCGGCCTGCACGCCCATCTCGTAACCTTTGCGCTCACCGTCGGTAAAGCCCCGGCAGTAGGCCTGCTGCTCGGCATCCTGCACGGGAAGGGCTGTTCTTGAGTCACCGCAGGAACCGGGCAGCGATCCGAGGCCGGCCCTTCGGAAATCGGGTTTGGGATTGGCCGCCGCCAAAGCCCGATCCGATTTTTTTCGCAACAGGTCCGGGAACAGATAACATGTGGAATCCACTGAGTTGAATCTCCAATCGGGGGCGGGCGCCGTCAGCCGACCATCTGTTCTCCGCGCCGCCCGCCGATCATAAGCTCGCCCTTGGCCTCTAGCTCCTGAACGATGCTGTTGATGGCCAGCTGGGCATCGGAAACTTCCTTCATGCGCACCGGCCCGAGGGTTTCCATCTCCTCCCGCAGCATTCCAGCGGCGCGCTCGGACATGTTCTTGTAGACCTTGTTCTTGACCTCTTCGGAGGCGGCTTTGAGGGCGATGGCCAATTCCTTGGTCTCCACCCGCCGCAGCAGTTTCTGGAAGCCGCGATCGTCGACCTGGACGATGTCCTCGAAGACAAACATCTTCTGCTTGATCTGGGCCGCCATTTCCGGGTTGGCCTCCTCGATCTCGCTCAGAATCAACTCGCTCGAGATTTCGTCGGCCTGGTTCAGGATCTCGGCCAGCCGATCGACCCCGCCGCCGATGCTGGTGGCGCTGGTCTTCCTATTTTTCAGAATTTCCGTGAAGATCCCGTTCGCCTCGTCGACCATGGTGCCGATGATCTTGTCCATGCTGGCGATGCGGATGGCGACGTCGGTCTTGACCTCATCCGGTAGATACGCGACCACCTCGCTGGCCACGGCCGTCTTCAGGTGAATGATGACCATGGCCATGGTCTGGGGATGTTCGGCCTTGATCAGCTCATATATCTCCTCGGCGCCAAGGCTCTTGAGCACTTCCAGCCCTTCGATTTTCTTCCCGTCCGCGCCGGTCGCGCCCTCCGCCGCACTGCCTCCGAAGTGGGGCAGTGCGGCCGGGCCGGACTTCACCCGCTGCGCCATGAGGGTGAATTCGCGCGCCACCTGGTCCACCACGTCGGGCGGGACATTGCCCACCTGCTGGAGATGCCGTTTGACTACGTCGCGTTCCTCCGCGCTCAGGCGGCTGAGCAGGCCGGCGGCCGAATGCTCCCCCATGGACTTAATGAGAATGGCCGCTTTGGCGGTCCCGGATAGCTGTCTGGGATCCATCGTATTGTTGTCCCGTCACGCCAACGAGGTGGATGTTTCGAAATGGCTGCTATGATTCCTTGAGCCAGGTGCGCATGGCTCCCACTGAAGCCTCGCCGTCGCTGGCGACCAGTTGCGAGGCCTGATTCAGATAGGGAAGGCTTTTCATGCCCGCCATCTCGCGCTCAAGCTCCCCGACGGTCTTGGGAAGCTGCTTCACGATCTCCACGTCGCTGAGCGAGTACTCCGTCAGCCAGCGCACGAGCGGCTTCACGAAGAAGAGAAAGCTCAGCAGAAGAAAAAGTCCCATGAAGGCGGCCTTGAGATAGGGGGCCGCCTGCCCCAAGAGAGAAAGCCACCCGGGGGATGCCTGGGCCTCGTCCGCTTTCGCCCACTCGGTGACTTCAAAGGGGATATTGATGACTTCCACTTTATCGCCGCGCTCCGCGTCGAAGTTGACGGCGCGCTTGACGATGGACTCGATTTTCTGAATCTCATCGGGGGTCCGGCTGACGTACTGGCGTTCGGTACCGCCCCCTTTCTTCGGCACCTGCTTGTAGGTGCCGTCCACCAGGACCGCCAGCGACACGCGGGTGAGTTTGCCCGTCGGCTCCACAATGCGGCTGGTGATCTTGCCGATCTCGTAGTTCACGGTGCGGTCCTGCTTTTCGAAGGCGCTAGCTCCGCCGGCTGAAACGGCGTTGCGGCTGTCCAGCATTTCAGCCCCCGGCGTGTTGGAGCGTACGCCCGGGACCCCCTGCGGGGTGGCGTCGCTGTTGCGCGTGGACTCGCTCAAGCTTTGTTCGCTGCGGATCACACGGTTGTCGCCCAGGTAATGCTCCTCGGTTTTTTCGTGGCGCAGGAAGTCGAAGGCGCACGCCAGCCGCACGATGGCCCGGCCGTCGCCCAGCGCCTGATCCAGCATGGATTTCACGCGGCCCTCGAGGTTCTTTTCGACGTGGGCCTGATATTCGAGTTGCTCGACGCTGAGAGCGCCGAAGGTGGACTTGCCCTTATTGCCGGCCAGGAGCCTGCCGCTGTTGTCCACCACCGTGACCTGATCCGGAATGAGCCGCGGAACACTGGAAGACACCAGGTGCACGATGCCCTTGATCTGCTCCTGGCTGAGCTGGCGGCCGCCCTTTAGCTTCACCGCCACCGACGCGCTGGCCGGCTGCTCGTTGCTGACGAAGAGGGTCTTCTCGGGCATGACGAGGTGGACCCGGCAGCTGTCGACCTCTGCAATGCGGCTGATGGTGCGGGCGAGCTCACCCTGCAGGGCCCGCTGGTAGTTCACGTTCTGGGCAAATTCGCTCAGGCCGAGCTTGGTGTTGTCGAAGACCTCGAAGCCGATGCCGCCGCCCTGCGGCAGCCCCTCGGAGGCAAGTTGCATGCGAATTTCGTGCAGCGTCTCGGCCGGGACCAGGATGCTTTTGCCGTCCGGGCCGACCCGGTAGGGGACTTTCTGCTCCTTGAGCCGAGCCACAATGGCGCCCGCATCCTCCGGGTCCAGGTTGGAGTATAGGGGACGCAGATCGACGCCGCCGGACCAGTTCGTCAGCAGCACAAACCCGGCGACGGTTCCCACGATCAACACCACCAGCGTGAGGCGCTTGCCGGCGCTAAGGTTGCGGAGCAGGCTGGTGAGCTGCCCAAAAAACTGCGCAGTATCCGCCATGAGGTCCCCCCGAGCTAGATCTGCTGCCGCATGATGGTTTCGTATGCGGTCAGCAGCTTGTTACGAATCGTCATCGCCATCTCGAAGGCGATCTCGGCTTTCTCCACCGCGATCATGGTGGAGTGGATGTCCGTCTGGCGGCCGGTCGCCAGGTCGTCGACGGACTGGTCGGCGGCCGTCTGGAGCTGGCTGACACGGTCCAGCGAGGCCTGCAGCATCTCCCCGAACCTCACCCCGGAGCCTTCAGCCTGCTCTTTCATCGGCATGGACAAGCCCGCTTTTTCGCTCACTCCTGACATCAATCCGATTTCGTTCATAAGGATCTCCTCACTGGCTATTTCCCGATTTCAAGGGCCTTCAAGGCCATGTCCTTGGAGGCCTTGACGGCGGCCACGTTGGCTTCGTAGCTGCGGGTCGCGGATATCATGTTGACCATTTCTTCCATCATGTTCACATTAGGCAGTTGGACGTATCCCTGCTCGTCGGCGTCGGGATGTCCCGGGTCGAATTTCAGGACCGGCGGACGGGGGTCATCGAAAACCTTGCTGGCACGGACCTCGGCCGGCAGGCGGCCCTGGCGGGACTGCAGCACCTCGCGAAAGGAACCCGACTTCGACCGCGCCTCGAAAACGATTTCCTTGCGGCGGTAGGGACCTCCTTCCGGGGTGCGCGTCGTGTTCACGTTCGCCAGGTTGGCAGAAATGAGATTCATGCGCATCCGCTGGGCCGAAAGGCCCGAGGAGCTGGTGCGCAGGGCATCATAGATGTCCATGGTCATCTACCTCCAATGATGGCGTTTTTCAGGTCTTTGAGTTTAATACCGATCAACTGGGCGGACGTCTTGTATTTGATGGTGTTCTCGGACAGCTCGCCCATCGCCCGATCGAGGTCCACGGTGTTGCCGTCGGCCCGCAGGCTGAGCGCAGGCGCGGGCGAGTTTTTAAGGGTGACGCGGTCAGCCTCGATCCGGCCGACGGGCAAGTGGCTGCTTTGGGTGCGCGCCAGCTGAATCCGGGGCCTGCCAGTGCCGAGCTTGCGCAGCTCTTCGTCGACCGCGACCTCGAACGCCTTGTAGTTCGGCGTGTCGGCGTTGGCGACGTTCGACGAGAGCACCTGATGCTGAATGGACCGGACGTTCAGGCTCTTCTCCAGCAGGTTCACGGTCCCGTCAAAAATTCCCGAAGGCGACGGCATGTGGGTTCTCCTTTTCTCTGTTCCGCTGGTGGATCCATTACCAGGTTATATGACAGCAATTTCCGTACCATCACCCGGCCCCGGATCCTCCCGCGATGCGTTGCGGGTCGCATCAGCCGCCGCGCCGCTTTCCCGATATTCTTTGAGCTTGTTGCGCAGGGTACGGATGCTGATGCCCAGAAGCTCCGCGGCATGGGTGCGGTTCTGATGCACATGCGAGAGCGTTCCCATGATGAGGTCCCGCTCCATCTCCCACACAGTGATGCCGGTCCGAACGCTCCGCAGCGGTCCACCTCCCGCGCCATTATCGGGCCCCGGCGGCAACTGCAGGTGCCGCGGCAGAACCGTGTCGCCGTCGGCCAGGAGCACGGCCCGCTCCAGCGTGTTCTCCAGCTCCCGCACGTTGCCTTTCCAGTTGTTCCGGGACAGCAGGTCGAGCGCATCTGCGGAAATGCTCGCAACCGCTTTGCCCGTGAAGGTGTTGAATTTCTCGAGGAAATGATGTGCCAGAAGCAGGACGTCACCCGGACGCTCCCGCAGCGGCGGGATTCTCAGCGGCACCACGTTGATCCGGTAGTAGAGATCCTCCCGGAAGTTGCCGGCGGCGACGGCCGTGGCGAGGTCGCGGTTGGTGACCACGACCACCCGCGCCTCGATAGGGGTCGGCATGCCGCCGCCGACGCGGTCGATCTCGCGCTCCTGGAGCACCCTCAGCAGCTTCGCCTGCAGGGCGAGCGACATCTCGCCGATCTCGTCCAGGACGATGGTGCCCTTGCGGGCCAGTTCAAACTTGCCGATCTTGCGCATGACGGCGCCGGTGAAGGCCCCCTTTTCATGCCCGAACAGCTCGCTCTCGGCCAGGGTATCCGGCAGGGCTGCGCAGTTCACCGCCACATATGGAGCTTCCGGATGCAGACCGTGGCGGTGGATATAGGCGGCCAGCAACTCCTTGCCCGTGCCGCTCTCGCCCTGGATCAGAACGGTGGCGGTGCTGCGGGCGACCTGGCGCGCCAGCGCCAGCACCTCGAGCAGGCGGCCGTCCTGGGTGACGAGCGTCTTGCGGCTGGACCGAGCGTCGGCGCTCTTGGGGCTGATCGCGGCCTCCCGCGCACCTTGCGTCTGCAAGGCTTTACGCACGCTCGTCTCCAAGCTCTCCAGCGCAAAAGGTTTGAGCAAATAGTCGCAAGCGCCGGCCTGCATGGCCTCGACGGCATTCTCGACGCTGCCGCCGGCGGTCATGACGATGACCGGAATGGGAACACCCAGGCGCCGCGCCGCCCGCAGCACGTCCAGTCCGGTCACATCGGGCATTTTGAGGTCGGTGACCACCAGGCTGAAGCTTGCGCGGGTGAGCCGCGCCAGGGCCTCGCGCCCCCCCGCGACGGCCTCCGCGGCAAACCCGCCACGCTGGAGCGCCTGGGTGAGAACGGACCGGATGGCGGGGTCGTCGTCGACGATCAATACGGACTGGGTTCCGGTGGTCAATGCATGCATCGCTTTCAACAATGGCCGAGGCCCGCGGCCGCCGTCGGCTTGAACCGTAGTATTGGGCCAGAATCTGTTCAGCAAATAGCATGCCACCCGGCATTGCGCGGTCGCCGCCGGCCCGGGCGAGAGCTGGCGCGGCGTGCGGCAAGTCCCCACTCCCTCATCCGGCCGAAATCGCCGTCAATGGTCGTGGATGCGGCCGTCACCCTCTTGACGCAGGTTTTTTGCAACTAGAAGCTATCTCAAAAACAGCAGATCACAGCCGAGGGCAAGGCGCACGCCGATGAAAAAGCGCAGCCGCGGCACGTGGCGGCCATTTTTCAGAGGCGTGCAATGCCGCCAGCGACTGTCAGATGCATTCTTGAGACAGCTTCTGCTCGGGAAGCAATGATGAGTGGGGTAGAGAGAACTACGAAATACGCAATCGACGTGAAAGGGCAAGCCCAGCTACTGGTTGAGGTTTCTTGATAACGCATTTTCAGGTGGTTTGCGCGTTTCGCAGTTAAACGTGATTTCAGATGGCGAAGGTGCAACAATATCGGATGCATCGGCAGTCGAAGCGGGAGACAGGATCTTCGAAAGGTGGCAAGGCGGGACGAGCCTCAGGATCGACGGCAACTTGCGCAGCTCCGGTGTCTCAGAGGGATGCTTACGCCCTCCCCCTTTGATCTTTCAGCCTTGAGCTTCGATGTCCATTGTCCCCGCTTTCAGCTTTCCTCAAGCCCCGCAGGGCCGCAGCTGGTGGCGCTTGATTTTCTCCACCAGGGTGGTGCGGTTGAGGTGCAGCAGCTTGGCGGCCTTGTTCTTGACCCACTGGGTCTTCTCAAGCGATTGCAGGATGAGCGTCTTCTCAAACTCCGTGACGGCGCTCGTGAGGCAGATGCCCTCCTCGGAGATCTCCAGCACGGTCGGCGCTTCGACCCCGCGCACACCGGTTTTAAGCTCCGGCGGCAGGTCGCGGCGCGTGATGGTGCCGGCAGCCTTGAGCACAACCATCCGCTCCACCAGGTTCTTAAGCTCGCGTACATTGCCCGGCCAGCGGTGCGCCATCATGTCATCGAGGGCGTCTGCGCTCAGACCTTCCACCTGGCGGTGGTTCTTGCGGTTGGATTCCGCGAGGAAGTACGCCGCCAGGTGGGGGATGTCCTGGGTGCGCTCGCGCAGGGCCGGCAGCATCATGGGGATGACGTAAAGCCGGTAGAAGAGATCCTCGCGGAAATTGCCCTTCTGCACTTCCTCCGAAAGGTCGCGATGGGTGGCGGTGATGATCCGCACGTCCACCTTGATGGTCTTGGAACCGCCGACCGGCTCGAACTCACCTTCCTCCAGCACCTTCAGGACCTTCACCTGAAGGTCGGCGCTCATGTCGCCGATTTCGTCCAAAAACACGGTGCCGCCGTCTGCCAGTTCGAACTTCCCGGGCTTGGTGGTGGTGGCTCCGGTGAAGGCGCCCTTCACATGCCCGAAGAGCTCGCTCTCCAAAAGGTTCTCCGGGATGGCGCCGCAGTTGATCGATATGAATGGCTTCGCACGGCGCCGGGATTTTTTGTGGATCGCCCGCGCCACCAGACCCTTGCCGGTGCCGGTCTCGCCGTTGATGAGAATGGTGCTGTCGCAGTCGGCCACCTTCTCGATCAGCTCGAATATCTCGAGCATGCGGGAGCTGCGGCCGATCATATCGTCGAACCGGGCCGCTGTAGAGGAATTTTCCGCATCGACGGCTGGCGCGGAAAATAGATCCATTTGCTCTGAACCGGACTTGCGGGCAGCGGCCTTCTGCACGGCGATCTCCTTTTCGGGTGCACCCGCGCGCCAAACTCATCGCACGCGGGAGATTGCGGTCACGCGCAAAGCGCTCCGCTCGACAACGGCAACGCAACGGCAGTTGAGCAATATCCATGCCGAAAGGACAACCGGGCTGAGCGCGCGCGCGCCGGCACAGGCAGGCCGGCACCGGGGCCTGCCTGCCGCACTCAAGGAGTGGTGGAGAGAGGAGATCGGTACCTACAACATTTTGCGCAGGCCGCTTGATGCGCCCGCACGGGACAGGGCTGCAGACGGTCGTCGCCAGCGCAGGGCAAACCGATCGAGAGGACCTGAAACGAGCTTAAAATCTTTGCGTTCTGCAAACAATAATACCGGGCCTCGGCGTCCGGATGGGCCGCGGCCGCAACAAACCTGCAGCCGCCACGCCCGCCCCGCTCGCTCCGCGGCAGGTGATCCTGACGCCCTTCTCGGTATCAGTTTGAAATCATACAAAATCCGCAAGAAACCAGCAGATAGAGCTTAGGCGCCCGCAGCTTCGATCCGGCTGCATGACCACTCAACCCGAACAACCCGGGAATTGTGCATTTTGCAAACGATCCGCTACATTTTGCAACAAGACTCCGGGTGCCCATGAATATCAACCGGTTAGCCAGAATCTTAGTGCCAAGCCGAATTACATGGCTGCCCTGGCTTCCTCGATCGAGTGGGCTACCGTAATCTGGCTTGTTTCCTGAAACCCTTTCAACTCTTCGCCCTGTTTAGCGTTGGCGACCAGCTTCACCGCGACGTTTGCTTTCTGGCACTGCTGCAACGCGGTGATGATCAGTTTGATCAGGGACACGTTGGTTTCAGATACCCCGCCCATGTCCAGGATCATCTTCTTCAACTGGGCGGCCGTCATGTCCTTAATTTTGACCTGGAGGCTGTTTTCGACTTCCACGCTGACCGGCCGCAGGACCTTTGCGGGCAGGGTCAGGACGACGACGTCCTCGACCTGGGTAAAGTATTTGCCCGGCTTCTTGTCATCCATCTCCTCCGTCTTCGGCTCGAGCGGCATGATCTTGCGCACGCGCTCGATCAGATCCTCGCCCTTGAACGGCTTCACCATGTAGTCGTTGATGCCCTTCTTGACGATGTTCATGACGTTGTCCTTGCCGGACTCGGCCGTCAGCATGATAACGGGGATGGCCTTCAAGGCATCGTCCCCCTTCAGCCGTTCGAGCATCTCCACCCCGGTCATAACCGGCATGGTGATGTCGAGGATGATCAGGCCCGGTTTGATTTTCGCGGCGGCGGCCAGCCCCTCCACCCCGTTTTCGGCCTCGGTGATTTCACAGTTATAAGCTTGAAACGCCTTCTTGACGATCATGCGGATCGTCTTGCTGTCGTCGACGGTCAACACTTTCAACGTCATGGTGATCCTCCTGCATTATTAATTGGCAGCCTTGATGTAGACTTCCATCAGGGCGGAATGATGACTGTTGCGCACACCGTAGCGCTCGTGCCGATCCCACCCCTTGGATTCGGTTCTGAAACTCTCGCCGAACGTGACCGAGGGGATGGAAAGCGAGCAGGTAAATCCGGAATCGCACAGACGAGACTTGAGGTCCCCGCCCACCATGTTGCAAACTTCGCCGATCACGTCGTGCACCTCCTCATCGCTGCCTATGTCATCCACCGTCATGCTCAGCATTGCCGCGGCTATTTCGCACGCGAACTGGCGGCTGACAAAGATGCTGACATTGCCCATGGCCGCGCCCGCAAACCCCACCGTGCCGACGATGTGCTTTCCCGTCGTAATGTTCTCGAAGTTCGGCGGCTCCTCCAGTTCAAGCGACATGGAGAGCATGGTCTGGAACACTCCCTTCACCGCATTGGTGACGAAACCCTTCAAGTCAATCGTTTGAATCCCACCCATATCCCCAATCTCCTTCCCATGCATAAATGACGCCGACAGTGCAAATGTCTCGCACTCACAGCCCTTATCGGCAGGTTATCCCGATAACTGAAGATTTTTTTTTTACTACCCAGCTATCTGAAATCGCTCTTAACTATAAGCCATCTCAAGAGCAGCAGATCACAGCCGAGGGCAAGGCGCGCGCCGATGAAGAGCCTATCCGCGCGGCAGGTGGTGAGCATATTTCAGGGGCGTGCAACGCCACCAGCGCGCTGTCAGATGCATTTTTTAAGATGGTTTCAACAAAATGCTCGGAATACGCGAAAGTGCATAGCTACTCAGGTAGATAGACTGAAGGCTGAAGGGCAATGATGATCTTGCAAACCATTTCCTTCAGGCTATTCACCTTCAGTCTGTCTACCTTGCAGTCTAGCGAAGATGGTTGATCTTGAGTTCTGTCAACCCAGGAAGGAGCGGATGTCGTCGAACTCGGTCAGCATGGAAGCCATGATGGCGTCGACGGCACTCGTTTTGAGCTTCAGCAGGTCCCAGGCGGCCTTGTCCAGGGGCGGCATCTTATCGTCGCCGCCGGAGCCGAGAGCGAGCGCCCGGGTGAAAATGTCAGCCAGGTGCACGATGGAAGCCTCCATGGCAAACGTCCCGGCCGCGGCCGGGGCGTGGTGCCAGGCGATGGCGCCCACCAGCTTCGCCGGCAGGTTCCATTGCTCGGCCAGCAGCCGGCCGATGTCCGCGTGGGTGCACCCCAGCAGGTCCTGTTCGGCCGCCGACATCAGCACGCCCTCGGCCCGGACCCGCTCCGTGATCCGGGCAAACTCGTCCTGCAGGAACATCATCTCGACGATCTTGCCGATATCGTGCAGCAGCCCGGCGACGAAGAGTTCCTCCAGCTTGTCGTGCCGCAGGAAGTCCCCGATGGACTTGGCACCGATCGCGCAGCCCAGTGAATGGTCCCAGAGCTGCTCCTGATCACGCCGGACTCTCGCGATACGTGCGGGGAACAGGTCCAGCACCGAGGTCGTCAGCAGCAGGTTGCGGATGGCGTCGAACCCGAGCAGCACGATGGCCCCGGTGACGGTGGAGACCCGCTGGGGGAAGCCGTAAAAGGACGAGTTGACAAGCTTGAGCAGCCGGGCCGTCAGCACCTGGTCGTCCGTGATGATGATGGAGAGATCCTTCGCGGACGCCCTGGGGTCGTTGACCAGCTCGGTGATCCGAAGCACCGTACGCGGCAGGGTGGGAAGGTCCTCGACCTTGGCGATGATACGCCTGAGATCAGCTTCGCCCATGCCGAACCTTTTTCTTGCGACCGTGGCCTGCGAGGTGGCGGCCGGCCGCCTCCATGATCGCTGCCATCACCGGGTCGTCGAGCACGCCGGCAAAGCGGGCCCGCAACGCGTCGTCGGGGGCCTCCGCCGCCGGCAGGCCCACCCCCATGCCGGTAGACTCGTCACCCGCCGCGCCTCCCTTCACCGCAACCGCCGCAACCCCCCAGGATTTGAAGATGCGCAAGTGTTTTTCGCTGATGCGGCGGCCGGTCTCCAGGAGCAGTCGGTCCTGATGGGTGTAGACCGGCTGGGCCAGGGTCATGCCCGGCTTTACGTCGTCAAGCGTCAGGATCGGCATGGGTCGCGGTTCATCCTTATTATGAATTCCCGCCAGGCAGCGGCAGGTCGCAAGCGGCTTTTCGTCGGAAATCACTCTTAACCACGAAATGCGCGAAGCACGCGAACGTGCGTAACGACTCAGGTGGCCCGGCTGGAGGCTGAAGGGCAATTTTGTTCCCGCATTTCTTTTCCTTCAGTCTATCAACCGGAGCAGTTGCTTTCATCTTAACATAAAGACGAGGCTCACGAAAGCCCGGTCGAGGATCGCCTCGGACTGAGGCCGATGACGCAGGCGAACACGCAAAACTCCCCGCGGCAGGCTGTCGGGAATCAGGCCCCGCAGGAAACAAAAAAAGAACTAAAGTTTCCCCGCCGCAAGCCCGATAATGATTGCGAAGGCGTAAGAATCGACGGTCTGAAAGGAGGGGAAAAAGACTCGACCGAGCTGCGCCGAAACCCAAACCGAAAAACAATCGCACCCCAACTTGGCAAGAATGCCAAACTAACAAAACTAGAAAAGGAGTACACCGACTATGGCTATGCAACCCATCACTTTAACCTCAGGCATGCGGGCCAACCTGGTCAGCCTTCAGAACACCAACAGCCTGTTGGAGACCACCCAGAAAAAACTGGCAACCGGCAAAAAGGTCAACAGCGCCCTGGACGATCCCGTGGCGTACTTCACGGCGATAGCCCACGAGCAGCGCGCCGGTGACCTGGCCGCCCGTAAAGACGAGATGTCCGAGGCGGTTCAGCTGGTCAAGGCGGCAAACGCCGGCATCGAAAGCATCCGAACGCTTATTGCAGCAGCCAAGTCGCTGGCATCAGCTGCGCTCTCATCCGATGTGACCACGGACGTTACCTCGCTAAGGGATCAGTATAACGAAGTGCAGAATCAGATCAGCCTGATGGCGGATGACTCGGGTTACAAAGGTATCAATCTGCTCAAGAGCGGCAGCAGCGTCGTCAAGTTCGACGAGACAGGTGCACAGTCAAAACTGACACTCACTGGATTTGATGCGACTGCGACCGGCGCGTCGTTGGCTTTAACAGCTGCAACGTGGGATGGCCCGAATACAACTGCCCGAGCAGCCATGGACACGGATATCGGCAAGCTCGACACTGCTGTATCGACATTGAGGACCAAATCGAGCACGCTGTCCAACAACCTGAGCATCATCACCGCCCGCCAGGAGTTCACCCAGGGCATGATCAACACCCTGAAGGACGGTGCGGCCGGGTTGACCAACGCCGACATGAACGAGGAAGGCGCCAACATGCTCATGCTCCAGACCCGTCAGGCTCTGGGCACGACATCGTTGAATCTCGCCTCCCAGGCGGCCCAGTCGGTCCTGAGACTGTTCTAACCTCACCATTAACCTTAAACCCGGGAGAGGAAGCATTTCCCTCTCCCGGGTTTAACGTCACTTGGCTCTTTTCTTGCATTGTGTTCAGCCCGATGTGAAAGATCGAATCCACGAGGTGAACTGGCATGGCTCTTAAAATCACGTTAAAGCCGGGCGAACGCATGGTTATCGGCGGCGCAGTGCTCACCAACGCGAACTCCGCAAGTTGCGACCTGGTGATCGAAAATAAGACCCCTATTCTCAGGCAAAAGGACATCCTGTCCGAAGAAAAGGCCAACTCCCCCTGCCGCCGGATCTACTACGCAATTCAGCTGATGTACATCGATGAGCACAACCTTGCCGCGTATCATAAGATCTATTGGGACTTGGTAAAGGACTTGATCCGCGCAGCACCGAGTACCGTTGTGCTGATCGATTCCATCAGCGAGCACATCCTTCAGCGGAAGTACTATCAGGCCCTCAAGCTGACCAAGCGATTGATCGACTACGAACAGGAGGCTATTCAACATGTATCAGGCTGCGCTGAAAGCGTATGACACCGTAAACAAGTCCACGATGAGCGGACGGGACGTCGAGGCGGAAGTTCTGACCAAGGCGGCCCTCAAATTAAAAGCATGCCAGGATAGTCTGGCGCGAAATAGCCACGATGCAAATCTCGATGCGGCACTGAAATACAACCAGCGCGTGTGGTGCATTTTTCAGGCGGAACTGGAAAATCCCGAAAACCCCCTCCCCAACGCGTTGAAAATTGATTTACTGCGCCTGATCGCCTTCATCGACAAACGCACGCTTGAGGTACTGGCCTACCCGGCGGCGGAAAAAATGACGATCCTCATCAACATAAACAGTAACATCGCCGCCGGGTTGCGCACCCGACCGAATCCGGTTGAGGCCGGCAAAGCTGCCGCATAAACAAGGACCCTGCGACCGCTCCTCCCCCAACGTATTTTTGCTCCAAAAATATGCACCCCTGACAGCGCATCGATCTGTGCCGCCAGGGGTGTATTGCGCCCCTGGAAATCCCCAAAAAATTCAATCGGCGGCGGCGCGGCAGTTCGCCAGATGCGACACTATTTCCGAGTTGACATATCCCAGACGCGATGCCGCCTCCAGTGTCAGGCGCGCATAGTCAGCAAGTGATGCCGATAGCAGCCGCCTTGCAATATCGAGGAATGATTCGCCGATGTATTCTCCCATGGCCAAGGACATAAGTGTATTGAGGGCACTTTCCATCTGAGATTGCTCCTCCAGGCAGGCATGGGTCACGCAAAGCAGGAATTGAGCCGCCGGATACTCCGGCTGCTTCGCCACAACCTCCTGCAGAATTAATTTGGTTTCTTCCGCCTGCCCTTCCAACAGCAATGCCAGGGCTCGGTTGAACTTAGCTTCTTTCAGAGTCGGGTCAAGCCGCAGTGCTTTTTCTGCGAAGTCTGCCGCTTCTGCATACCGTGCAAGGTTCCAGCAGGCGGTACCGATATTCAGATGAGCCTCGGCAGATTGAGGTTGCAGCTTTAAAAATTCTTTCCACGAGTTCAGTGCCTCTTCATGCCTCCCCAGGTGTGAGCACTGGATGGCGAATTCCCGCAGCGCCACTGGGTCACGGCGGGTTTTTTTGAGCTTTTTCCGGCCAAGATTGTTATATGCCTTCGTTTTTTCGTGGGTCTTCCCTTCCTCAAGCTTGCCGTAATGATGAACAGGGATGTCGCACGTGCCGACGGCAATGTTCAGATTCCCGAGAGCAGGCTCAACGAGTTCGTGCACCGGGTGGGAAAAACGGATGCGCGCATCATTCGTGAACAGTCTCACCTTATCGCTGGGAATCCAGCCCGACCCCTCTTCCTCAGGATACTCTCCGGTATTCGGTTGCCAGCCCACGGCATTCACGTGCCGGGTGTAGTTACGGGTACGAATGCAAAAAGCCGCAGGCACCTTTTGCACTGAATTAATTAGCTTCCTGAATTTATCATGATCCCGCACCGAAAGGATTTCATCGGCGTCCAGTACAAGAATCCAGGCACAGGATGCCTGAGAAAGCGAAAAATTCCGGGCCTCGGAGAAATCATGCGCCCACGGAAAATCGGCCACATGAGCGCCAAACGCCACGCCGATCTCCTTGGTCCGATCGGTAGATCCGGTATCGACGATGACGATCTCGTCGACTACCGGCTTGACACTGTGAAGGCAGCGCGCCAGGTGTTTCTCCTCGTTCTTTACAATCATGCAAAGCGACACTGTGCCGCAGGTTCCGGAGCTTCCCGCACAGCGCATGGCCCCTATCTGATTCCGGATGTTCAAGGCAGCTCCAAGGATACCGCTGTCAATGCCGAAATCGACCATTGCGGATTCGATCTCCGGCATGGCCGCGCCGCGTTTTCCTTGGCGCAACAGAACATCAATCAACAGAAAGCGCACCCGCCGGTTGAGCGCTTGGCATGTCCGTGCACGCCTGAAAGCGTCTTCCGCGCGCTGAAGGCTATTGAGGGCCAAGAGAGTTTCATGAAAGGCAAGGGTGATTTCGCGTGAAAACGGACAGCACTGAAATGCCTTTTCAAACCAATCCAAGCTCGTCTCGTGGTTGCCTGCCTCGCGGCTGAGATAACCAAGCCCCAAGCATGCCGAGCCGGAGCGAGGGTTGCGGCAAAGCGCATCCTGAAAACACGATTCCGCAAGGATGAGATCCCCGGATCGCGCGGCAATCCGTCCCTTGATGACAAATCCGTATGCGTTGTGACTGTCAACTTCAAGCAGCATGTCTGCCGATTTCTGCGCGGACGGCACATCTCCGAGCGCTTCATGACAAATGCCGCTTAAATAGATGCGATCGATATCGATCGGGTCGCATTCAGACGCCTGAAGCACCTTCAACGCATCCCCATAGCGCTCCGAGTCCATTAGAAGCTCCGCAAGCTTCGCGCGCGCTTCATGGCCAACGGAACCAGTTGCGATGGCTTGTGCGAGGAGGTTTACAGCCTGGTCACACCGCCCCATGCTGTAAAAAATCTCCGCGCGTTCGATGATGGTGTGTGCGTGCCTGGTCATCCGATCGTTCAGCCCTCATTTTACCGGCAGCCTCGAACAATAAGCCAGCCTGTTCCGCCCTGCCCTCGGAAATCAGGGCTGCCGCCAGTTCTTTGACGAAATCCTCACAGTTAAAACGCTTCTTCCAAAGCATTCGAAAAAATTCGAGACCTTTCTCTTTCTGACCGTCGACATAGTAGGCGCTCGCGATCAGGCCCATGGCGGGCGGGTAATCCGGTTCGCTTTTCAGCAATTTTTCGAGAACACATACGGCATTTTTTGCATTACCTGTTATTAATTCGCAGTTTGAATAATTCAGAGCCGCCTCTTTTAGGCCCGCATTGAGCTCAAGCGCCTTCTTAGACACTGACAGCGCTTCACTGAAATTCTTTTGCGCCAGATAGGCATATCCCATATTCATCCATGCAACGGCATCTGCAGGTTCGCGTTCGAGAAGCTCTTTCCAGATATTGATGGCCTCGTCGTATTCGCCGATTTCGGCGGCCTGGATCGCAAGCTCCCTCAGAGCATTTATATCCCCGCCTGTTTCTTCCATCTTCTTTCTGCCCAGCAAAAAGTATTCCTTTCCTTTGGATATCACCTCCGCATGATTTAGCCTGCCATAGTGATGAATGGGAATCTGACAAGGGGTGACCCGTATCCCACATTTTTCGATCGCTGATTCCACGGTTTCATGCACCGCGTTTTCAAATTGAATACTTCTATGGTTTAAAAAAAGCCGCACCTTTGCACTCGGGAACCAGCCCCTAGCGGATTCCTCCTCCGGGTATTCGCCGTCATTGGGTGTCCAACCACGCGACCCGATCTGATTCGTATAATTCCGGGTGGTCAATGCATACGCGACCTTTTTAGGGTTTTGATTATGAACGATTGCACGTAAAATGGGATAATCCGCAGGCGAGATGACCTCATCCGCATCAAGAACCAAAATCCAGTCACCGGTCGCTTTACTTAAAGAAAAATTCCTTGCGGTCGAAAAGTCGCTTCCCCATTGGAAATCGAAAACCCTTGCACCGAACGCCGTGGCGATCTCCTTCGTACGGTCATTCGATCCTGTGTCTACGATTATGATTTCGTCGACAACCGGTTTCGCGCTGCTCAGACAACGCGCAAGATGGCCTTGTTCATTTTTAACGATCATGCACAAAGAGAGTCGGTTTGGCGATACATGGCCCAAATCATGAGCGCCCACCTTTTCCCTGACCGCAAGCGCGGCGGAAAGAATTCCCTCATCGATCCCAAAGCTCGCCATTGCCTGCTCGATCTGGTCCATTGCCTGTGCATGCTTGTTTTGCCTTAATAAAAGGTCGATCAGCAAAAAAGCGATTCTTCTGCTATTCGGGCAACATTCTCTTGCCTCCGTGAACAGCTCTTCAGCCCTCTGGAACTGCCCGGCGGCGGTAATTGCCGAGTGGTATGTCGTTAGGGTATGTACGCGTGTCGGTGTGAGGACAAAGCCCTTTTCAAAAAGATCGAGCGCTTCTGCAGTTTGTTCTTCAGCCCATTTCAGAATGCCGCGGTTCGTGTAGGGATCGCCATAACCCGCATCGGCTTCAATCGCCTTTTTGAAAAAAACGTCGGCTACCGCCGAATCACCTTTTCGAAAAGCGACAAGACCTTTGAGATTGAGGGCAGATGCCGAGGCAGGTTCGATGTTCAACGCCTTGTCCGCACAATCTTCTGCCTCGCCGTAGGACTCTAACCCCTCTTTGCAATATCCGATTAATTCCAGGCGTCTCGAATCTTTTTTAGAATTTTCAGGAGCAGAGCAAATTGCATCCAAACCATCCTTATATCGTTTGGAATCAATCAGGATTTCGGCGAACCGATGATAGATCCGTGCGTCGTTCGCTGACCGGGTAATCCCTTCAAGAAGTTTTCCAATCGCTTCGTCAATTTGCCCTTTTTGATAAAATTCATCAGCTTTTTCAACCGCGGACATAGTGAAAAGACTATCGGAAAAGACACTATTTTGCTCTATCTTCTCCCATTTCTCGTCGTATCTACGTTTATCCTCTATTATTTCAACTCGATTCTTATTTTTCTTTTTATCACTTTTCCTGGTCCCATGTTTTTTGACAAACACGTCGCCGGCAATCAAGTTGCGATAACCTGCCAGCTCCGCCCTGAGGCAGAAGTCTTCCACCGCCATGCCACTTGATTTCATCCCCTCATCGAACAGCCCCACATCATCAACGAGATCCCGCTTGAACATGGCGCAGAAACCGGCAACATGCCGCGCAGAAATTCGACGGTGCTGGTATAGACGCCTTAAAGATTGCGCAAATTTCTGCGGACGCGCCAGCGCGTCAGACCCGGATCGTGAAACCCTTGGCAAACCGAAGCCGATGACGGTCATGGGGCCGACGACCCCGACGTCTCGGACGCTTTCCAAGCACCCGATCATTCCGGCAAGCCAGCCCCCGCTCACGACCACGTCAAGGTCTAAGAGCAGCAGGTACTCACCCGATGCTTCGCGAATCCCCTGATTGCTTTCTTCTGCGAAACCAAGATCTTCAGCATTTTCGATACATTTGCAGTTATTGTTTTCCCGCAGGATTTTTTTAACCCACTTTAAGACTGCAGGCGATGAATTGTGCGCGACAACAATGATCTCATGGGGTTCGCCTGTGTGCTTCCTGATGCTTTTAAAACATTTTTTGACAAGCTCGAGGTCATCTGAGACACGCATAACTATTGTAGTCAGCCCATCTACCCAGTTCTGGACTGGCTGAGTTGCAGACTCAAACCTCCTAATCGGTTTTTGATGCAATGCATCAATGCGCTGCATGACCACCTTTGCGGCTTCTTCCCAGGTGAATTTAGTCTTTATCCGGGATAGCGCTGCCATTGCCTTTTCTTGGGCATCTCCCCGGTTTTCGAAAACGTGTTTCATAATCGTTTGTAAAGCGGCTTGATCGGGCTCGGCGAGCCAGGGGTAATCCACCGTTTTGATATTCCCGATTTTCTTCTCGGTCCGTTTCACCTCACAAGCAGGTATGAGATAAGCATTTTCCGAAGTGCAGAAGTCGAGGGCCGCCCCGTATCCCGTGACGACAACGGGCAGTCCGCATGCCATTGCCTCGGCAATCGGCAGACCAAAGCCTTCTCCACGGTACGGATGCACCAGGCAACTGCAGGCGGTGTAGAGCCCCGCCATATCCTTATCATTCAACGCATGCTCGATATACTCGATTCCCGGGGCACCCGGCCTCGACCGGTAGCCTTCGATCATCTGTTGAGCGGTCTGACCCTTGTAGAATGTCTTTCCTCCCATATCCTTGATAACAAGGCATACATCGTCTTTTTCTGAAAACGTATTGAAATAGGCGTCCAGTAAGGCATCAATGCCTTTCCGAAAGATAGTGCCTCCGACGAAAAGAAACTTGAACCGCTTCGTAGTCGAAAGCTCAAATGGCACCGCATCCGGATGGAACGTGGCGGTATCGACACCGTTGGGTACCACAAAGACCCGGTCCGCCTGCACCCCACTTCGTATATAGCATTCCCGCACATAGGAACTCGGCACCCACATTTCATCTATCATGGTCGTCATGGGGCGAATCCACTCTTCGGGCAGACTTCCAAATTCCCATGGTTGGATGTTAACCCAGTAACCTTCCCGGGGCGGCTGGAAATTAGGGGGCCACCGATGCCTTATATGGACATCGGCTTTTCCGGAAAGCGCTTTTTGGGTCCTTTGAACAATCCTCATAAAACGCGGATCGGCATCGGGATGGATGTCGTCTTTTCCGTAAGGGATTATCGAGACCTCACAGCCGGAGTCAATCAAACGTATGCACAATTCCCTGTTGACCAGGGCAAGAGAATGACGGACGAATTGAGAGCCCTCCCACGCTATTCTCTTGACCGGATTCTTTGCTTTCCTGTCTTTCTCCAACGCCATCTTATATTGCCATCCGGCGTTTATGGCGCTGACCATCCTGGAAACGACCTCCGACGTGCCTAACAGATTCGCCGCGCCGGCAGCCCGGGTCTGCCGCTCATGGTTCGGCATATCATAAGCGCGACGCATGGCATTACGAACATCTTGTACGTGGAGCAGGGGCATGGATGACCCCTTGTGATTTGGTTGATACAACAGCATTTCCTGCGTCAAAGGAATCCTGGCATGCGGATCTATAGGTATCGCGACATAGCACTCCGGCGACATATCAAGCACGCCCTCGGGCAGAATGACCATTCGCTGTCTTACCCGTGCTTCACCGACTGGCGCCGTCGAGGCGGTATCGGTGGATACATATGCGTTACAGCTATCGATTAAGCGGGCGATACCGCTTCGAGTGCCGAAATCCTCATCAAGTATAATGCTCGCTTCAGAACCGGTCTTTCGGCGCAATGACGCGACCAGATCCAGGAGGTCCTGCCGGGGCTTGCCTGGTACAGGGTGCCATAAAGGGTAATTAACCTTCAGATAAAGCTCGACATTTTCAGTCCTTTTGAATTCTTCCAGGTAGGCTTCGATCAGAGTGTCCCACCGGCGCCGGGGCAGAAACAGCGAAATATTCAGGAACCGGAAAGGCCTATCCGTACTCGACGTTTCGGGAAAGGGCGGCGGCAATGCAGGGTTTTCCAGCCAGTGGTGCGGCCAATAGACGGTGTGAACCATTTCGGGTGGAAAGCCGGCTGCGATAAAGGCTTCCCGTTCGAACTCCACGTGAAGCCAGATCTGGTCCATTTCCCTGCACACTGCCAACATTTCGGCGGGAGGCGAGTCCTCCTTAGCATGGCAGTCAAAGACAGTGGTAGCCATAATGCGAACGTTCGGTTCCGGCAATTTTATATCCAACCAACTCCTGCTGGGCACGTGAGAGATAATAGCGGTAACTGGCGGAATAACTGGTGTTGCTTCAAGCGATTTGATAAGAGCCAGGTCACAATCATCTATGCCTGACTCAGCCTGATTTACGGATATGATCTTGATTCGTGCACCGGCCTTATGGAGGGCCGCCACACTCGTCCGCGCTGCAACGCCGAAGCCGCTCCGATTATAAAACGGCGCAATCCAGACTATCGTTCCGGACAACACCGGATGCTGTTTGTTCACTGACCTACCCCTTTCCAAAATTCTGACACAGAAATTTCTAGCTCGATCGCCAGGCGGCTGAACCCGGATTGCCGGTGGTTCTTCTATCCGGATTTTCCATGCTGGAATGACATGTGCCCGGACAACCTCATCCCGGTTCACTAGATTTACCGGCCCTGCATCGGCGTCATGGAAAAGAAGTCCACCGTGCGCCGAATGGCGCATTCCAGGTTGATCCACATCCCTATCCCCAGCTCTTTCTGCGCCTTTTGGGTCGACGGCACGTAGCGATCCGGAAGTGCGCCGGGAGCGGGCCTTCCGATGATGTGGACTTCGGGGGGGTTGGGTAAGCAATTCGCCACGAATCGGGCCAACTCGGCGATGCTCAAGGCGTCTTCGGAACCAACGTTGTAGATCCCGCCCGGACTACCTTTGAAAAGGATCGTCCAGAGCCAGATTGTGAGATCAGCGGCATAAAGGTATGCGCGGACAGCCGTTCCATCCCCCTGCACGACAACGGGGCCGCCACGAAGGGCATCCCGGATGAAATTCCCGATGGCATAATGAAGGTCCAGGGGCAGACGAGGACCGACGAAGCTGAAGCAGCGAGCGATGGTAATGGCAATCCCGGAGGTCTCACCGATCGCTTCGCAGAGGAATTCTGCGGCGCGCTTTCCCTCGGCCAGGGCCCGCTGGGGGTAGCCGCGAACCGGGCCCCCTGCAAAATCCTCAGGAATCCGGTCAAGATCCTTCGGCTGCGGTCCATACACCACGCCCGAACTCGTGAAGAGCATCCGCCGTGCTCCGCTTTGGACCGCGAAGTCCAGCACCCTGCGCGTTCCCATCGCGAGGGTTTCATACTTCCGCAGGGATGATTCCCCGGCAAAGGTCTCCCTGGCGTTGGTGGTCGCTGCATGGAAGATCAAGTCAAAGGCCCCTTCCGGAAAGGCGAAGTCCCTAACGTCGCCTGCCACAAGCACGATGGCCGGATCGTCCGCCAAATGAGGAAGGGATCGCCGGAAGCCCCCGGGGTCGCGGGTGAGCACGACGGCGGATGCGTTCAAGTCCAGGCGCTGGTTTGCGAACGTCAAACTCTCCAGCAACCAACTGCCAAAGAAGCCCGTCGCTCCAGTGAGAAATAGGCGTTTACCTTTGAGCCCATCCCAAATATCGCTTGCCTTTGCGAGGATGTGGCAGAGATCCGCCTCCGGAAGCTGTGGGATGCATGCGATTGGTGGCATCTTAATACCCATTGGATCGGGATGCTGGTTGATGATAGAGAGTGCACAAACCCATGCGCTTTATTTAATCCGATCCTCCTACATGCCGGTATTGGTCTCGTATGCCTTGTTCTCCAGGGAATTGCAGCATTTCACCGCCTTCTCCGCAATGGTCACAGCTTTCGTAGTGCGGTTGTTCGTCGACCTGCAGAATTTTTTCCCGCAACTCCTGGGCAGAATGTGTCGCATCGATTCTCACCCAGTCGCATGGGTAATCTGCAAGATGATGGGAACCGATGCCGGCAGTGGTGGAGCAAGGGTAGTAAACGCCATTCTGGATGGTCTTGCAGCTATTAATTGAATTGCATCCGGCTTTCATTGCGATTTTAGTGGCTCCGGGGAGATTCAATTTGCGCAAGGACGCCGGGGTTGACCAGAGCGGCTGACCAACCGTGAAGTTAATGCCACTCTCGGATGCGTGTCTAACATTTTTTGCAAATAGATTGCGCTGGTTTTCCGACAGGCTTGTCGTATAGTCTGAAAAAATCAGGCGAGTCTTTCTATTGTTGAGTTTGATGATGTGTTTGTCCTTGATGTCGCAGATGCCGTTCGTGGTGATTCCGAGCACGCCGAAATTGGGCTTACCGAGCACAAGATCAATGATATCGTTCAATGCGGGGTGCAGGAACGGTTCCCCTCCTATAATCGAAACGTAGCCAATCGCATCCACCGCGTCGAAAATCCGGTCAATATCCGTCTTGATCCGTTCAAGAGTGAAATTGATGCGCTCCTCCCGCGGATAGTGATTTATGTACTGCCCGCAATGCTGGCATTTCAGCGTGCATTTCTGGTTAATTGCGAAGGTTGCTACCGGGAAGACAAGCTTGCCGCTGAAATCATTAAGGCGTGCCTTCTTGCATTCCCGATACAGCAGACTCGGCAGGCGTTTGCATGCACACCAGTTGCAAAACGTCGTGCCGATGCAAACCTTCGCATCGAAGCCGGTCTCTGGCTTCATTCCGCACATCAAGGCCTCAAACAATGCCATGCCGGAAAGGTAATGGCGATAACCCACTGCCAAAAATTCCTGTTCACCGACACTGCCCGACAGGCTCCCGTTCGGGATGCAGCTTACGATGAGTGTTCGTTCACGGTCGAATTCCGACGAGAACGGCATAGTAACCTTAATGTCGTTGACTTCCTTCAATTCTGCGGCACGGATATCCCAATAACAAAGCTGTTCGCGGGGGACACCCCCTGCAATAAGGAAAGCGCCGAATGCCGTGCCAAATTTTCCAGCGCCGCGCAGGACGATATTCCGGAAGCCTTTGATGTATCGGCCGATTTCAGCGGAGTGATCGCTGTCACCCCTTCTGGCAAGTTCCAGGACTTCGTTAATGTTTTTCATGTGCGGTCGGCTCCCTCGTTGATCAGTTGACAACGGTTGTCACGCCGGGCAGGCCCTTGGTGTCGTCATTAGGCGCACAACTCTGTTCGGCAGTCCGAGACAGCGTATCGATTTTTCTATGCTTTCAGAGGAGTTTTCGCCACAAATAACAATGTCACCGCTGAATGAGCATAAGGTTTTTGGGGGCTCGACGGTCAAACCCATCAGCCTTTCTCCCTGTCGCTCAGGATTACTGTCTACAAGGTGGCGGATGCTGCAGTTCCTCAGGGGCGTATGAGTAAGCATTCGATAAGCAAAGATTGAAACTCCCCACAATGCAATTTCGTGTGAATTCAATTGGGCGATATTCGAAAGGACAGCATTCCCTTTATCGCTCGGACGGGTGAAGCTGTCATAAATAAATTGAGCATCGGCTGCAGCGAAACATAGAGGCTTTTTAACATCGGATTTTTCAAATAATGCACGTATGCAAGGATAGATTCCGGGCGTCGACTCGTATTGTATCAGCGTGAATGCGCGCATCAAATTCAGCAACGAAACCAGGCTAAAATGGTTAATATGCTCGAATTCAAAGAAATAGCCGGGGAACGGACTGCATTCCTGGAAGCGGGCAAGATCGGGGAGTTCGACGTAGATCCTTCCCCTCGGTTTAAGCCACTTCCCAACATTGTCAAGGCACGCCAGCGGGAATTCCAGATGCTCGAGGACGTGACGCAATATGATCAAATCAAACTTGTTCTCAAATTCTGGGAATAAATCAGTGGCCAAGCCCGTTCTGCCGGGAATTCCACGGTCTGATAAGTATTTAATTGCGGCCCGATCCGGGTCGATGGCATACAGGTTGTCGAAACCGGCGCGCTGCAACGACGCCAAAGTAACGCCAAATGAGCAACCTATGTCCACGATGGTTTGGTTCGTCGGCTTCAATCCTGCGCGTACCAAGAAGCTGGTCGTCATATCGTTGAGCCGTGCCTGATCGACAGAGACCTGGTAGTGGTTCGTGTCGGAACCCGTATAGGATTCGTAATAGTCGTCACGGTCATCCTGATGCCTGACGTTATGAAAGACGGCACCGCAGCGGGCGCATGCGTTGACCGAAAATGAGTGCTGCAACGAAAAGTTATCCGGAACGACCAGTTCTATATGCCGAATGGGGGAGGACTCCCTAGATCCACAGACGGGGCAAGTGCGAGGTGCGACCGCCGTTGCATCGGTACGGCCGGCGAAGGTGTCTGTTGAAGATGGAATATTCTGCGACATAAAGAGGCTCCTTCCGGCAGATAAAAATGCACTTAAACCGGGGGTATGAATCCGCGTTCCTGCTATTCCTCGGGTAGCGCGTACCGACTGTCGAAACCTTGCTCCGCGGCTTGGCTTGTCAATGCCGGGGATCCGAAAGCATCGCAGTGCCCGCATGCTCGGTAATGCAAGCGCGATATCAGCTCGCGAATACCATCGCGAATTTCCTCTGGCGATTTATTGGGATCAAGAAGGACATAGTCCGTCTTATAATCAGCCACGCGGAGGTCATGAATAGACAGGGCAAAAGCGCACGGGAAAAGTCTGCCATCGAATACGTACAGGAAGCGCACACCACACGCACTTTTCTTTTGGATCGTCGTTTCGATGGAATCTCGTTTGTTCTCGAGCGTAGATGAGATGTTCCAGGTCGGCAACGTGTTTTGATACTTTGTATTGACGCCCGAGGATTTGGCGGTTTCGATGTTCCTGAAAAACAACGCTTTTTTCCTCTCGTCAATCACTTCGAGGTAATTTGAAAACGCTAGGCGAACCCGTTCGTCTGCCATGCTAGCGAGTTGGCTATTCTCAATGCGGACGGTCCCGTTGCTGTTAACGATAACTGCCCCCATATTATCGTGGGATAACACACGGCTGACAATCCGATCGAGGTCTTTATGGAGGAACGGTTCGCCGCCGAAGATGTTGACAACGCCGAACGAATGTACTGCGCGCATAACGACATCAATATCTTGCAGTATCTGCCCGATAGATACGTTTTGTTTATACTCTTTGGGATAACTATTGATGTAGACGAAACAATGCTTGCACTTCAGATTACATATGTTATTGACAATAAAATGGACTCTGTCGAACGACAGTGTTTCGCCCAGCGAAATGCCCAGTTTTCGGGCTGCGTTCGCCCGGACGATGTTGTGCAGACGTTCGCACGAGCATACGCTGCAAATGTCAAGACTGTTGCAGATTTTTGTGTCGGGAGGCCGTTCGTTGGAGAGAGGGCATAGCAGCCCTTGCAGAAGATCGTTCCCATGCACCACGTGCTTCCAACCGTTTTCGGCCAGTTGCCGAAAGACATTCGGCCCGATGGCCACATTGCCAATACAAAAGAGAACCAATGTCGTTTCTTTTCTTAAATAACCTGTAAAGGGAGGGGTAACGCCCAGGCCGTTGCACGTTTTGATAATCTCGGCCTGAATGTCCCAATAACAGGAAACGGGGACACCTAGCTCCAGTAGCTTGCTGCCTACCGCAGTCCCGAGGTTACCTGCCCCCCAGATGACCACTGAATCGAAGTTGCGGGTAAAACGAACAATAATCTGCGGATCCAGGCGCTCCCCATGAT
>JACRCN010000046.1 GCA_016219005.1 Deltaproteobacteria bacterium
TGCAGATACCGAGCACCAGGCGGCCGGCTTCGACGAAGTCGAGCAGGCGCCGGCCGAGGTGGGTCTTGAAACGGACCGCTTGAATGACCCCGGCGCCGTGGTCGTCGCCCCAGCTGAACCCGCCGATGAAGACCAGGATGTGATGATCTTCCAGGCGCACGGAGCCGTCGATGACCGAGTTGATGTGGGCCCGGTGAGCCGCGGCGCCGGCCTGTTCGAATGCATGCGCCGTCTCATCGTCGCAGTTGAGCCCGTACCCGGTCAGCACGAGGACATTCACCTTCACCATTGCAGCACCTCCGATGGGAAACCGGGGTTGGTTTCCCATCACTGAAATTCTTTTCCCCCGGTGGAAGGGCCAGCGGTGGGGGTATAGTGATTGTCAAAATAACGTTCCGCTGGCGGGAGCTCATCAGATCAGATGCCCGAAGGGCTTCCGCCAGGATGCCTTCAGGTCTGAAACCGCCACGGCCGCCAGCGCCTCCCCGTTCAAACCATCGATCCTCACCACGGGCTCGGCGGTCACCGTGCCGATGCGGGCGCAGGGCAGGCCTTTGAAGAGGGATTCAAACTCGCCCCGCCGGCGAGGATCGACGGTGAGGATAAACCGACCGGCGGACTCCGAGAACAGCAACGTGTCGTTGCGTTGAACCCCCTCGGCCGGGATCCGGCGGGCATCGACCTGCAGGCCCCATCCGCCCCCCATCGCCACCATGGCCAGATGGACCCCCAATCCCCCCCGGTAGACGCCGTGCACCGAGGCCGTCAGCCCCGCCGCGATGCACCGGTGCAGCGCCCGGTAGACCGGCATGAACTCGGTGCTGCGCACCTGCGGCACGTTCAGCCCCAGGTACCCGAGATGGGCGTAGTATTCGGACCCGCCCAGCTCGTCGCGGGTCAGGCCGGCGACGTAGACCAGATCGCCCGGCATCTTGCTGTCCATGGTGACGCATTGCTGGATGTCCGCCACCCGCGAAATCGTCGCGAACTGCATGGTTTCGAGCGCCGACACCTTGTGCATTTCACCGTAACGCCCCGGCAAATGCCCGTCCACGTACATGCTGTCTTTGCCCGAGAGCAGCGGGATTTCGTAGGCGAGGCAGACGTCCCGCAGCGCCCGGCAGGCGCGCACCAGTTGAGCCGCCTTGAACTTGCCGTCCGGGTTTCCCCTCGGGTCGTATTGGATGCTCGGCCAGCAGAAATTGTCCACGCCGCCGATGTGCTCGATCTCCCCGCCCACGGCCAGCACCCGGCGCACGGCCTCGTCGATACTGCAGGCGACCATCGCGTAGGCGTCGATCGCGGAGTAGGCCGGCAGCAGCGCCTGAGCAAAGGCCAGCCCGTGCGCCGATCCCAGGACCGGCCGCAGCACGGCCGCATCGCTGTTCACGTCCCGTTCGGCGCCGATCAGCGGCTTGATGACGCTCGTGCCCTGGACCTCGTGGTCGTACTGCCGGATGACCCACTCCGTGGAGCAGATGTTGGGGCGCTCCAGCAGGTCCGGCAGCAGCCGGTTGATATCGGCCGGCGCCTTGAGGACCGGCTCGTGCAGCCCCCGCCGCTGCGGAGAGACCCATTCGGCCTCGAACTCCCACTGGGGGAACCCGGCGGAGAGCAGGTCCATGTCCACGTAGGCGCAGGTCTTCCCGTCGTAGGTGATGTGCAGCTTGCCCGTGTCGGTGTAGCGGCCGATCACCGTGCTCTCCACCGCGTGCCGGCGGGAGAGCGCCATGAAACGTTCGGCATCCTCCGGACGGATCGCGGTCGTCATGCGCTCCTGGGATTCGGAGACCCAGATCTCCCACTGGTCCAGACCGTCGTATTTGAGCGGCACCCTCTCCAACGCCACCTCGGCGCCGTTGGAGTATCGCGCGGACTCCCCGACCGAGGAGGAGAGGCCGCCGCCGCCGTTGTCGGTGATGAACTGGATGAGACCGGCGTCGCGGGCTTCCAGCAGGAAATCGTGCATTTTCTTCTGGGTGTACGGGTCGCCGATCTGGACGTGGCCGGCCGGCGTGTGCTCGGAGAAAACCTCCGAAGAGGCGGTAACGCCGTGGATGCCGTCCTTGCCGACCCGGCCGCCGCACATGATGACGAGTTCCCCGGGGCTGGTCTTCTTTTCCTCGGCGGGCTGCCCTTGGATGCGGGCGGGCATGATGCCGACCGCCGTTACGAAAACCAGGCATTTGCCCATGTAGCCGGGATGGAAGAACACCTGGCCGAAGGGGGTCGGTATGCCGCTCTTGTTGCCCCCGTCCCGCACCCCCTCGATAATCCCGTCCAGGAGCCGTCGCGGGTGCAGGCGCGGCTTCAAATCGCCGCTGTAGTCCCGGTCACCGACGCAGAAGCCATAGCTGCCCATGACGAGCTTCGATCCCTTGCCGGTGCCCAGGGGATCCCGGTATACCCCCACGATTCCGGTAATGGACCCGCCGTAGGCCTCCATGTTGGAGGGCGAGTTGTGGGTCTCGCCGGTGATGACATAGTGGTGATCGTCGTCGAAGCGCCCGGCGCCCGCATTGTCCCAGAGAACGGACACCACCCAGGGCTTCCGGCCGGCCAGCTCCAGCGTTGGGGCCTCGATGCAGGTCTTGAACAGATTGTCGACGACCTGCTCCTGCCCGGAGCCGAGATCCCGGTAACGGAAAAGTCCCCGGAAGGTGTTGTGATTGCAGTGGTCGCTGCGCCCCTGGGAGATGTATTCGATCTCTACGTCCGTCGGATCTCCCAACCCCGTCGCCGCCCGGTCCGCCCGCACCGCCGGGTCGGAAAAATAGGCCCGGATCACCGGGATGTCGTTCGGGTTCAGGGCGAGGTTGCGTTCGTCGCTGATGCGCTGGAGTGCAGCGTCGCTGTCAATAGGGATGACCGTTACCGTCGGCGCATGGTCGAGGCGAACCTTGGGGATGATGATGCCGACCCCCTCGGTCGGGTCCCATTCTCGCGCGGAATAGATCCGCCACTGCTGGATGATATCGTTGGCCAGCAGCCCGCCGGCGATCCGCTGCACATCCTCCCTGAGCAGACCCCGGCCGCTTACGCAGTAACGTTTGCTGGTGTAGACGGCTTCACCGGGAGCAAACCGGATGCGCAGAAGGTCCTCGATCGCCTCCACGGCCGTGGCACCCGGATTGTCCCGGACGCCCGGACGGTAACCGACCCAGATGACCCAGTCGCAGTCGATGGCGAGCGGACGATCGGAGGAAACCTGAGTCACGGGGTTGGTGAAGATATCTTTCTGGATGAGCTTGAGCTGATCCGCGCTGAGACCCGCGTCGATGGTGAGTATCTGCACGGCGCGGATGCGGGAGACCTGGATGCCGAAATAGGCCTTGGCCTTCTTGCGAATCCCCTCCCCTTCGGGGTCGGCCAGGTGATCCTGGAGAGCAATCTCGAGTCGGGATGGCATGGCTGTCAACTCACGTTTTAGGTACAATGGATTACAGTCATAAGCTGAAAAACAACCGCGTAATGTCGTTATAGAACACGAGAATCATCAGCATGATCAGCAGGACCATGCCAACCTGCTGTGCGATCTCGCGGACCTTCACGCTCACCGGCCGCCCCTTGATGGCCTCGATCAGGAAGAACAGGAGATGTCCGCCGTCCAGCACCGGGATCGGCAGCAGGTTGATGACCGCCAGATTGACGCTGATTACCGCGATGAACTGAAAGAGGCTGCTCGCGCCGGCCTTGGCCTGGTCCCCGGCCATCTGGGCGATCATGATCGGGCCGCCGACCGTGTCGAATGCGATGTCGCCCGTGAAGAGCTTGGCAACGATCACTACCATGAGTTCCGCGATGCTGTAAGTTTGATGAAAACTCTCGAAAATAGCCTCGAACAAATTGAGTTTTTTGGAATAAACCTCTCCGGCACTGGAAATGCCGATGACGTAGCGTTTGATGTCTTCCCCCAGCAGGTTTTTAGTGGTGACGAGCTCGGGGGTGGCACGCAGCTGGAACTCGCCGTCTGCACGCGACACGCTGATGCCGAGCGGCCGGCCGTTACTGCGGCTGATCGTGTCCGCCATCTGCTCCCAGCTTGCGATCGAGACCCCGTCGATGGCCGCGATCCGGTCGCCTTTCTGGAGGCCGGCGGCGTAGGCCGGGGACCCTTCCTTGATCGTGCCGATGGTGGGCTTGAGGATCAAGATGCCCGAGAACAGGGCGATGACGAAGAAAATGACAACCGCGAGCAGCATGTTGAAGAGTGGTCCGGCAAAAACGATGAGGATCCGCTTGATGACATGCTTGTGCGTGAAGGAGATCGGAATAAGCTGGGGGTCGAGGCTCTCGTCGGGCTCTTCCCCGATCATTTTCACGTATCCGCCCAGCGGCACCAGGGAGAGACGGTAATCGGTGATGCCGACCCGCTTGCCGATCAGGCGCGGCCCGAAACCGAGCGAGAACTTCTCCACGCCCACGCCGAAGAGCCGGGCGATTAAAAAATGCCCGAACTCGTGAAAAAATATCAAAATCCCGAGAACAACCAGAAATGCCCAAGCACTTGTACCCATAAGCGTTCAGTCATCATCCTTTCTTGACTCTGGCCGATTTCGTCACCTCAGCCCGGATAAGCCTTCGCCCGTTGCCGGGCCTCGCGTCGAGCCCAGCGGTCCGCCGCAATGATGTCGGGCAAGTCGGGGTTCGGAACGATCCGGTGCCGCGCCATCGTCTGGCCGATGATTTCCGCAATCGCGATGAAAGAGATCCGATCCTCCAAAAACGCGCCCACCGCCACCTCATTGGCGGCGTTGAGCACGGCCGGCATCGTCCCTCCGCTGCGGCAGGCCTCGAAAGCCAGCCCAAGGCATGGAAACTTCCCGAAGTCCGGCTGCCGAAACGTAAGGTCCACGGCACCGGAAAAATCCGGCAGCGGCTGCGCGAGCGGCAGGCGCTCCGGGAACGACAGCGCGTAGGCAATCGCCGTCTTCATGTCCGGGATGCCCAATTGACCTATCACGGATCCGTCCTGAAAGGCCACCATGGAGTGGATCACGCTTTGAGGATGGACCACCACCCGGATACTGTCCTCGGATACACCGAAGAGCCATTTGGCTTCCAGCACCTCAAGGCCCTTGTTCATCAGGGTGGCGGAGTCGATGGTGATCTTGGCCCCCATCGTCCAGTTGGGATGCCGCAGGGCCTCCGGCCGCGTGATGTTGGCGAAGGATTCCCGCGGGCGGTCCAGAAAAGGCCCCCCCGAGGCGGTCAGCAGGATCTGCGCGAGGTCCTCCCGGCGCTGGCCTTGGAGACACTGGAAAATGGCACTGTGCTCGCTGTCTACCGGGATGATGGACACCCCGCGCTGCGCAGCACGGGCCATCACAACTCCGCCGGCCATCACCAGCGTTTCCTTGTTCGCCAGGGCGATGGTTTTTCCGGCGTCGATCGCCGCCAGCGTCGGCATCAGCCCCGCCGCGCCCACCACCGCCGTGAGGGTCAGCTCCGCCGAGTCCCAAGCCGCGACGGCATTGTACCCGTCTGCGCCGTGCAGGATTTCGGTGGAGGATCCCGCGCCGATGAGCGATTTCAGCTCGCACGCGCCGTTTTCGTCGAAAACGGCCGCGGCTTGGGGGCGGAAAACACGGATCTGCTCGGCCAGAAGGGCGACATTGCGCTTGGCGGCCAGGGCTTTCACGGAAAATCGTTCGGGAAACATGCCGGCGATGGCGAGCGCGTTGCGCCCGATCGATCCGGTCGAACCCAGTATCGAAAGCGTTCTCATACTCTGCCGAAAAAAAAGGGTCGCGGCGGCCATGGTCCGGATAATGCCCGGGCCTCAACGCTGCCGTTCACGCCGGGATCACGATCAGACGGAAAACGTAAGCCACCGGGGCCGCAAAGAGCAGCGCATCGATGCGGTCGAGGATCCCGCCGTGTCCCGGCAGGATCCCGCCGGAGTCTTTGATGTTCGACACCCGCTTGAGTTCCGACTCGAAGAGATCCCCGATCTGCCCCACGCCTCCGGCCGCGACGGCAAATATCAGGCACGGGATCCAGCCCGGTTCCGTTAAAAGCAGGGCTTTGGCCGCCGCGCCGACCGCCAGATTGGCGGCCAACCCGGCCAGGGCGCCCTCGATGGTTTTGCCAGGGCTGATGGACGGACTCAGCTTGTGACGACCCCAGAGTGTACCGGCATAGAGGGCCGCGGTGTCGCCGGCGAATATGACGGCACACAGCATAAAAACAAAGCCCATTCCGTCGGGCGCCATCCGTAACAGGATCAGCAGGGCCAGGGGAAGCGGAATATAGCATATTCCCTGGATCTGCTTCGCCACGAGATCTACCACCCCTCGCTGCGACGGATAACAGAAGATAGAAATCAGCCCGCCGGCCAGAACGTTGAGCGCAAGCACGACGGGTATCAGATCCGGTCGGGCTGCGTGGGCACAGGCGATCAGAGCGGCCGCGCCGGCGTACCCCGCCAGCAGGATCGGCTCCGCGATCAGCCGGGTGCCGGGGGGGCAGACGACGCGAAAATACTCCCACAGGCAAACCAGGCCGGCCAAGCCCACCAAAACGCTGAACAGCGTCCCGCCGGTCGCCACGCAAACGATCAGGACCGGCAGAGCCGACAGCCCCGTGATCCACCGTTTGAGGTGCGCCTGGCCCTGCGCCATCCCTGTCACCTTTTCCGACGGCACCGGAACATCATGCCCGCCCGAAGCGCCGTTGCCGGGACTGAAAGTCGTTCAAGACCTGGAGAAACTGGTCGCGGCCGAAGTCCGGCCAAAGCGTGGGAATGACGAATATTTCCGTGTAGGCCAGCTGCCAAAGCAGGAAATTGCTGATCCGCATGTCGCCCCCGGTGCGGATGAGGATGTCCGGGTCAGGCATGCCCCGGGTGTCCAGGTGGGCGGCAACGACCTCTTCGGTGATGGATTCCGGATTCAGGCGGCCCTCGCGCACCAGGCTCGCAATGGACCGCAGCGCCCGCGTGATGTCGTCCCGCCCGCCGTAGCTCAAGGCAAGATTGAGCTGAAGCGCCGAGTTCTGCGCGGTGTCCGCCATGGTTCGACGCAGCGCCTGCTGCACGTCTGACGGAAGCCGCTCGATACAGCCGATGACATGCAGGCGGATGTTGGTCTGCAGCATCTCAGCCCGTTCGGCCTCCAGGAAGCGGCGCAGCAGGCCCATCAGGGCCTCCACCTCCACGGCCGAGCGCTGCCAGTTTTCCGTGGAGAAGGCATACAGCGTCAGAAGGGGTATGCCCAGCTCGCGGCAGGTGCGCACCACGACGCGCACTGCTTCCGAACCTTTTTCATGTCCGAAGACGCGGGACAACAACCGTTGTTGGGCCCAGCGGCCGTTGCCATCCATGATGATGGCAACGTGCCGGGGCAGCTTGGAGGGAACGCCCACGGCAGGCCCCCCGGGCGACATACTAGAACTCAAGGATCTCTTTCTCTTTTTCTTTATAACACGCATCGACGAGACTGATGTGCTCGTCGGTGATTTTCTGGATCTTCTCTTGGGACTTGAAAGCGTCGTCCTCGGAGATTTTGCCGTCTTTTTTAATATTCTTAATGAGCTCGTTGGCATCGCGCCGCAAATTACGCACCGACACCTTGTACTCCTCGCTGGTCTTGTGGACGACTTTGACGAGCTCCTTGCGCCGCTGTTCGGTCAGGGGTGGGATGGCGATGCGGACGATCTTTCCGTCGCTGGAGGGGGTGAGCCCGAGGTCGGATTTCAGAACCGCCTTTTCGATCTCCTTGATGACGGTCGTATCCCACGGCTGGATCGTGATCAGCCGACTCTCGGGCGCTGCCAGGGTCGCCAGCTGGTTTAGCGGGGTCAGGGTCCCGTAGTAATCCACCTTGATGCCGTCCAGAAGCGACAAGGACGCCCGGCCGGTCCGGACCCGTTTCAGCTCTTTCTTCAGAGCCTCGATCACCTTGCCCATGTTGTCTTTGGTGTCTCGGTAGACTGACTCGATCATGGCATTCTCCTGTGCCCTCGGGAGTGATGCGAGGTTTCTTAAACCGCTTTTAGTTGCTGATACGTGTGCCGATCTCCTCGCCGCAGACCACCCGGCGAATGTTGCCCTTGTGCTTGAGCTTGAAGACCGCCAGAGGCATGTCATTGTCCATCGCCAACGATATGGCGGTCGTGTCCATGACCTTGAGCTGCCGCTCCAGCACCTCCATGTAGCTCACCCGTTTCAGGAACTTGGCATTCGGGTGGGTGACCGGGTCCGAGTCGTAGACGCCATCCACCTTGGTGGCCTTCAGCAGCATTTCGGCGTGGATCTCTTGGCCGCGCAGCACGGCGGCCGTGTCCGTGGTGAAATAGGGGCTTCCGGTTCCGGCCGCGAATATGACCACCCGCCCTTTTTCCAGATGGCGGATCGCCCTGCGCAAGATGTAGGGCTCGGCCACCTGATGCACGGCAACGGCCGACTGCACGCGGGTCTGGATGCCCTGTTTCTCCAGCGCGTCCTGAAGCGCCAAGCTGTTGATGATCGTGGCCAGCATCCCCATGTGATCGGCAGAGGTGCGGTCCATGCCGTAAGAGCTTGCGGCAATGCCGCGGAAGATGTTGCCTCCGCCCACCACGATGGCCGTTTGAACGCCGAGCTCCACGATGGACCGGATTTCCTCCGCCACATAGCGGAGCATGTCGGGGCTGATCCCGAACTCCTGCTCCCCCATGAGGGCTTCACCGCTGATCTTGACGACCACGCGTTTGTGCTGAGGCTGGTGCACGGCAGTCTACCCTCCGACCTGGAATCGGACAAAACGCTTGATGGAGATGTTCTCGCCGATCTTGGCAACGAGTTCGTTGAGAAGGTCGGCGACCGTGATGTCCGGGTTGCGAACGTAGGCCTGGTTCAGCAGGCAGCTGTCTTCATAGAACTTTTTGAGCTTGCCTTCGACGATCTTCTCGATGACCTGCTCGGGTTTGCCGGTTTCCCGGGCCTGGGCGGCGTAGATCTCTTTTTCCTTGGCGATGATCTCGGGCGCAACATCCTCGGGCCGCACCGCGATCGGGTTGGAGGCGGCGATGTGCATGGCGATGTTCTTGGCGCACTCCTGGAAGGCCTCGTTCTTGGCCACGAAGTCGGTTTCGCAGTTAATCTCGACCATCACCCCCAGTTTCCCGCCCATGTGGATGTAACTCGCGATGGTGCCTTCGCTGGTGGCGCGGCCGGCGCGCTTCTGGGCCGTGGCGAGCCCCTTCTTGCGCAAAAACTCAATCGCCTTGGTCATGTCGCCGTCGGAGGCCGACAAGGCCTGCTTGCAGTCCATCATTCCGGCGCCGGTTTTCTCCCGCAACTCTTTGACACGTGTCGCACTGATTTCCGTCATCATTCGTCTCCTGTGGTCGCACGTTCTCCGATGGCACCGGCCGGGTCCGAAGCCGGGCCGGCAACCGCCGCATCGGTCGTTGCGCGTCGAATGATTTCCACCACCGGTCCCGCGCTGCCGTCGGAAATCACTTTGCGTTCGCCGGGTTTGAGTTCCCCCGCAGCGACGACCGGCTTGTGCTCCTCCGGCTGAGTCTTGTCCGTCTCGGCCTGCATGCGCTCCGTCCATCTCTGGTGGCCTTCGATGCAGGCGTCGGCGACCCGTGAGGTCAGGAGCCGAATGGCGCGGATGGCGTCGTCGTTGCCGGGGATGGCGAAGTCGATGACATCCGGGTCACAGTTGGTGTCGACGATGGCGACGATGGGGATCTTCAGCCGGCGGCCTTCGTGCACGGCGATCTCCTCGTTCTTGGGGTCCACGATGAAAATCGCCCCCGGCAGACTCGTCATGGACCGGATGCCGCCCAGGTTGCTGTCGAGCTTCTCGCGCTCCTTGGCCAGCTTCAGCCGTTCCTTCTTGGGAAAAAGGTTGATGGTGCCGTCGTTGTGGATGGTATTGAGGTAGTTCAGCCGCTCGATGCTCTTGCGGATCGTCTGGAAGTTGGTCAGCATCCCCCCCAACCAGCGGTTGTGCACGTAAAACATTTCGCACCGGTTGGCTTCCTCGTAGATGGAATCCCGGGCCTGTTTCTTGGTGCCGACAAAGAGCGTCGACTTGCCGTTCGCGGCGTTTTCCACGAGGAAGTCATAGGCCGTCTTGAACATCTTGACAGTCTTCTGCAGGTCGACGATGTAGATCCCGTTGCGCGCGCCGAAAATGTAAGGCTTCATCTTCGGGTTCCAGCGCTTGGTCTGGTGGCCGAAATGAACTCCTGCTTCGAGGAGTTCCTTCATGGTTACGTACGCCATACTGTTCTCCCTTCCTTTCGGTTTTTCCACCGCCGCCGTCGTTCTCGCCTCCAGCCCCGACGTCGGGGCACCGGGAAGCCGTCCGGCTGCGTGTGTCGTTGGTGAAACCCTATGTTTCAGACTGAATACTTAAATTTTTTTATTTAGCAAATCTTTTGATCAGCCGCAACATCTTTTTTCCGCAGGGCGACCACCCGGTCGCGGCCGGCGTAATCCGCAAGACATTGGAATTCTTCGTAGCCGCCGGTCTGTGCCGCAATGCCCTGCACCGCCTCCCGCTGGTCGCAACCGATCTCGAGCAGGAGTGAACCGCCGGGCGCAAGGTGGCTGCCGGCCGTGCCGATGATGGCGCGGTAGCTCTTCAGGCCGTCCGGACCCCCATCGAGGGCGAGGTGCGGCTCATGACGAACGATCTCCGGCTGAAGCCCGGCCAAGGCGCTGCGGGTCACGTACGGCGGGTTGGAGACGATCAGGCCGAACGGCTCGCTGCCTTGCCTGAGCGCGCTGAACCAGTCCGCCGCGAAAAATTCCACCCGACCTCCTACGCCGGCGGCGAGCGCATTGCGGCGCGCGGTGGCGACGGCCGCAATCGATAGGTCGGAGGCGAAATACCGGTGCCGGCCGGCTTCGGCGGCCAGCGCCAGAACAACGGCTCCCGAACCGGTTCCGAGGTCCAGCACCCGGGCGCAGCGCCCCTCGGGGACCTTCGCCAGCACGGCGAGAGCCGCCTCCACCAGGCGTTCGGTTTCCGGCCGGGGGATCAACACCTCCGGGCCGACGGCGAGATCAAGCGTCCAGAACCCTTTGCGGCCCACGATGTAGGCCACGGGCTCCCGCCGCACCCGCCTTTGGATGAGATCTTTGAACGCGGCGAGCTCTGCCTTCTCCAGCGGCTTGTCGTGGTGCACGTAGAGCTGCACCCGATCGGTCCGGAGGGCGTGCGCCAGCAGAATTTCGGCCGCCGACCGGGGGCTTTCGATCCCGCGTTCCTTCAGGTAGGCGGCCGCCCACAGGATCACTCTCAGGATGGTCCATTCCAGGTCAGTGGCTGACGGCGGGTTCGACATTCTGCAAGGCCTGGGCCTGGTAGTGGGTGGTCAGCCCGTCGATCAGCTCCTGGATGTCCCCCTGGAGGATGGCCTCCAGCCGGTAAAGGGTCAGCCCGATGCGGTGATCGGTCACCCGGTTCTGCGGGAAGTTGTAGGTCCGGATGCGGCCGCTGCGGTCGCCGGTGCCCACCTGGCTCTTGCGTTCCTCGGAGCGCTGTTGGTCCTGCTCCTGGATCTTGGCGTCGAGCATCCGGGCACGCAGCACCTTGAGCGCCTTGTTCTTGTTCTTGAGCTGCGACTTCTCGTCCTGACAGATGACCACCAGGCCTGTCGGCAGGTGCGTGACCCTCACCGCCGAGTCCGTTGTGTTGACGCTTTGGCCTCCCGGGCCCCCCGAACGATAAACGTCGATGCGCAGGTCGTTGGGGTTGATTTCCACGTCCACTTCCTCGGCCTCGGGCAGCACCGCCACGGTGACGGCCGAGGTGTGAATGCGGCCCTGGGCTTCGGTGACCGGCACGCGCTGCACACGGTGAATGCCGCTCTCGTACTTTAGGGCACTGTAGGCGCCCTTGCCCTGGATCATGACGATCGCCTCTTTCACTCCTCCCGCGCCGGTGGGATGGCCCGACAGGATTTCGACTTTCCAGCTGCGGCCTTCGGCATATCGGCAATACATGCGGAACAGGTCGCTCGCGAAAAGCCCCGCCTCTTCGCCGCCGGTGCCGGCGCGGATCTCGAGAATGACATTCTTGTCGTCGTTCGGGTCTTTCGGCAGCAGCAGAATCTTCAAGTCGCTTTCGAGCTGCGCCTGTTCCGCGGTGAGGGCGGCGAGGTCTTCCTTGGCCAGGTTGCGGATTTCGGCGTCGGCGTCGTTCAGCAGCGCGCGGCTTTCCTGGATGCGGGCCAGGGCCTCCTTGTGCCGGCGAAACACCGCGACGATCTTGCCGAGGTCCGAGTGCTCGCGCACGGCCTTCTGGTATGCCTCCCGGTTGCCGAGGAGGCCGGGGTCGCTCAGATGCTGTTCGACTTCGATGAAGCGCTGTTCGACGCCTTGGAGTTTGGCATACATGGTTTATTCACCTGGGCCTGCCGCAGGCGCAAAAAAGACCTCGGGCGCGGGGAACTTCCTCCCCGGCCCGAAGGTGGCTGGCCCATCAAGATGCACGTGATGATCTGAATGACAACCCGCGCGTTTTCCGGCTCGCTGCAGCCCGCGCGCGGCCAAACCGCGCGGGGCCGACCGGCGCCGCCGGCTCCGATCGACTGGGTGCAGGCGGGCGGGAGCGGTTACGCCGGCTTTTCCTGCTTCTGGAACTTCGCATACTTCTTACGGAAACGCTCGATGCGGCCGGCCGTATCGACCAGTTTCTGCTTGCCCGTGAAAAACGGGTGACAGTTGGAGCAGATTTCCACGGCGATATTGTCCCGGGTGGAGCCGGTCTCGATCACGTTTCCGCAGGCGCAACGGATCTTCGTTTCCTCGTACTTCGGATGAATGTCCTTCTTCATTACAGGTGAGTCCCCCTCTTCCATATTGAACTCTTCAGGTCTATGCATTCATAGAATTCATAAAGTCCCTATTATTCTTCGTTCCTTTCATTTTTTCAAGCAAAAACTCCATGCTGTCCACCGTGTTGAGGGTGGTGAGCAGTTTGCGCAGGATCCAGACACGGTTGAGCACGTCCCCTTCGAGCAGCAATTCCTCCTTGCGGGTGCCGGAGCGCTTGATGTCGACGGCTGGGAAGACGCGCTTGTCCGAAAGCTTCCGGTCGAGCTGGATCTCGGCGTTGCCGGTTCCCTTGAACTCTTCGAAGATCACCTCGTCCATGCGGCTGCCGGTGTCGATCAGGGCGGTCGCGATGATGGTGAGGCTGCCGCCCTCTTCGATGTTGCGGGCCGCGCCGAAGAAGCGCTTCGGCCGCTGCAGGGCGTTGGAGTCGACACCGCCGGAGAGGATCTTGCCGCTCGGCGGGACGACCGCGTTGTGCGCCCGTGCCAGACGCGTGATGCTGTCCAGCAGAATCACGACGTCCTTCTTGTGCTCGACCAGGCGCTTGGCTTTCTCGATGACCATCTCGGCCACCTGAACGTGGCGCTCGGCCGGCTCATCGAAGGTCGAGCTGATCACCTCCGCGTTCACCGTGCGCTCCATGTCGGTCACTTCCTCCGGTCGCTCGTCGATGAGCAGCACAAAGGGCACCACGTCCTTGTGGCTCTTGATGATGGAGTTGGCGATGGCCTGTAGCAGCATGGTCTTGCCGGAGCGCGGCGGCGACACGATGAGGCAGCGCTGACCGAAGCCGATCGGCACCATGAGATCCAGGATGCGCGTGGAGTAATTCGCGGGGTCGGATTCGAGATTCATCTTGCGCTCGGGATAGAGCGGGGTCAGGTTGTCAAAAAGTATCTTGTCGCGGGCAACCTCGGGGTCCTCGTAGTTCGTCGCTTCGACCTTGAGCAGCGCGAAATAACGCTCGGACTCCTTGGGCTGCCGGATCTGGCCCGAAATCGTGTCGCCGGTGCGCAGGCTGAACCGCCGGATCTGGGAGGGCGACACGTAGATGTCGTCGGGGCCGGGCAGGTAGTTGGAGCTGGGCGAGCGCAGGAACCCGAATCCGTCCGGCAGAATCTCCAGGGTGCCCTCCCCGTAGATCATACCGTTTTTCTCGATCTGGTTCTGCAGCAGCGCGAACATCAACTCCTGCTTGCGCATGTTGGAGGCGCCTTCGATGTTGAAGCTCTTGGCCATCTGCATGAGCTCGCTGATTTTTTTCTCTTTGAGTTCGGCAATGTTCATTAATGCGATTCCCCTTGATTTGGTCCCGGATGCACAGAGGCATCAGCGGGTCGTCCCGGTCGATTGCTGCCGCCGGTGGTTGTTGCCGTTTGCGTGAGCCGGATCGAATATGGGTGCTTGCGCTCTGAGAAGTTACAGCGACCATCGCGGCAAGCCGCTGTGAATATACAAGACCTCAAAAATTGCCAACCGGAAAATTTCAACCGACGTGCCTTTTACCTGCTGGTCAGAGGATTGGGACCCTGTCGGTCAAACAAGGAGGATTTTAAGGCGATAGAGAAAATGAATCCTCATAACGGGCGGGTTGATCTTGCCCCAGATAGTGATAGATATATTTTTATATCAGAACCCCGGGTCTGTCAAGTGGTTTCATGTTTTCGGCGCCTAAAAATAATGCTAATTGAGGACATGCTTACTGGCCTTCCAGCCTATTTTCCGACCTGCGAGGGGGCCTACCTCGTCGGCGGCTGCGTCCGCGACCTTTTGCTCGGGCGTCCGCCGGCCGATTATGACGTGGCCGTCCTGGAAGATCCCCGGGCGTACGCGCAAAAGCTTGCGGCCGCCGCAGGAGGCCGCATCGTCGAAATCGGCAAGCCGGAATTCCGCCTGTGGCGGGTGGCCGCCCCGGGCGGCATCGTCGACGTTTCCGCCGCCGCCGGAGCCGGCATTGCGCAGGACCTGCGCCAGCGGGATTTCACCATCAACGCATTGGCGGTCGATATCGCCACGGGTACAATCATCGACGTCACCGGCGGTCGGCAGGATCTCAACGCCGGGACCATCCGCATGGTATCCGCCGCCGCGTTCCGGAACGACCCGGTGCGGCTCATCCGGGCCTTTCGGCTGCAGGCCCGCTTCGGTTTCAGCATCGAACCGGGAACACTCGCCGCCATCGGTCGCGATGCCGGCCGGATCGCCCGACCCGCCGGCGAACGCGTCCGCGAGGAGTTTTTCAAAATGCTCGGCGCGGACCGCTCCGCGCCCGCCCTGCAGGGCATGGCCCGGACGGGGCTGTTGACCGCGCTTTTCCCGGAGCTGAAGCGCGCGGGTGAAAATGTCCTGGAACGCGCTGTCGCCACCCACCAGCAGCTGGAATCGCTGCTGGCGGATCTGCCGGGCTGTTTTCCGGACACGGCCGAGGTGCTGATGGGCGAGCTGACTGAAAACCGCCGCATCCTTATTAAATGCGCCGCCGTGCTTGGCCCCGTCCCGGGCATCCCCGCAATCGCGCAGCGCCTCCGGCTCTCAGGCCACGACGCCGGCCGGCTGGGGGGTCTGATCCGGCATCATCCGCGAGCGATAGGGATTTTGGCCTCGCCCCGGCCCTCCCCGCGCGAGGTGACGCGCTTCTTCCGCGAAGCGCACGCCGCGCTTCCCGATCTGCTTTTGAACGCGGCAGCAGACCTCATGGCCGAACCGGCGGGGCGATCGCAGGACATACGCTCGCACACCGCAGAGCTCTTGCAGACGTATGCTTTCGCCTATCTGCCCAGATTTCAGTCCCCTCCCCCGATTTCCGGCAACGACCTGATCGCCGAGTTCGGCCTGAAACCGTCGGCCCTTTTCAAGCAAATCCTGGATTCGATCGAGGAAGAGCGCCTGTCGCGCAGTGAGATGGGCCGCGCCGAGGCGTTGGAGATGGTGCGGGCCTACCTGAAGAACCAGGCCTGATACAAGGGCCCCGCGGTATGCACGGCGGGGCCCTTGTTCATGACTCCATGAAGCTATTTCTTGAACTTATCCACCGCCGCAAAGATCTTGTCGCGAATTTCCTCGACCTTGCCGATCCCTTGGACCCGAATGTACACCGGCGCCTTCTTGTCCCCGGATTCTTTCCACTTCTTGTAGTATCCGATCAGAGGCTCGGTCTGGTTGTGGTAGACATCCAGACGTTTTTTCACGGTCTCTTCCTTGTCATCGTCGCGCTGGATGAGCGCCTCGCCTGTCGCGTCGTCCTTGCCGGCAACCTTGGGCGGGTTGAAAACGACGTGGTAGGTGCGCCCGCTCGCCAGATGCACCCGCCGGCCGCTCATGCGCTTGATGATCTCCGCGTCGGGCACATCGACATCGACCACCGCGTCGATGTCGACCCCGGCAGCCTTCATGGCATCGGCCTGCGGGATGGTCCGAGGGAAGCCGTCAAACAAAAAGCCTTTTTTGCAGTCGGCCTCCTTGATGCGTTCCTTCACTAGGCCGATGATCACGTCGTCCGGCACGAGCTGGCCTGCATCCATGATGGTTTTGGCCTTCTTGCCGAGCTCGGTTCCGGCCTTGACGGCGGCGCGCAGCATGTCGCCCGTGGAAATCTGCGGAATCTGATACCGTTCCTTGATGTAGTTGGCCTGGGTGCCTTTTCCCGCCCCAGGGCCGCCCAGCAGAATCAGACGCATGGGAAGACCTCCTTTGGATATAAAGTAGTTGGAATAAGGTGCTGATTTTTTTGGGATGGGAGTATGGCGAAAGGCAGGCGGGCTGTCAAGACAATATTGGCGCAGACCCGAATCGTCCCGGGCGCAAGATTCTTCTTGTCAAACATGGAAATTGCCTATATAAGAGGGCCATTGAAAAACCGGTTGACTATCCGCTGGGGTGGCGGCATTGCGTCATGCCCGGCGGCACGAAAGGGGCGATGTGAGTGAAAGAAATCGAAGTCAAAGTCTTTGACAACGATATTGAAAAAGCAATGCGCATTCTGAAGAAGAAGATTCAGAATGACGGTCTCTTCAAGCGCCTGAAGCTGAAAAAGAGCTACGAGAAGCCGAGCGAATTCCGGCGGCGCAAGCAGCGCGAATCGCAGAGACGAGAGCGGATTGCCTTGGCGCGCGCCGCGCGCCGGCGTTAACCCCCTGAACCTGGAAACACCCGAACCCGGTGGCTCTCGCCACCGGGTTTTTTAATGCGCATGCCACGCGACACTGCATACGCCGAATGCCTCGAGACGATGTTCGCCCTGAGGCGCTTCGGGATCAAACTGGGGCTGGCCACCATCCGCCGGATGCTCTCCGGCCTGGGCAACCCCCAACGGCACTACCGCTGCATCCACATCGCCGGCACCAACGGCAAGGGATCGGTCGCTTCGAGCCTGGCTACCATCCTCATGAAATCCGGCTACCGGGTGGGGCTCTACACCTCTCCGCACCTGGTGCGTTTCAACGAACGCATCCAGGTCGACGGCGAAGAGATCTCCGATGCCCAGATCGTCCGGCTCTTCCGGCGGGTTCAGCGGACATGTACCGGGGGACGCGAACCCACATTCTTCGAATTCACCACCGCCATGGCCCTGGATGAGTTCGCCCGCCGCAAGGTCGACTGGGCCGTGATCGAGACCGGCATGGGCGGCCGCCTGGATGCCACCAATACGATCACCCCGGAGCTTAGCGTGATCACAAACATCTCCCTGGAGCACCGCGAATACCTGGGAGAGACCATCGACCGGATCGCCTTCGAAAAAGCCGGCATCGTCAAGCGCCGCAAGCCGGTCGTAACAGGCATCAGCCAACCATCGGCGTTGTCCGTCCTGTCTGAAACGGCGCAACGGAAATCGGCGCCGCTTTTCCGCCTGGGTTCCGAGTTCCGGATCCGTCGCCGGGCGAACGGGACCTTCACCTATTCCGGCATCGAACACGTATGGACCGGCCTGACAACCGGCCTGCACGGCGATCACCAGGTGCAAAACGCCGCACTGGTCCTGGCGGCCTGCGAGCTTTTGATGCCGAAAGCCCCGCAGATCGACCTTCACATCATTCGCGCGGGGCTGATCGAAAACCGCTGGCCGGGGCGCCTCGAGGTGGTTTCCCAAAACCCTCTGGTAATGTTCGACGGGGCCCATAACCTGGACGCCGCCCGGCAGCTTTCGCGCTGGCTGTCAAAGAACCTGAAGGGCCGCCCGCTCACTCTGGTCGTGGGCATACTGGACGACAAGCCCTACCGCGCGATGCTCAAGTGCCTGCTTCCCCTGGCCGCCCGCGTCATTTTCACCCAGGCCAAAATCAACCGGGCCCTCCCGGTCAAGACGCTCGCCGAGGCAGCACAGCCGATGGCATCTGACATCACCATCGTCACTGATGTGGCCCAGGCCCTCAAGGTCGCCGTGAAGACCGCCCCCGCGGGCGGGCTCACGCTGGTGGCAGGCTCACTCTACGTCGTAGGCGAGGCCCAGGCGGCCATCGCGAACGGCATCGTCCGCTTCAAACGCTAACGCCGCTGACCCCGGAGTTTTTTAGCGCTTGACTTCGACGCGCTGATCCATTAACAGGGTGTTGAAAAAATGGGCATCCGGCCGTCAGCCAAGGCGTGCGGCGTTTTGGAAAGCGCAGCATATTCATAATATGTGAGCATTCACAAAAACCGCACAACGCCGGTTCCCGACCTCAGATGCGGTTTTTAAACACCCTGTTCACCATGCGGTCCACCTTTTGCGCCCGTAGCTCAGGGGATAGAGCGTCAGCCTCCGGAGCTGAAAGTCGCAAGTTCGAATCTTGCCGGGCGCACCATCAAATCACGGGCTCAGTCGGCCTGAACCTGTTAGAGATTGGCAAGGAGCATCCGTTCCGAGACGAGACCTTCCTCGATCGGGAGTTTTCCAAGGGCATCGACGTGGATTGAATTTGCAGGCCGGAGTTCCTTGAAGGACACGAGGTCATTTTCAGAAAAGAGTAGCAGAATCAATGTTTCTTTCAGAAGAACTATGTCGCAGCAGAACCTTCTATTACTCTGTTAAATCCGTATCCCAGCCTGCGAGACAGCTTCTTTGCGCCGACCTGTACTGCTTCCGACAATTCGATCTTTCGTTTCAAGTCCATGCGTGTTGCTGGTACAGTAATGCTCATGGCTGCGTATGTATTTCCGTCATGGTCATAAACAGGTGCGGCAACACACCTTGCGTCTTCATTTGATTCGCAGTCATCATAGGCATAGCCACGTTTACGGATCTCGGATATCTCCTCTATCAGTCGCTTCACAGAAGTGATGCTGTTGCTGGTCATCCGAAGCAGTCGCCTCTGTTTCTGGTATAGACCCGCCAATTCCTGGTCCGAAAGCGCGGAGAGGAGCATTTTGCCGACGGCAGTGCAGTGGGCGGGCAGGCGCGACCCCACAGCTGATACCAATCTCAGAATACGGGAGCTGTCCACTCTTATAATGAAGACGACATCCCTGCCATCCCGGATGGCCATCTGCACTGTCTCATCGCAGGCTTTAGATACTTCCTTTGCCACCCGCAGGCACTCCTGAGACGGGTCGAGTCGTGACGCAAAGATACTGCCCAACTCGAAAACTCGAAAGCCTAATGTAAATCGGTTGGGTAGATTCTCATCTTTTTCCAGATAACCGCTCGCCAGAAGGGTTTGCACTTGTTCGTGAACGGTCGTACGAGGCAACCTCAACCGCGCTGCAATTTCCGGCTTGGACAGGGACTGGGTGTCCTCGAAGAACAGGTCTAGAATATCAAACGCGCGTTTAACCGATGTGATGATCTTGGCCATCGTTGGAACCCAGCGCGCACCTTTTCCCTTGGGGGCTGCCCTGTCTAACTGTTTCCTTGCGCTAATTGGTGCACTGATGCAGCTTGCGTTTAGAAGGCGCTCTGATAAATCGCGCGCGCATCATCCAGCCCGATTTTGCGGGGGTTGTTTAGGTTCAGCCTTTCTTGGCTGAATGCCGCTTTTGCCAAATCTTCGACATTTTGATCCTTGACCCCAAAATCACGCAGCTTTTTATCGAGGTTCAGACTGGCAAGGATCCGGTCGATTTTTCGGATCAGAAAGGCGGTAGCGTTTTCGTCGGAATCCCCAGACACTTCTTTAAAAAGGTTCTTGCCGATCGCCCCGTATTCCCTGGCTGCGGCGGGGGCATTGAACTTCAAGATAGGCGACAACATGAGCGCGTTGCTCAACCCATGCGACAGGTGAAACATTTCGCCCATGGGATAGGCAAATCCGTGAATGCTTGAAACCGAGGCATTTGAAAATGCCTGGCCAGCCAGCATTGCGCCCAGAAGCATTTTGGACTTGGATTCCCAATGATCGCCTTCGCTGACGGCCTGTTCGATGTTGCCGATCAGCAGCCTCAGGGCCTCAATAGCGAGCATGTCCGAGATGGGGTTTTTCTTGTTGACGCTGGTGTAGGCTTCAATGGCGTGAACGATCGCGTCTATGCCGGTAGTGGCTGCAACGAAAGTCGGCATGGTGCTGGTCAATTCGACATCCAGGAGGGCCACATCAGCGTAAAGCTTGTTGCTGATGACCACCTTCTTCTTGCCATCTGCGGCTGTGATCACGGATGAATAGGTCACTTCCGAGCCGGTTCCGGCTGTCGTCGGGATCAATATCAGGGGCAGACGCGTACCTGCAACCTTTTCAATTCCGAAAATCTCGTCCAAGCGGATTTTTGTTTTGGCGATGACTGAGGCCGCTTTGGCGACATCCAGGGCACTCCCGCCCCCGATCCCGACGACGCAGTCGATGGCGTTGCGCGTTGCAATCTCGGTTGCCGAATAGACCATTTGCTCGGACGGGTCCGGACCGACGTCCTGGTAGCTGAAGAACTTGATATTGGCTGCCGAGAGGCGCTGGGCGAGCTTGTCATAATGCCCGGCTGCGACCACTCCTTTGTCCGTGACGACCAGTACTCTTGTGCAGTTAAGGCCGGAAGCAAATTCGGCGATCCGTGAAACGCCGCCCTTTTCATTCACGATGGTCTTGGTCGTGCAGAATGTGAAATTTTTCATCGGGATCCCCTATTCATTTTTTTATTTTACGAGGTTGCAAATATGAGGAGCCCGTTCGACCAGAGGCAGTACCTTGGGCGCGTAGATTTCCTTGAAGGCCGTTTTGTTGCGATGCTCCTCCCAGTCCTTCCTCGCATCCCAGTTTTCATAAAGAATAAAGGTCGAGTCATCATTTTCGGATTGATACACATCCAGTCGCTTGCAGCAGGGCTCTTCGGACAAAGTGATCCGCGACACATCGGCCAAGCATTTTTTGACGTAGTCGGTGTCTTTCCTGTCCTTAACCTTGAGATTGACGATTATAACGAACATGACCCCCTCCTATTTGAATAAGTTCACGAAATACATGGGAACGGACGGCATGAAGGTGGTCGCCAGCAAAACCGGTAAGCAGATCAAGCAAAATAGAATATTATGTTTCAGAATCTTATCCATGGTCGACCCGCCCAATTTGCAGGCGACAAACACGTTGACTGCAAATGGCGGGGTTATCATCCCAATTTCAAGGTTCAACAGCAGAACAGCGCCGAAATGGATCGGGTCGATGCCATAGGCTTTGGCTACCGGGACCAGTATGGGCGTCATCAACAAAATGCTGGTATTTGTCTCCATGAACATCCCGACAATCAACAAGGCAAGATTCACCAGCAACAAAAACATGGTTGGCGACTGCGTCATGCCCAGCAAAAAGTCAGTAACATATTTAATCGTGTTTCCATGCACGAACATGGAACTCGGAATAGCTGCGAAAGCTATGAGCAGACAAATAGTGGAACTGGCTACGGCGGTTTTTTTAATTACATGAAAGAAGCAACTACTTGGTCTTTCCTTGAAAACAAGAGGGAAGACGACCCACCCCGCAACCAGGCCGTAGGCGACGGCAAGCGCTCCGGCCTCGGTCGGTGTCAGCACCCCGCCGTAAATGCTGGCGAATATGATGATGGGCATCAAGACGGCGACCAAACCGCGCGGAAGGCGCTTGTATATCAACCCGAAGTAGCTGTTGTCCTTGCCTTCATGGACTTCGGCCTGCTCCTGCTTGGCAAAAAAGAGCCGGTTATAAACGACGTAGACGGCCGTAAGCAATAGTCCGGGGCCGAGAGTCGAGATCCACACGTCGGCTATCGAAAGGCTCGCGGAAAGCGCGTAAACCAGCCCGGGAATGCTGGGTGGTATCAGAATCCCCAGAAAGCCTGATGCCGCGATCAGGCTTATTGCATAGTCCCGCTTGTACCCGGCGCGCAGCATTTCGGGAAGCATCATGCTGCCGATGGCACTGACCGTGGCAACCGATGAGCCCGAAATCGTCCCAAACAGCATAGAGGCGATAACGGTCGTGGCACCAACGCTACCCTTGATGGGCCCGCACACCGCCCGGACGAAAGAGATCAATGCTCTGGTGATCCCGCCGCTGCTCATGACATCTCCAGCGCAAATGAATGCCGGAATAGCCAGGAAAGCGAAGGAATCCAGGCTGCTGAATATCTTGGTCGGGATAAAGTTAAACGAGGCGTTTACGGCGATCAGCCCGACTAAGCCGGCACCCGCAGCTGAAAAAGGGATGGGGACTCTCAGGACTGCCAATCCCATGAAAACGACTATGAAAACCAACACCAGATTCATTACTTGGCCTCGACGGGTAATTGCGGGATCAGGGCTGTATTATCCTTCAAATTGAGTCGTTCTGAAGTTCACAAGTTCCCCAATGCGAAACACCATCCGAATCAGACAATGCATGGTCAGCATCACCAAGCATAACAGGACGAATCCGGTTACGAAATACATCGGAAAGCCAAGAGAAATTGAAACCTGATCAAATGTGTAATCATCAATCACCATGAGGATAAACTCATAGGCAATTATAGCCGAGATGGTGAGCGTAACAGCCTCGGCCAGTACCGATAATATCAGGTTCCAATACTCTCTTGGTTTTTGATCCTTTACGATTTTGCCCAGCAAAAGATCCCGGACATTGATCTCGATGTGGCTGTTTTCAGAAACCGCGATTGAAGCCCCGAGATACGTCACGATGACGAAAACATACCTGGCGATTTCCTCCGACCACGGCAAAGGAAGCTCTAAAAAATACCGGTAAATTACCTGTATCAGCATCAGGGCCAGCAGGATCAGAAACATCAGGATGAGCACATTCGACTGGCATTTGACTGCAATGTCGTTCAGCCGTTTGATCGATTTCATTGTTCTTTCTCTCAAGTGATTGCGACAGGCTTCCCGCCAAGGATGCCTGTCGCGTTCAGATCACTTACTTTTTCTCGGCCACGATCTTATCGATGGTCGCCTGGCCGAACGCCTTGACGGTCTCCGGATCCTTCCACACCTTCTCCGCCACGACCGCCATATCCTTTGAAAGGACGTCTGTCACCTCGATAACTTCAACACCGGTGGCGGCCATTTCCTTGTAGTAGCCTTCAACCATTTCTCGGTTCATCTTCACCTGGGCCACACCGGCATTCTTCGCGGCCGTCAGGACGATCTGTTTTTGCTTATCCGACAGGCTGTCGAATTTCTTTTTGCTGATCAGCAGTTGAGAGCCACTGTAGATCTGGTTGGCGCGGGTCATGTATTTCTGGAACTGATGAAAACCGAAATCGTAGGTGATGATGGCCCCGTTATCCTGGCCGTCGACGGTCTTCTGCTGCAATGCAGTCGGGACCTCGGTGATCGCCATAGGCGTTGGCAGAGCGCCAAGGCCTTTATAAAAGGCGATGTAAATGGGAACTTCAGGCACTCTCAGCTTCAACCCTTTGAAGTCCTCTCCCGATTTGATGGGCCGCTTGGAATTGGTAACAGCCCGGAAATCATTTTCGCCATGCGTGAGGACCATGAGGCCTTTTTTAAGGCAATCGGCTTCAATTTGTTTACCCATCCAGCCGTTTATATATCTCGCATCCACATCCTTATAATCCTTAAAAAGATAGGGCAGGTTCACGAACCCGACGGATGGAATCACCGCGGCAACGCCGATATCGGAAGTCCACACCATGTCCAGGACCCCACGCATCGCCTCGGTAACCATCTGGCGCTCCCCGCCGTGAACCCCGCCCATTTCGATCTGAACCTTGATCGTCCCGCCGGAGGCTTTTTCCACTTCCGCCCCGAAAAGCTCGGCTGCTTTGTACCAGGAATGCTTCGGGGATACTGTCGCCCCGATGTGAAACGTGACCTGATCATCCGCAAAAAGGGCGCTCTGAAACAAAATGAACGAGATTACCGCAAACAGCATCGTGGTCATCATCTTCAACGATCTTCTCATCTCATTTCCTTCCTTTTCGACAGGTTGAGGTTTAGCGGCGGCTTATTCTCCACCCGCGCGGACCGTGTTCGCATATGCGAACAGCTAACGCATATGCGAATTACAGAAATCACATACCCGTATGTTTGTCAAGAGACGCTGCGATGAAGTGTAATTTTGAAGGACCCTTCGACCTGATCTGCCGGAGGCTTCTTGAGGTCATGCAAGGACAGGTCTGACCGGATAAATTTTCATTGTTGATGACCACTGAAGGTTGTGCTAATGATCCGACAATGACCGGGGTCAAAGTGCCGTTCCCAATATTTCGGGGCAGCCGGGCGGCCGGACCGCAATCATGCCCCCGGGCAGCCGTTGCCCCTCAAAAGCGGGTTTTTATCCCTAAAATAAAAAGGAGATCCAACAAGTGCACAACTCGTTCAAACCAATAGATAGAGTATTGATGGGACCCGGCCCCGCAAATGTTCATCCCAAAGTTTTAGACGCATTATCGAAACCAACACTCGGGCATCTCGATCCGCAGTTCATAGAATTGATGGAAGAGATAAAATCACTTCTCAAGTATACATTTAAAACAGGAAGTGAACACACATTTGTTCTATCCGGTCCGGGATCATTGGGCATGGAAGCGTGCTTAGTCAATCTTGTAGAGCCGGGTTCAAAAGTTATTGTTTGCGTTGCTGGATATTTTGCAAACCGGATGACACAAATTGTTTCTAAGCTTGGTGGACACGTAGTGGTCGTAAAAGATGATTGGGGAAGAGCGGTTGATCCTCAAAAGTTGGAGAGTGCTCTAAAAAACAATCCCGATACAAAGGTCGTTGCATTCGTTCACGCCGAAACATCTACAGGTGCTTTATCAAATATAAAGCTGCTTTCAGAAATCGCACATAAATCTGGTGCGCTGGTTATTGCAGATGTTGTTACATCTCTCGGCGCTGTAGATGTTTATGTTGATGACTGGCAGCTTGATGCGGTGTACTCATGTTCTCAAAAGGGTTTGGCATGTGTATCCGGAATGTCTCCAGTTAGTTTTAGCGAACGTGCCGTTCACTTTATCAAAAATAGAAAGACGCAAATCCAAAGCTGGTTTAACGATCTAAATCTTCTTGAAGGTTATTGGAATGGTCCGGGCAAACGAGCTTATCATCATACAGCACCCAGTAACCAATATTATGGCTTACATGAAGCGCTCATGATTTTAAAGGATGAGGGAATTGAAAACGCTTGGAGGCGTCACCGAGAAAACAGTGCGAGGCTAATCTCAAAATTAAAATCACAGTTAGAGCTCGAACCGATTGTTCCCGCCAGCGAAAGAATTCCACATCTGCTGGCCATCAAAGTTCCGGAAGGAACTGATGAAGCAAAAGTGAGAAACGAGTTGTTAGCCAAACATAATTTGGAAATCGGTGCCGGTTTAGGAGAACTTGCCGGAAAAGTTTGGCGAATTGGATTGATGGGTTACAACTCAAATGAAAAGTTGGTTGATTTTTGTGTGAATTCGCTGAAGGATGTATTAAAAAAATAATGAGGATGTTGGGTGGCTGCCCCTGAAGGGGGAGCCACTGGCATGACGGTGGATGGGGGCAAAGTGCCTTTCCCATATTCTGGGGCAACCGGGCGCACCGTCAAATCAAGGGCTCAAGTTGAAGAAAAAAATAAGGGTGACCCCTAATTCCCATCTGAGGTCACCCTGGTATTACATTGAAGTTCAGGAAGTGGATGGGATTTGAGCTGTGCAGTTCGGTTGATTTCTCAGCCTTTTTGCCTATGCTCCCCACCCGCTTCCTCAGGTCACAGTTTCCTGTGTCCTTAATTGAAGGTTAGGGTTTCATACTATCGTTGTCAAGTATCCGGGAAAAGTTTTTTTGTACCTCCCCCTCCACCGAAATTGAGCGAAGCCCCGATCAGCAATTCTTGCACATTTTGGGCTCGAAAGAAGCCGGCAGGTTGGAAGCTGAGAATTGGGAGTGCCCGACGCTGAAGCTTGAATAGAGTTTTTTTACTCGACTCCGGCATATGGGGCACTTGACTTCGCTATCGGCGCGAATCATCAACTGGTCGAATCTATATTCACATTTTTCGCAGGTATATTCAAAAATCGGCATATATTCACCTCCCCTTCTGATCATCATAAACGATAAGCTTTTTATGGGAGTTCGCAAGGGGCAGCATGCCGACCGTTTAAAGAGATCTGCCATATCAGAATACATCGTCAGCATCGTCATCACTACATGGGTCAATACCGCTTAATCCTTCAGAAAGTTCATTTAATCCTTTCTTGATCAAATCTGCGTCAGAAAGTCCCTTCAATTTTTTTTGAACTTTAGCTCCTTTAAAAACCTCATAAAGTGTGTTGGATAGTCTCCATTCTTCAAGCTCATCGGGCTCAAGAAAGTCTTCATCGACACCTTCTGAGTCTTCATAATATTTTTTATCTACGGATGTTTGCCGCATGTGTTCAACGTGCGACATTGCAATATCGTATTCTTTTTCAGACAAGATGAGTGGGATGCCATTCCAAACAGCTTTGAACTCACCAGAAATTTTAGACATTGCATTCCTCCGGATTCGATATCAACCATGGGTATCGCGGGTAATCACTCCTGATTGCTGTCTTCATCTGTCGAAAGCACCGATAAAGTTGACATCCATGCGCCGTATCTCACTCCGGAAGGATTTGATATTGCTCGGGGGAAGCAGCCTCACCCATGGGAATGAGCGCCAGCACAGTCCATAAAACGGATTTAGCCTCCCCGTTTTTCTCTTTTTCGATCAACTTCGTTTTTAACTTCCAACAGATCAATTACCAGCATTTGTCGGGAGCCTCGAGAGGCGGCTCTCCGATCGCCGACAATCAAAGTGTCTATCATAGAAGTCGGGATTTGGGTCGATATCGCTATGTTTCCTCCCTCTTTAGGATTTTTAGTATTCCAAACTACATACCTAAAATTAGATTCCAAATTTTCAGATAAACCCACTTTTCCAATTTCGCTGATAATAAAAGAAATAGAAGAACGATGAAGTCGCATGGTTAATAGTTGTTGGAACAGATAAACGTAACACAAATTGTTATAGGTCAGTAGATTTTTGTCGCCTCTTGCCATCGCTTTATGCCAAGATGGTATAATAAAGCCTTTCACTATCCAATCTCGTACTCTTGATTTTTCAATTCCTAATATGCGTGAAACTTCATGCACTGAGTAGGTAATCATATGACCTCTGGCTCTTTGTCCTTCCTGTACGCGTTTCGTTTACCCGATGACATTTTGAAAAGCCTCGTTAAGGCCAAGATTACAATAAACGAAACGGGCAACCTTGCAAACTAAAGGAGGTCGCCCGGGTATTGCAGATACCGGTACATGAAGCGGATGGGTTTTAAGTTGTAGGAAGGCGGGCGGGAAGACCGAAAAGCCTCCTTACAACCGCTCGCACCCTTTTCCCGGGATTACGGGTTTGCCCGTTGCCCGACGAAGATTAAAGTTTCATTCCAGATCTGTCAAGCACCGGCAAAAAAAATCCACGCTGATGCGAACGGGAAACTATTCCTTGACAACCATAGGGGAAGGACTAATTATAACGTCAGGGAAGATGGCGGTTCCGATGTTTAATGGGTTGACCATCATCCTCCCCTTGAAATCCCGTTGAGCGTCATCCTCTGCTGTGAGGTGGCCCTTTGAGCTTTGGCTTTAAAGACCACCTTTTTTATTGTACAATGCAACTACATGGAAGATCTCAAACTCCTGCTAATCGATCGACTCAAATCCCAGGGTATGGACCCCGCTCTTATTCCCGCCTTTTTGAAGGCCCTCACGAGTCTCATCTCATCCGAGCCGGGAATTGATCCTGCCGTGGCCAACCAGAAGATGCATTCACTTGGATGGAATGAGGTGACGGTCGATTACCACTCCCTGCAGATTGCCATTGCCTGCCTTGAAACGGGCACGAAATAAAGCAAAGAAGCCCACCGCACAACAGGCAGTGAGCCTCGCATGACAATCAAGCTGATTAAGATTCCCTGCCACTAAGCTCCCCCCGCCCTCCTACCGTCCATTTACAATGAAAAGCTGCTCTGGGAGAACCCGGGGCGGCTTTTTCCCATGTGGAGCTTCGAGCTTTGCTAAAGCTTCATCTTGAGCAGATGCACCTCTCCGGTATCCGTCTCCTTCAGTTGAAGACGCAATTCTTTTGCGGAAGGCGCCTCACCTGGGAAAAAAAGAAACCCGAAGGACAGGCTGCGCGGATCGACGGGCTTGTTTTGAAGCGTCTTGCGCTTCAGGTCGTTGATGACGACTTGGCGGGCATCGTCTGAAAAATATCCCTTTGCTCCGCCCAGCGAGGCTCCTGCTGCGCCTCCTACGGCAGCCCCCTTCCCCGTAGTCGCCGCTACATTCTCGCCCGTCACAATGCCCACGGCCGCACCGATAATGGCACCCGCGGCAGCTCCCAGAAACGCGGAATAGGCCCCCTCTTGGAAGATCTGCTTTGTCTGGGTGAATTTAGTGGCCCGCTCATATGCGGTTTCGCGGTCGAGAATGGGCCAGATATTGCCCGCTTCATCCTCCAGGAACGTCTGGCCGACATTGATTTCAAGGGGGTGCGGACCTTGATTGTCAAAGATAACCTGCACCGGCAACATGCCCGCCGACCGGATATCAAATCCGAAGGCTTCCTTGGCTTTCTCGGCGTTCGGAAATGCTTCTGCAGCCACCGTCGCCTCCGCCACCGCGGTGGCATTCGGATAGGCCGAAGGGATTTTGAAGGGCATCGGCTTGGCCACATAGGTTGACGAACAACCGCCAAGCACAAAAATTAAAAAAAGGATCGGAATTGCCGCTCTTGTTGTTCTTGTTCTCATCGCATGCTCTCCATAAGTTTTAAGGCGGTGGCCCAGTCTGATTCGCGCATAATAAGATTGGCATTTTTTATGTAAATACCCCCCGGCCGCTTGACATCACCGGCGGTCAGAGTCCTGCTTGGAGTGACAATCCTGGGACTCTTGCCGACGAGCAACCGGAATGAGGCTATACATGCGCGATCATGTTCGGTCGCTTATCAAGATGGAGGCGCATTGATGCTCGTCCGATAGACCCGAAACCATAGAACTGCTACCAGAGGCAACATCAAGCCGACGTTCATGACTGAAATAAAAATAGCCGGAGCGGCGGCGAGGTGCGCGAGCACTCCCAACCGTCCGAGCCAGTGGGTGGGAAACCAGTTCAAAACCGTCCCGAGACAAAAGAGAAGGTAGACGGCGGGAACAATGGTGCCGTACGCAATCCTTGGAAAACCAAAAATGCCGATTCCGGACTCGATGATCACGTACAGGATGAGAAAAATCAAAAAACCGAGCAACAGTGCACTTGAAACGAGAAGCGACTTCCGCGTGACTTGCGCCAGATCATCCGCGGGGTTTGATTGAGCAACATCCACCGGGACACCGCTCGAAGTTGTAGGCGGTATTGAGTGGAGTTTATACCGAGTGAACATCCCGACAGAAATAGTTCCGGCGACAGGGCACGCTGCCAACAACAGGAGAAACAGGTTTGAGAATCGCATATTCCCAAAGCCCTGGTTGTATTCCCGGAAGAACCAAAAGAAGAAGCATTGAACAAGAAATAGCAGGCCCGCGATAACAGAACATAAGCCTACGGTGAATCGGCGCTGGGCTTTTGCCGCTCCCAATAGCAGGATGAGAAAGGCGAGAATTCCGGGTGCCCCTACCACAATAACGCCGTCCAGGGTACTTCCCACGCTTGGGAGGTGATATTTCAGCCAGATTAATGAAACAAAGGCTATGGCCGAGACGACCACAATCCCTATGAACCACGGGACGACTCGCACAAGAAGCATGAATGCCTCCGATAAACCTAACGTTTAAGGTGAGGGGTGCGAACCCGGCGTAGCCATTCTTGCGGGCCGCCTTGTCAGGCATGGAATCGCTTTGTGTGGCATCATCCTCAAAATGTCTTTTTCGTTGGAATACGGTGTTTTCTCCTGCGCCTAAAGGCTGCGACCGGAAGCAGGATTCCATAGCCGACCCTGGCAGCGAAAGAGACTCAATGGATTGCAGCATGTTCATGGTTCATGGTGTTTAACTAGATATTTATTGTGCCATTTCGTAAGCAAAACGAGCGCAACAATCGAACCTAACAGACACAGGAACATATCGCTTTGCGTGTCCCAGATGTAACCCTGTGTTCCTAGAAAGGCTTCTGTATCCGTCGGATTGGAAAGAGAAGCCAACCATTCAAGAATTTCGTAAAATGCTGAAAAAGCCAAAGGCACGGCAATAGATATAAAACCAAGCCACTTGCCACGCCTAAGCGGTGATGTTCGCGATATAATTTCGCGCGTGTATATTGCAGGGCCAAAACCCTGCATGAAGTGCCCTATCTTATCGTAATTATTACGAGTCCAGCCGAACCAATCTTCCATCCAAAAGCCTAACGGGACTTTGGCGTAGGAGTAATGAGCACCCAACATCAGGATCATGGCGTGGATGGCTATAAGCGTATAGGTTAAATTGGTCAGCGGAAGTCTCTTATATGTAAGTAGCAAAACCGGTAAAGCCATTATTAGCGGTAAGGTTTCCAAGACCCAGGTAAGTCGGGTATCAAGCGGCTTAATTCCCGACCAAGCCCCAAAAACCAAGACTAGTATTATTAATATCGATAAATACTTATTTGATGACATATCATACTTCCTTGGCCAGCGCTTTGACAAGACCGTCTTTGGCGAGGGTCATCGATCAAAGGTCCCAAATGAAGAGGGTAGGTTAAAAGGCAGTGCAATTCGGATCGTCTTTCAAATTGCCAGTCCCTTTAGGAGCTTTCTCGGGTTGTCATGGATCATGACCCTCAGTTCTTCATCTGAGAAGCCCAGACCCCTCATTTTCCCGAGATAGAAACAGAATCCTTCCACAGGAGGACCGTTGGACACCTGCCCGAAATCGGATGTAAGAATGATGTTGCCCACACCCATGAGGCGTATCTGCTCGCAGATCCAATCCAGGGAAACAGAGCCGGGACAACTCTCGGTCACGGCAAAGAAGCAATGCTCGATAAGCGCCCCCAACTGAACCGCCTCCTTCTGCTGCTCCAGGCTCATGGCAGTGACGGACTCCGAGACATGTGTGACGAGCATCCTCTTCACACCGAAATCGACGGCGAGCTTGATCAAGGCAAGGGATTCCACGGGCGAGATGTGACCGGTTGCCATGACGGCGTCATGCCCGGCGATCAGGCGCAGAATCGTCTCGCACTCTTCACGAAGTTTTCCGTTTCCATCCAAAGTGGAAAGACCGGGATAGGCGGGACCAGGCAGGGGGAAGGCCGTAGGGGGTTTTCCGGCACCCCAGATTGCGATGTGATTCTTTGCGCCATAGGTGGGAAAAAAAATGACGCCGGCACCTTCGCGCAGCGCCGATTCCACGGCGCAAGGGTTGAGCCCCCCAACTGGCGGGTTGAGGGCAAGGGCGCTCAAGAAACGGACAGAGCCGGTCGATATCTCGTTCATGGTAAAGCATCGTCCCACGGTGGATGCGGTGTGATCCTTGATCAATACCCCCGCCATCCCAACCCGGGCCGCCGCCCTGGCCAGTTCAGGCAGGGTCTGAGCCCGCGGCACCACGTCAGGGGCGGCATGAATATGGAGATCATAGGCGCCCTCCAGAAGCTTTTCAATCTTCATAATTCACCCCTTAACGATGGAAACCATTTCATCGCGATTCTACGGGCCCATAAAAAGCCTTGGGAAAAACAGGGATATTTCGGGAATGTAGGTAATGAGGATCAGTCCCAGAAGGGAGACCAGGATAAACGGAACCACGGCCGCGGAAACCTCATCCATGGTCATTCCCGTTATGCTCTTGGCTACAAAAAGATTGTAGGCAAAAGGCGGGGTGATATAGCCGATCACGAAATTGACCACAACAATCGTTCCGAAATGAACCGGGTGGATGCCGAGCTTCAGAGCGATCGGGTGCAGAATCGGGGCAAGGATCACGATCGCCGCAGGGGTGTCCAGCAAAGAACCGATAATAAGGAATAAGACATTCACAAAAACAAGAAAAATATTTTTGTCCTGCGACATGCCCATAATTAATTGTGCACCGGCATCCGGAATACTCCAGGAGGCCATCAACCAAGCCAGAAGATAAGATGTCCCAATCACAAACATGATCATGGCGGAGGTTCTGGCTGTCTTCTCCAGGCACTCGAAAAGTCCCTTCAGCGTCAAGGTCCGGGTAACGGCGAATCCGATGATGATCACATAGATGCTTCCAATGCCCCCCGCCTCCGTGGGAGTGCAAACACCCGTATAAATGCCTCCCAGCACAATGCCTGGAGCGATCAAGGCCAGTTTTGCTCTCCACATGGCCCTGCATATTCCCTTCAGGGACGGCCCCTCTTCGGAAACAGGGACTTTTTCGATTTTCGCCTTGATAAAACTCAGGATCATCATCAGAGCAGCGAGCAGAAGCCCGGCGCCGAGCCCTCCCAGAAAAAGCTTGGCAATCGAAACCTCGGCTACAACGCCATAAATAATGAAGGGGATGCTGGGGGGAATAATGGGGCCGAGTATTCCTCCCGCAGCCGTGACCGCTGCGGCAAAGCGCTGTGAATATCCCTTTATTACCATTTCCGGAATGGCAACGGTTCCAATGGCAGCTACGGTGGCGGGTCCCGAGCCTGATATCGCCGCGAATATGGCGCAGGCGACAATCGTTCCCATCGCCAGACCGCCTGTCATGTAGCCTACCAGTTCATCGGCAAACGCAACGAGGCTTCGCGATATCCCCGCCCTTTCCATGACGATCCCGAGAAGGACAAAAAAAGGAATGGCCAGATAGGCAAAATTCATGATCCCGCTCAAAAATGTCTGGGCGAACATCATGAGATTCTGGTCCGTGGCGAGGAGGCCGATGAAGCCGGATATTCCCAGGGAGAACCCAATCGGAATCCCCAGAACGATCAATAAGACAAACAGCGCAAACAGGAATAGGGCGATAAGTGCCGTACTCATGGCGGGCTCGGCTTCCTTTCCGGCGATTTCAAGATCCTGATGATGTTCAGTTGAGAATAAAAAAGAATCAGCAACCCGCTTATCGGCAGCGAAAGGTTCAGCCAGAGAGTATTGATCCCTGCAGCAGGGGTGCTCTCAGAACGGAACATCATGGCATAAGTGCAGCCATATGCGACCATCAGGACAGAAAAGAGGGCGATCAGAGCTTGAGTAAAGATTGAAAAAATTCTGCCCATCCGGGGATTAAGGCGGTTGAGGAGAAAACTGAATTCGATGTGTTCTCCGCTTTGTGTGAGCAATGCAATGCCGAGCAGGGTAAACCAGACAAAGATGATCCCCGCGACTTCTTCGGGCCAGGAAAGGGCTTGGCCGACGACATACCTGAAGAAGACTCCCGTGCCGATCAGAATAACGAGCACGACCCCCTGAAGGGAAACGATGAAAACGATGACCCTTCTCAAATAATCAGCTATATTCTCCATCACAAAAAAATATCCTGGCTATTACAGAAAGTTCGAGATTAAATTATTAAGAACCATTACTTGGATGCGACATCGCTTGCATTCAGGACGGCCTGAAGCACGTCTTTGCCGATCTCCTCCTCGAATTGCTTGTACATTGGCCTTACCGCGTCCTGGAAGGGTTTCTTGTTGGACACTTCGTTGATAACCATCCCCGCTGCCTTGAGTTTCTTAAGGATGTCTTCGTTGATGCCCTTGGCCTCGTTTCGTTCATAGACGGTTGCCTCATGGGCCGATCGTTTGAAGATCTCCTTCTCTTCCGAGGAGAATTTCTTCCAGCGTTGTTCCGAGCACATAAGGATCAAAGGAGAGTACGTATGGTTGGTCAGGGAGAGATATTTGGCCACCTCGTAGAATTTGTTGGCATAAATGACGGATAAAGGGATTTCCAGTCCATCCACCACCTTCTGTTGCATGGCGGTGAAAACCTCACCCCAGGGCAGGGGGACCGCATTGGAACCCAGAGATTGGAAGAGTGCTATGTAGATTGGGGTCGTCATCACCCTGAATTTGATCCCCTTCGTATCTTCCGGTGTGTTTACGGGGCGCACATTGTTGATCATATGCCTGAACCCGCCTTCGGAAATCGCAAGCCCCACGATCTGGAGCTTATCCAGTTTGGCAAGAACCATCTTCCCTGCCTCGCCGTCCAGAACCTTGTGCGCGACCTGTTCGTTCGGAAAGATGAAGGGCAGATCAAATACCATGAAGGACTTAACGAAGGCCCCGGTAGGAGCGTTGGTGATCACTCCCAAGTCCATCGATCCCATGGTCAGATTCTTGATCATCTCGCTTTCATTTCCCAGTTGCCCGCTGGGGAACAATTTCACCTTGTACTTCCCCTTGGTGTAGCCCTCAACCAATTCGCCAAATTTTTTTGAGGTGATGAAATACGGGTCGCCCGCACTCGCGGCCGTCACAAATCCCAGCTTCAGTTCTATCGGCTGCGCCGCCGACTCGGTGTAAGAGAAAAGAACGGAGATACCCAGAACCAGAAAAAGCACGGCAACCCAGCTGGAAATAAAAGCGCCTTTCGTTTTCATCTACACCTCCTGTTTGTTTGATGTTGAATCGGATTCGTGAGATCTCTTCCATCTCTGGAGGGAGCGGTTGCCCGAGGGTATTAGGGTATTATGGCAGTCGGGCCGCTTGTCTGCCCCAAAATATGGGAGCGCCACCTTACCGCCAGCCACGGTCAGGCCCGTAGCACCACCTTCAGTGGTTGTCAACAACGTATCCCAACTCATCCAACTGGGTCAGAATCTCAAAATCGCCGACCGATTTGTATCTCGGGGTGAGGAACGCCCTCACCTCCTGCCCGTCAAACCGAATGAACAACTGTTCGCGCTTCTCGTTCTTGATCCAGCCGTTCATCTTCTCGGCATGCAGCTCCGGAGGGCATCAATCGAGCGGGACTGAACATGAGCATATAGATTCTTATTTATTTCCTATTGACAACCGTGCTTGGCAGACGCATCTTAATGCCAATGAAGGGAACGGTTGCTATGCCAAAAGGGTCGGCCATCATCCTCCCCTTGTAACATGAGTCAGCCGTCCTCTTCAGATCTCAGGTGGCCTGTTTCCTCCTTTTCGGGCCACCTCTTTTTTATCCCGCCAAAGGCCCCCCACTTGAGATGAAGCTATCTCAAGAATGCATCTGACAGTCGACGGCAGCGTGGCCCGCCTCTGAAAAATGCTCACAACCTGACGCGGCTACGCTCTTTCATCGGCCTGCGCCTTGCCCCCGGCTTGTGATCCACTGTTATTGGGATGGCTTCATAATAAGCTGCCTTTTCAAACAAAACCGATCGCGGATTTTGGGCAGGCGACATGCATTGATATTTCACGGCAATTGGGATATATTTAAAGGCTTGTTTGTTTGAATTATTGAATGCCGTGGAACGGATCGTCTCATGCAGCTTACCGTCAAACACGTGGCCAGGATCTTCAATATTCCCAAGGCCGCCGTTTACCGGTTGATCAAGAAGAGCCAGTTGCCCGTCTACCGTATCAATGACCAGTACCGCTTCAACCGCTCGGAGCTGGTGGAGTGGGCGACGTTGCACAAGGTCAACATGGGACCCTCGGCCTTTCTGGAACCGGAGACCGAGCCGTTTCCTGCCACCCGCCTGGCCGAAGCCCTGCAGGCCGGCGGTATTTTTTATCACCTGCCGGGGCCGAGCAAGGAAGAGGCGCTGCGGGCGGTGGTGGACATCATCCCCCTGCCGGCGGATGTCGAACGCGACTATATTTTTCACATGCTGCTCGCACGCGAGCAACTGGCCTCCACCGGCGTGGGCGACGGCATCGCGATCCCCCATCCGCGCAGCCCGATCCTGCTGCATGTTCACGCGCCCCTGGTGAGCCTCTGCTTCCTGAAGAAAGCCGTGGATTTCGGCGCGTTGGACGGAATCCCGGTCTTCGCCCTGATCACCATCATCACCGCTAATGCCCGCCTGCATCTGCAACTGCTGTCCAGGCTCTCCTTCTGCCTGCGCGATCCCGGGCTGCGGGAGGCCCTGGAGCGCCGGGCGCCCCGCGGGGAAATCCTTCAAGAAATCGCCCGCGTTGAATCGGAATGGGGAGGATCCTCCGGGGGAAAATCATGATGACGTTTTTCCTATCATCGGTGTCCCTCCTCATGGCGACCGGTTTGGCCGCACTTTTTTCCAGGAAGGGTTCACTGATCGCGGTCGCCGGCTGCATCCTCGCGGCTATCCTGGGATTGATCCCCGTGTTGGCCAGCCTGTTCACGTCGGCCGCTTTCACGCTCCGCATCGGCTGGAACGTGCCCTTCGGCGCTTTCAGCCTGGAGATCGACCCGCTTTCCGCGTTCTTCCTGCTGCCCGTCTTTCTGCTGTCGCCCCTGGCGGCACTCTACGGTCAGGCCTACCTGCAAAACCAGGGCGGCCATGCTAAAAGCTGGTTTTTCTGGAACAGCCTCGTGGCCAGCATGGCAGTCCTGGTCGCCGCCCGCAACGCGGTGCTCTTCCTCGTGGCCTGGGAAATCATGTCCCTGTGCTCTTTTTTCCTGGTCGTCTGCGAGCACCGCCACGCGGAATCGCGCCGCGCGGGCTGGATTTACCTGGTCTCGACGCACCTCGGAACGGCTTTCATCGTGGCGCTGTTCCTCCTTTTGGGAAACAGCGCCCATTCCTTTGATTTCAACGAATTCATCCGGTCCGGGATCGTCTCGTCCCCCGCGGCGACCCTTCTTTTCTTTCTATCCGTCGTGGGCTTCGGAACCAAGGCGGGTTTCGTTCCCTTCCATGTCTGGTTGCCCGAGGCACACCCCGCCGCTCCCAGTCACGTGTCCGCCCTGATGTCGGGCGTCATGATCAAAATGGGTATCTACGGACTGGTGCGTACCTTGACCTTTTTCAACGCCTACCCGTTTTCGTGGGCCGCCGTCCTGATCGCCGTGGGGGCGCTCTCGGGAATTCTGGGGGTGCTCTTTGCCATCGCCCAGCATGACGTAAAGCGCCTGCTCGCCTATCACAGTGTGGAGAACATCGGCATCATCACCCTCGGCCTGGGGACCGGCCTTCTCGGAACGAGCCTTCAGCTGCCGTTCGTGGCCGTCATCGGTTTTGCCGGAGGGTTGCTGCACGTGTTGAATCACGCCGTCTTCAAAAGCCTGCTCTTCCTGGGCGCCGGCGCCGTGGCGCTTCGCGCGGGCCCCCGGGACATGGATCGCCTCGGCGGCCTGTTGAAACGAATGCCCCGCACCGGAATCGCTTTCTTCATCGGCGCGGCGGCCATCGCCGGCGTTCCGCCGCTCAACGGGTTCGTCAGCGAGCTCTTGATCTTTTACGCCGGTTTCGACGGCATCGTCGCCGGCAGCGTGCCCGTAGTGGCAGCCACGGTCGCCGCCGTGGCGGCGCTCGGCCTGATCGGCGGACTTGCGGTCGCCTGCTTCACCAAGGTGTTCGGGATCGTATTCTTGGGAGAGCCCCGCAGCCGCGAGGCCGAACAGGCGCACGAGGCGGACGCGCTCATGACGGTCCCCATGCTGGTTCTGGCGTCTCTGTGCGGAATCATCGCCCTCGCCTCGCCCCTAATCCTGAGGGTGTTCAAAGGAATTCTGCCGGGGCTCACGCATCTTTCGGCAGCGGAATGTTCGTTCAGGCTCGACCGGGCGGCCCACACGCTTGAGGGTTTTCTGGCGGCCGCCGCGGCTGTAATCGTGATGGCGACCGCCCTTGTCTGGGCAAGACGCCGCCTGCTGTCCGGTCGGTCGCAAACGGTCGTCGTCACCTGGGATTGCGGCTACGTCAAGCCTTCCGCCAGCATGCAGTACACGTCGTCATCGTTCGCGCAGCCCCTGGTCGATCTGTTCGGCTCTATCCTGCGCACTCACAAGCATCTCGAAGCACCAGCGGGCCACTTTCCATCGATCGGCTCGATGCGGACGCACACGGCCGACATCTTCCGCCGCCTGCTCTTCGACCCGCTGTTCGCCGCGGTGCAGCATGCGCTGATCATGGGGCACTTCCTGCAACACGGACGGATCCATCTGTACGTCCTCTACATCGCGCTGACGCTGCTCATTTTGTTAGCGGTGAAGCTGCAATGATACCGGTAACCACGCAAATGGCTTTGCTGCGGTTGGCGGCCGCGTTCGTCCTGGCGCCGCTGCTGTTCGGGGTGATCAACCGCACCCAGGCGCTTTTCGCGGGCCGCAAAGGCCCGCCGCTCCTGCAGATGTATTTCGATATCGCGAAACTCATGCGCAAAGGTACCGTCATCAGCCGCACGACGACCTGGGTCTTCCGCCTCGGCCCGATCGTCGGGCTTTCGTGCGTGGCGACCGGGTGCCTGCTGGTGCCGTTTGCGGGCCTCCCCGCCCCGATCTCGTTTCCGGGGGACTTCGTGGTACTGGTGGCGCTGCTCGCCCTGATGCGATTCTTCACGGTCAGCGCGGCCCTCGACACGGGGTCCAGTTTCGAAGGCATGGGCGCCAGCCGCGAGGTCCAGTTCTCCGCCCTGGCCGAACCCGCCCTGTTGGTGAGCTTTGCCGTTCTGGCGCGGCAGACGAGTGCGCTTTCGCTGTCCGAGATGTTCGGCCAGGTTTCCGTGATCTTCTGGCAACAGGCCGCGCCCAGCTTCATCCTGGTTCTGGCCGCCCTGTTCATCGTGTTTTTAGCCGAAAACGCCCGCATTCCGTTTGACGACCCCAACACGCACCTCGAGCTGACCATGGTGCACGAGGTAATGGTACTGGATCACGGCGGCCCGGACCTGGGCTTCATCCTGTACGGTTCCGCCCTGAAAATGTGGATACTGGGGGCACTGATCGTAAACATCGTCATCCCGATCCACGAGATCAGCGTCTGGCCGGATATATTCCTTTTCATCGTTGGCATGCTCCTGCTGGCGGTCGCGGTGGGAGTGGTTGAATCCGTCATGGCCCGGCTGAGGCTGCTGCATGTGCCGCAGCTTCTGGTGGGAGCCGTCGGGCTCGCCATTCTGGCCCTGATGCTCATGCTGGGAGCTTGACCCGCCGTGGAAGCTGAAACCGAGAAGCGAGAATAACGTCATGGCATTCCCGATGGACTCCCTGCTGGTCTGTGTGGTCTTGATCGACCTGGCGCTGCTGGCCGTAAACCGGCTGGTGACGCTGGTCCGCATCGCGGCCCTCCAGGGCGTGCTGATCGGCGGGCTATCCCTCTATGTCGGCGGCGCCGACGCCGCTTCGATCCTGACCGCGACCGCTAGCCTGGTGCTCAAGGGTATCGTCTTCCCGTTCATGCTGATGCGGGCCATGCGCGAGGCCAGTATCAACCGCGAGGTCGAACCGTACATCGGCTTGAACCTGTCCATCATCTTCGGCCTGGCGCTGCTGGCCCTGTCGCTGTGGCTGGGCTTCAAACTTCCGCTGCCCGTTGCCGCGGCATCGACACTCATCGTCCCGGTCGCGCTGTTCACCATATTGGCGGGGCTTTTCCTGATCGTCGGCCGCTTGAAGGCATTGACCCAGATCGTGGGCTACCTGGTCCTTGAAAACGGGATTTACACCTTCAGCCTGGCCATCAGCCACCAGTCCTCCTGGATCGTGGAGCTGGGAATCCTTCTGGATGTGTTCGTGGCGGTCTTCATCATGGGTGTCATCACCTATCAGATCAACCGCGAGTTCGACCACATCGACACCAATCAACTCAGCGATCTGAAAGATTAGGCATGATCATCCTCGCATTACTGACAATCCCTTTCGCGGCCGCCGGCGCGTCGATTCTGATCAAGCCGGATCGGGTGCGGCGAATCCTCGTCATCGGGACGGCCGCCGTCCATCTGAGCATGGTCGCCGGGTTGTGGGTCCACCCCGTACCAGCCGACCCGACCGCCTGGCTCGCCGTGGATGCGCTGGGCCTCATGTTTTTGAGTGTGACGAGCCTCCTGTTCTTCTGCTCCGCGCTCTATTCGGTGTTTTACCTGAAGCGCGTCGCCGAAAACCCTCAATATGAATCCTCCGATGATGATGTCCTGTTCGGGCACAGACTGGAAGCCCGTTTCTCGGCCTGGCTGTGCCTGTTTCTGGGCTCCATGTCCCTGGTCTGTCTCTGCCGCAACTTCGGCCTGTTGTGGGTGGCCATCGAGGCAACGACCCTGTTCACGGCGCCGCTCATCTTTTTCAAACGCAACCGCCATTCGCTGGAGGCCACCTGGAAATACCTGGTGCTGTGCTCGGTCGGAATCGCTCTCGCGCTCCTGGGCAATTTTTTCATGACCATTGCGGCCGTGGTCAACCCGGATCAACCGGTATCGCTCTTCCTGCCGGATCTGATCCGGGGCGCGCCGTCCATGCACCGGGTATGGCTCAAGGCGGCATTCCTGCTTTTTTTCGTCGGTTACGGAACGAAGATCGGGCTGGCCCCGCTGCACAACTGGCTGCCCGACGCGCACACAGAGGCGCCGTCGCTTGTCTCAGCACTCCTCTCCGGCGCGTTGTGCAACTGCTCCTTTCTCGCGCTCATGCGGGTGCAGCAGATCATGGTCGCCGCCGGCTTGTCCGGATTCACCGAGGACGTGTATCTGGTCATCGGCCTGCTGTCCATGGCGGTGGCCGCGGTGTTCATCCTTGGACAGGGCAATTATAAGCGCATGCTCGCCTACTCGACCGTCGAGCACATGGGTATTGCCGCCTTCGGCATCGGCGTGGGAGGCTCCGCGATTTTCGGCTCCATGCTGCAGGTGGTGAACAGTGCGGTGGTGAAGTCCATGCTCTTTCTGGTCGCCGGCAACATCCTGGCGGCCTACCGAACCAAAACCGAGGACGGCGTACGCGGCATGCTTCAGGCGATGCCCGTGTCCGCAGGCCTCTGGATCGCCGGGCTCTTTGCCATCACAGGCGCGCCGCCCTTCGGCGTGTTTTTTGGAAAATGGGTGATCCTCGTGGAAACCTTTGCTACGGGGCGCTTCGTGGCAGCCGTTCTTTTCCTGTTTTTCCTGGCCGTCATATTCATCGGCATGAGCAAGACCATGCTCGAGATGGGCTTCGGCGGGTCGCAGCGTCTTAAAATGACCGAGAACCCGCTCAGCCTGGCATCGCCGCTGATCCTGGGCCTCATCTCCCTGCTGCTGGGTCTCGTGGTGCCGACAGCCGTTTCGGACCTTCTGCACCAGGCGGCCCGGATGCTGAGCGGAGGCTGACACCGATGGAAGCAAAGCCAATTCCGGATCGTTTTCTCAGATTGCATCCCAATGTGAAGGCGCTGCTGCGTGACGTGCCGGTCCTGGCATTCGACCGGTTCCGGGACACATTCCTGTCACAGGTCGCGTCGGGAGCCCGGGTCTCGGCCTATTTCGCCTCGCCGCGCGGCGATGGTTCTGCGCGGTTGCTGGCCGTGCTGTCCCAGCCGCTGTCAGCCACCCTGGCTGTTTTCGCAGCCGATGTGGGCGGCTCCTACCCCGCCCTCACCCCCGACTGTCCCAAAGCCCACTGGTTCGAGCGCGAAATCGCGGAGCAGTGGGGGGTTATCCCGCTGGGGCACCCGTGGCTCAAGCCCGTTCGCTTTCACGCATCTTATGCACCGAACCGGGATGCCTGGCAGCGCAGGCCCGGCGACCCTATCCGGCCCGCTGACTGGGATTTTTTCCGGGCGCAAGGTGAGGACGTGCATGAAGTGGCAGTCGGACCGGTGCATGCCGGGGTCATCGAGCCCGGCCATTTTCGCTTTCAGTGCCATGGCGAGAATGTCCTGCATCTGGAGATTTCCCTGGGCTACCAGCACCGGGGGGTGGAACGGGCGCTGATCGGCGGGCCCGACGCGCGATCCATTCACTGCGCGGAAACCCTCGCCGGCGACACCACGATCGGCCATGCCATCGCCTACAGCATGGCGATGGAGGCGCTCGCGGGGATCAGAGTCCCGGCCAAGGCCCAGATCCTGCGGGGCATTATGCTGGAGCTCGAGCGGCTGGCCAATCACACGGGGGATCTCGGCGCTCTCGCAGGCGACGTGGGCTTTCTGCCCACCCTGTCCTACTGCGGCCGGCTGCGCGGGGATTTTCTCAACATGACCGCAGCCCTCTGCGGCAGCCGCTTCGGCCGCGGCATGGTGCGGCCGGGGACCGTGCGGTTCGATGCAGACAGGCAGCGCATTCAACGGCTCACGGAGCACCTCGACCAGACCATGCACGACGTGCGTGCCGCCGTCAGCCTGCTGTGGGACACACCCTCGGTCATGGCCCGTTTCGAGCACACCGGCGCCCTGCACCGCGAAGCCGCAGCCGCCCTGGGCCTGGTCGGTGTCGCGGCCCGCGCCTGCGGCCTCGAACAGGACGTGCGTACCGATTTCCCGTTCGGCGTGTACCGCTTCGCCCATGTGCCGGTGTCGACCTGGGACACGGGCGACGTGTTTGCCCGCGCCTGGGTGCGCTGGATGGAGATCCAGCGCTCATACGAATTCATCTGGGATAACTTGATGGCGCTGCCGGATGACCCTTTGCCGCCCCTGCCCCCCGAGGCTGAGATGGAACCTGATTCCATCGTCGTGAGCCTGACGGAAGGCTGGCGGGGCGAGATCTGCCACGTGGTCCTGACGGACCCGGCCGGCCGTTTCGCCCACTACAAAGTCGTCGATCCGTCCTTTCACAACTGGTTTGGCTTGGCCGTGGCGCTGCGGAATCAGCAGATTTCAGACTTTCCGCTGTGCAACAAGAGCTTCAACCTGTCCTACTGCGGCCACGACCTTTAGATAGGAAGGCTTGCATGCTGAACGTGTTGAAAGCAAGATGGCATCAGGGATACCGGACGATTCCGTACCCCCAGGCAGCACCCTCCCTTCCCGACCGGTTCCGGGGCCTGCCGCAGGTTCGCTTCTCCCTCTGCCCGGATGGTTGCCACGCCTGCATGGCCGCCTGCCCGACCGGGGCGATCGACATGGACGAGCATGGGAAGCGCCGTATCGACCTGGGGCGCTGCCTTTTCTGCGGCGAGTGCGGCGTGGTCTGCCCGCACCAAGCCATTATGTTCACCACGGATCATCGACTGGCGGTGCGCGAGCGGCGGGATCTCTGCCTGCATGAAGGCGACGTTCTGAATCGGGCGGCGGCCCTCGATAAGAAGATGCTCCGGGTTTTCGGAAGGTCGTTGAAATTCCGCCAGGTCAGTGCGGGCGGGTGCAATGCCTGTGAGGCGGACATCAACGTGCTCACCACCATCGGATTCGATCTGGGCCGCTTCGGCATCCAGATCGTGGCTTCCCCCCGGCACGCCGACGGGCTCCTGGTGAGCGGTCCGGTGACCCGGAACATGGCGCTTGCCCTGCAAAAGACCTACGCGGCGGTCCCGGCCCCACGCCTCATCGTGGCGGTCGGCGCCTGCGCTATCTCGGGCGGACCCTACGTCGGTCTTCCCGAACAGAACAACGGTGTGCCCTCCGCGCTTCCGGTAGACCTCTACATCCCCGGCTGTCCGCCGCACCCCATCACGATTCTGGATGGGTTTTTGCGCCTGTTGAACAAGATCGCCTGAGCCCTGCGTCAAGAATCGGCCGTCAAGGACCACGCAAAACAGCAGCCCTGACCATCGCGCAGAATACCGCACCGAATCAAAGAGCTGGAAGAAGCTCGGGAGCTGTGTTAAAAATTCGCAACGCGGGGTCCGGGACCCGCGCCCGACGTCTAAAAATCCACATCCCCTGCTTTCCCAAAAGGACGGGATCGATGAGGTCCTTTCCACGGGAGTTCAGGCGTTGGTCAGCTCCTGTCAGCAGTGCGTGTGCACGATGATGGGCTACGTCAAGGCAATAGGATCCAACTCGAAGCGCTGGATATCGTACAGATGATGCGACGCGCCTTGAAGAAAGCGTAATTGCCGAATGCAGCACTGGAGGCTTCTCGACACCCCGCCCATGACGGCGGCTGAAAACATGGCGCTGGACGACGCCCTGCTGGAACTGCGGGGCAAGGGCCGCACTCCCAACACGATCCGGTTTCTGCAATTCAAGCCGCGCTGCGTGCTGGTGGGCTTCCACCAGTCCGTTCAGGAGGAAATCCGCGTCGACTACTGTCGCGCACACGGCATCGACATCAACCGCCGCAACACCGGCGGCGGCGCCATTTTTTTCGACGAAAACCAGCTCGGCTGGGAAGTGATTTGCGACAAGTCTTTTTTCAACGTCACCATCCCCGACGTAAACCTGTTTCGGACCCTGTGCCTCCCGGTCATCTCCGCCCTGGACCTGCTGGGGCTCAAGGCCGATTTCCGCCCGCGCAACGACATCGAGATCGGCGGCAGGAAAATTTCCGGCACCGGCGGCACGGAATCCGACGACGCGTTTCTTTTTCAGGGCACGATGCTGGTCGATTTCGATGTGGACACCATGCTGAAGGCGCTGCGGATCCCCGTCGAGAAACTCAAGGCCAAGGAGATCGACTCCGTTAAGGAGCGCGTGACCTGCCTGCGCTGGGAGCTGGGATCGACCCCGGGCCTGGAGGACATCAAGACCGCCGTTCGCCGCGGTTTCGAGCGGGGCCTGGGAATCCGGCTGATGTCGGGCGGACTGATGCCGGAGGAGGAGGCGCTCTTCCGCAGCAAGCTGCCGCACTACCGGTCGCCGGAATGGATCGACCACGTCCAGCCGGTCTACCAGCGCCGCGACACCCTGCATGCCGCCTTCAAATCCGAAGCCGGGCTGGTGCGCTACACGCTCACGCTCAACCGGCGACAGAAGCAGGTTAAAGAAGTCTTTATCACCGGCGATTTTCTTTCGTACCCCGCACGGGCGCTGTATGACCTCGAGTCCGAATTAAGGGGGGCGCTGCTGGACAGGGAGTCGATCCGGTGCACCATCCAACGCTTTTTCGACGAAGAAAAGCTCTGCATTCCCGGGATGTCCTTCGAAGATTTTGTCAAACCGCTCGATCAGATCTTCCGCAAAGCCGACATCGCCGAATACGGCATTCCGCTGGATCAGTGCGACCTGATCAACCTCGCCAACGGCTCCTTCGCGGACATTCTGCAGCAGCAACCGTCGGTCCTCCTGCTCCCCTACTGCGCCAAGCCGACCGGCTGCGACCTGAGATACCGCAAATACTGCCGGGCGTGCGACCAGCAGGACTGCACCACCGGCGCGGCCTGGCGCGCCGGCCGCGCGCGCAACATGCGCGTTGCCACGGTCGTCAGTTTCGAAGACCTCTGGGGTGAGCTGATGCGGATGAAAACCGAAGGGGCGGCGGCCTTCATCGGGTGCTGTTGCCAGCCCTTCTACGTCAAACATGCGGATGACTTCCGGCGGGCCGGGGTCCCCGGCATCCTCCTTGATATCAACAACACGACCTGCTACGAGTTGGACCTGGCGCACGAGGCTTATGCCGGCGGCTATGACAAGCAGACGTCGTTGAACATCGAACTGCTGAAAAGCGTGTTCGGCGCCTTGGGGGCGCCTCCGTCAGCCGGTTCGTGATATCCGGAAGATGAATCGGCTCGCAAAAGCGGAAACTGCAGCGATGACCCGTAACCCGTGCGGCGCAACCGCCCGTGAAGCAGCCCAATCGGACTGCGACATTCTTGTCGTGGGGGGCGGGCCGGCCGGATCGTCGGCCGCCCTGGCGGCCGCCCGGGAAGGCGCCCGTGTAGTCGTGGTGGACCGAAGGCGGGTGATCGGGGTGCCGGTGCAGTGCGCCGAATACATCCCGGCCATGCTGCTGAACGAAGTCCCGCTGGATCGCGATGTTCTGGTGCAGCCCATCCGCGCGCTGAAAACCCTGCTTTCGGGCTGCCGGCCGGAGGAAATGCCGGCCCCGGGCTACACCATCCGCAGGGATCGATTCGACCAGCGCCTGGCGGCGTCCGCCGAACAGGCCGGCGCGCGCTTTTTGCTTTCCACCGCCGCCGTCGCACGCCGGGATGCCCACACCGTGGAACTCAAACACAAGACGGGCCGCCGCCTGCTGTTGAAGGTCCAGGTCATCATCGGGGCCGACGGGCCGCGGTCGACGGTTGCGAAGTGGGCCGGCCTCGTCCAGCGCAACCTCATCCCGGCGGTCCAGGCCCGGGTCACCCTGGCGCAGGCGATGGACGCCACCGAAGTCTACCTCGAACCCGCATTTCGCGCGGGGTATGGCTGGCTCTTCCCAAAAGGCCGGGAAGCGAACGCCGGCCTGGGCTTCAAGCCGCTGCGCGATGCGGACCCGTCGCCCGGGCGCTTGTTGCAGCTTTTTCTGGAGCGACTGAAAGCCGACGGTAAAATCAAGGGCTCTGCGATCAGCTACCAGACCGGATTCATACCGGTTGAGCCGGCGCAGACATCCGTGTTCGGCAACACTCTGCTGGTCGGCGATGCCGCGGGACAAACCCATCCGATCACGGGCGCCGGGATCTTCAGCGCCGTGGTGTGCGGCAAAATGGCCGGGCAATGGGCGGCCCGCGTCGTGCGGGAGAAGGATCACCGTCTGCTGCAGCGCTATGAGGATGAATGGCGAGATCTTTTCGGTGAAACCCTGGTGCGGGCAAGCCGCCGGCGCCGATTCATGGAAGCGAACTGGACCCGTTTCGATCAGATTATCAAATCCTCCTGGATCGCCTATCGAGACTACTATGCCGAACCTGTCCCGCATGCTTGAGGACGCCAGGCGCATCAGTTGGAGCAACCTGGGAAAACGGATCACTTTTTTCCTCCCTGGGATGTTCTTTCAGAACGGCCAGTCCGGAAAGTTTCCCGCCCTATCGATCACTGGATCCCGATGCGATCTGATGTGCGACCATTGTCAGGGCAAGCTGCTCGAATCCATGATTCCGGTCCTCGGCCCGGAGGCGCTTGTCGAAACATGTCTGGCCCTCGAGCAGCAGGGAAACTGCGGGGTTCTCATCAGCGGCGGCTGCAACCGGGACGGGTGCCTGCCGTGGGAACCGTTTCTGCCGGCCATAAGAGCCGTCAAAGAAAAGACCCGCTTGTTCCTTTCCGTGCACGCGGGGTTCATCAGTGAAAAAGATGCCACGGGTTTGAAGCAGGCCGGAGTGGACCAGGCCATGGTCGATGTCATCGGCGACGACGAGACGCTGCAACGAATCTGCCACGTTCCGTTCGGCGTCGAGAGGATCGAAGAGGGTTTAAAAGCACTGCAGATGGCTGGCTTGCCCATCGTGCCGCACATCGTGTGCGGGATCGATTTCGGGCGGATGAGAGGCGAGCAAAAGGCACTCGACATCGTGGCGCGCTTCAAGGTCGAGCAGGTCGTCATCCTGTCCCTGATGGGCATACCGGGGACACCTGTTCAGCGAGCGACTCCACCGCGTGCCGAAGATGTCGCCGAGCTGATTGCCATAACACGTTTGCGCATGCCGCGCACCCCCATCAGCCTGGGATGTGCACGGCCCAGAGGCAACGACCGGCTGGACGTCCTGGCGGTCGATGCCGGCGTGAACCGGATGGCCCTGCCTGCGGATGAGGCCATCGAACGGGCACAGGCCTACGGGCTCGACATTCGCTACCGGAGAACCTGCTGTTCGGTGCCCTCAGATCGAGCGGGATAGGGAGAAAGAACCATGGAGGATGGCGGAGGGCATGTTTCTCGAAGCCCCGATGACATGCGCATAAGCCTGGCGGCGGCCATGACGCTCGGCTACGAACCCGGGGTGTTTTTTCGTGGCGCACGCCTTTACTGCATCAACCTGCTTTTGACCTATCCGGAAGGCTGCCGCGCTCGCTGCGCCTACTGCGGCTTGTCGGCCCAGCGTCCGGGCGCCGGCAAAGGCAGGAGCTTTATCCGCGTACAGTGGCCGGCCTACTCGCTTGCCGACATCATCCATCGGATTTCCAGCCGGCAAGAAGCCGTAAAGCGCATCTGTATTTCCATGATCGCCCGCCGGCGGGCGGTCGCGGACACGGTGACGGTGTGCACCCGGCTGCGGTCGAATTTCGACATCCCGGTTTCCGTGCTGATCGCGCCCACCCTGTTGGACGACAGCGATCTGGAGAGATTCAAGGCGGCAGGGGCCGACAAGATCGGGGTGGCGGTTGACCTTGCGACCCCGGCGCTTTTTGACCGATATCGGGGCCGCGGGGTGAAAGGTCCGCACCGGTGGAACGTGTATTGGGAGTGCTTCCAGCGTGCCGTCGACGTTTTCGGGGAAGGCAACGCCGGAGTCCACCTCATGGTGGGCATGGGCGAGACGGAACAGGAAATGTGCGCGGCCATTCAGCGTGCCCGGGACATGGGGGGCAGGACTCACCTTTTTTCTTTTTTCCCGGAGCACGGCTCGCCGCTGGCCGAACATCCCAGACCCTCCATGGCCTGCTATCGGCATGTCCAGTTTGCACGCTACCTGATCGATCAAAACATCGCCCGCGCTGACGGGTTTACCTTTGACGCCCAGAGCAGAATAATGGATTTCGGCCTGCCGGCAGCGGATATGGACCGCATCGTTGCATCCGGAGAGCCTTTTCGAACCAGCGGGTGCGCGGGGTACGACGGCGAAGTGGCCTGCAACCGCCCGTTTGCCAACTCCCGTCCCGGGCCGCACCTGCGCAATTACCCTTTCCCCCCGACCGCCGAAGACCTCGACCGAATCCGGCGGCAGATGGGCGGCCGAGGTAAGCAGTTGAGCGATCGCAGAAAAATCATAGGAGAGATGAATGGATAATTCCAGGCGGGTGTATTCCACGGAGTCCGGGCGCATCTGCTCCTCCTGCGCAAAGCCGGCGGCGGCCTGCACTTGTCGACAGAAACAGGCACCGCCTGCACCGGCGGACGGGGTCATCCGCATCCGGCGCGAGGTCAAAGGCCGGGGCGGGAAAACGGTGACGGTGGCAAGCGGCTTTCAACTCGACGATGCCGGACTGAAACAGCTCGCGGCCGAACTGAAACGACGCTGCGGCACGGGCGGTTCGGTGAAAGACGGAGAGATCCTGATCCAGGGCGAGCACCGGGAGACCATTCTGGCGGAGCTGAAAAAGAGGGGGCTTGCGGCGAAGCTGGCCGGCGGATAGCGGCTGGCTTTTTGCTTTTTGGGGCATGGGGCACTTTCTATCGCAGGGCATTGCCGATGCCCCCACCCTTGCCCCGCGGCTTAACCGACAAAGCCCACAAGTATAGAGATGCAACTGAACCGCAAGGTGAGTACCTTTTACGAAACCGATCAAATTGTCCTTTAGAAAGTTCTTTTAATCCATACAAATTCATCATGCCGCGCCGTATGGCTAAATCCCCCCAGCTTACGACATCCGGTCGGCAAAGTGAGAAAATCAACAGCATTTGGGCGGTCCAGACACCGATGCCATGCAAGGACGACAATTTCTCGATAATCTCATCATCGGGCATTTCTCTTAATTCCGGAAAATCCAATTCGCCGCAGATGGCAGCCTCGCCGATTCCCTTGATATATCTTGCCTTGCGCATCGACAGGCCGCATTTTTGAATATCGGAAACATCCGTGCCGGCAACCTTGCGGGGCGTAATGTCCAAAAGTCTTTCGCATAGCTTGCCCCATACGGTCTCGGCGGCCTTGCTGGAAATCTGCTGTGCCACAACGCTCCGGACAAGAGCCGTAAACAAATCGGGCGTAACCGGCCGCTCGATCATGCCGATATGGCCGATGGCCCTTCCAAGCTTTCGGTCGCGACGTGTTAAATATTCGATTTCCGCCTGCCCGTATTGAAACAGCTGCATTCTATTTGTCCTTCATGACGATTGTCGCATGCAATTGCGGATACGTTGAGGGAGGAGGTTTACTTTCAAATGAGAAAATAAGATCCTCTGCGCTCCCCTTCCATACTCTACATCTCGATGTCTTAAAACCGAAACCAAGGGTCGCCTACGTTCGCCGCGATGCCAGGAAAGCCAAGAGCATGGCCAGGGTGAGGCCTGCGATCGTCAGGTAGAGGGTCAGCAGGCCGAAATGCGACAGGATGGTGGTGGCCATCATGGGACCCAGGGCGTTTCCCACAAAGCGCCCGGAATTGAGAAACCCGAGGGTGGTCCCTCCCCCTCCTTCGCCGGCAACGGTTGACATGACGAGCGGGATGACGGCCGCGATCATGCCCGTCTGGAGCATGCGGATCAGGGTGAAGCTGTAAACGCCGGTGCTGAAATAAAGCAGACCCTGAAGCGCTGCGGCCGACAGGCAGGCGATGATGATCAGACGGATCAGCCCCAATCGGGACGAGAGGCTGACCAGCAGGTAATTGCCGAGAAACGCCGTGGCCATATACGCCATCATGATGGTTCCGGCCGTGGTGAGGGCCGCCTGTTCCGTAAGTTGGAAGCCCTCCAGAATGTGTGGCAGGATGCTTGGGAGAAACATGAGATGGATCGTCCCGACGATGGTGAGCCCCCAGCCCCACAGGATCCCTCCCGTGCGCGGCTTCCCCGGCCTGGGACGGTTATGCTGAGCGGTGATGTCCCGCACATGGCTGTGGCAATATGCCAGAGAGAAAAAGACCACGACCAGGGCGATGATGAATGGGGAGTGGTAACCGAAGAGCGTTACGGCATAAGCGCCCAGGGGCGGCCCGATGAGCTGCCCCGCCGTCATGGAGTTCTGGAAGAGGCTCAGGTATTTGGGGAGTCTGTCCTTCGGGGCGGAGGCGGTGATCAGCACGAGCCCGATGGTGGAGACCCCGCCGAGCGCTCCTTGGATAAGCCTGAGGGTGAGAAGCAAGGGCAGGCTTTCGACAAACCCCATGATGAAAAAGATGACCCCGTTGCAGAAAATTCCGATCTCAAAAAGCAGCTTCGGGCGGATGCGCGCGGTGAGGCTTCCCCAGAAGGGAGCCGCAAGGGCGGCGACCATGGACGTGGCCCCCATGATCAAGCCGAGCCAGAGCATCGTCTCCTGCATCCCGTAGGCGCTGACCTTCAGAATGTAGAAGGGCATGAAGGACATGATGCAGTTGAAAGAAAAGGCAATCCCGAACTGGGAGATGGCGATGAAGTAGATGCCCGTGGCAGGGTCCCCGGCCGGCGGGACGTCCTGAGACATCGAAGGCCCGGCAGGATTCATGACGGCAGTGACGCTTTCATGGGGAAGAGATCAAAAAGCGGAGGATAGCTCCTTGTCGGATTGCGACCATCGCCATTACAACGGGTGTCTGTTTCTGGCTGCTTGAATATGATGGAAAACCTCCTGAGACCGCCAAGCGTTGATGCGGTGGATGCCTGCATACAGCAAAGCCCACCATCATTCAAGCCTGATACCCGACCCCTTCTTGTTTTTATCACGAATCACGACCGGACCCCAAAGCCCACTAAGCCTTCCGGCTCAAACCGCGCCTCGCCCTGCCGGCCTATTTCCACTCACTCTGTCTTCCGCTCTATCGCCCCGCCCGATGCACCAGGTGGTACCGGCGGCGGATGGCGATGATCATGCCGATCCAAACCGCGCAGATGCAGATGGTGAACCAACTCAGCTGGCCAACCCCCAGGCGAAACGGCAGCCACTGGGTGAAAAGCAAAATGAGCACGGAGCCCGCTATCTTGAACACACGATAGCCGAACATGTCGATCCAGGCCTTGGCCTGGTAGATGACCACCGGCTCCACGGGGACGTAAAGCAGCTCCTTGGAGGCCCGGTTGATGGAGTAGGACAGGGCCCGGTCGCTGATGCGGGTGGCTCCGCCGAAGAAAAGCGTCGGCGTCAGCAGGAAGCCCCACGAACAGACCCCCATCAACAACGGTTGGACCATCAGCCCGGCGATCGGCCCGAAAACGCGATGGACAACGGGGGTTGCCACCACGTTGACCGCCACCGAGATCAACCCCAGCAGGCTGTAGAATTCACCCAGGAAGCCCGTGCGCGCCTCGCGCTCCGTGAAAGCTGCCTCCACCGAGTTAAGAAACTGGTATTCCACCAATGGCGAGGCCAACTGCGCCAACAGGAGCAATGCCGCAATCATGAGCAGGTACCGACTGTGGCCGAGAATCCGCCATCCACGGGGAGCAGGGGCGTCAGAGGGCCGTGCCGCTTCATCGATCTCGCAGTACATGCCGGAGCGGCTCATGTACCAGGTCAGAAAATAAATAAGCACGATGATCCCCGCCGCCGTCAGCAGCAGATCCGGTGTCTTCAGGGCCGTATGCTTGAGCAGGAGCGCCGCCAGCCACCCGCCGACCATCCCACCGACGAGTCCGCCGGTTCCCACCACCCCGTACCATCCCCGGCCCTCCGGCGTGGTGTAGATCGAGTTGGTCAGGCTCCAGAACTGTTCCACCAACACCACTCCGAGGATGTCCGTGAATACAAACAGGCAGGTCGACTCGAGGGGGCCGGGATTCGCTGAAAACCATCGAAAGGCCGATAGAATGCCTGCAATCGTCAGACAACTGGCACGCACGACGCGAACTCGACTGTAGCGTTGGACCCAGCGATGGTAAAAGCCGATGAAAACACCCATCACCAAGGCCGTTGCAATCCACACGAAGGGGAGCTGCGTGGCGCCGAGGGACTCGATAAAAAGCGACCGGCTGGCCGGTTTAAGCTGATAGAGCGCCAGAATAATTAGAAAAAAATTAAGCGATAAAAGGCCGGATCTCAAGCCAACGGTGCGCAGCAATGGAAAGCGAGCCTGGCATTCGTTCAAGGGTTGTGCCGATCCATTTTTCACTTGAAATATATCCTGCTTTGGTAATAGGATTTTAAGTATGCGATATTTTTGGGCCGTTTTCACGGCGTTTTTCATGCTGTTAGAGGCTGCCAGCCTATTCGGGGGCGCTCAAACCCAGCCCTTTCTGCCGGCGTCCTGCGACCCGGTCCTGCAGAAGGGCCTCGAGGACTGCATCACATCCCTGCGACTGAATGAGGCCGTCCGGAACCGCAATCTCAGCGTGGTTCTGGTGGACATCACCGACCCCGATTGCCCGCGTCTGGCATATGCCAACCCCGATCACATGATGTATGCCGCCAGCCTGCCGAAAATCGCCATCCTCCTGGGGGCCTTCGAACGCATCGGCCGCGGCGAGATGGAGCTGGACGCTGCCACCCTGGAGAAGCTGACTCAGATGATCCGGCGCTCGTCCAACGACGCGGCCACCGAAATGCTGAACCGGGTCGGGCAAGACTTCCTGCTGGAAGTCCTGCAATCCCCCCGCTATCGGCTCTACGACCCGGATACCAACGGCGGCTTGTGGGTGGGCAAGGAATACAGCAAGTCGTCCGCACGCCGGCGGGACCCGCTGCACCATCTCTCGCACGGCGCCACTGCTCTTCAGGTCGCACGTTTCTATTACCTGCTCGAAACCGGGCAGTTGGTCTCGCCGGAACACAGCCGCACGATGAAGGAGATTCTGGGCAAGCCCGAGATCCAGCACAAGTTCGTCAAGGGTCTCAAGACGCTGCATCCGGATTCGACTATCTACCGCAAGTCCGGCACCTGGCAGGACTTCCACTCCGACAGCGCGCTGATCGAGCACGAGGGCCATCGCTACATCGCCGTTGCCCTGGCCTACAACCCTGAAGGCGGAAGATGGCTGAGCGAGCTGATCGTCGCCATGGACCACCTCATCTGCCGTCCGGGGTTGATGACGCCAAGGGTGCCCGATCCCACAGTCCCCGCCTCCGAACCCCGCCGCGATCCAAGCAAGCTTCCGCCTACGTCTCCCGGCTCCTCCGAATAAGGACATCCTAAAAAGCAGGTTGCAGATATCGGGCTTCCTGCGACCTCCTCACCGCTTGTTCAGCGCTCCTCCGTGGTACCCCTCGATCAACCGGTGCAGGCGGGTGGCGAAGGTCTGGTGCTCCACCGCCGAGTTCCTGCGCAGCACGTTCGACATCACCGTCACCAGGTAGTGCAGCCGGTGGTTTCCTGCCGGCGCCTCAACAATTGCAGCCGAGTTCATCATGTTCTCGACGTTGCCCTGGTATTGGCGGCAGGTATATCCGGGCTCGGGCTCGCACCGGAACAGGGAGCCGGACTTGAAATACACGGCGGCGTCATACAATGCCGGCGAGGAGGCGAAGCGGATCCGGCGCTGAGTCATGTAAAGCAGCCGCTTGATCTCCCGGCTGGAGGCCTCGTCGACGATCCGCCCCTGCTCCAACCGCACCAGAAACCGCATGAGCTCGCGGGGGGTGGCATGGCTGCTCGTTCCGGGAACGATCTGCTTGCCTCGCGCAGTGAAAAATGAGCCCTGGCGCAGTTCCTCGGTGTTGAGGCCGTTGCGGCCCACGGGCTCCACCAGCGATCGGGACAGCAGATCGGCGAGTTCCTGCTTGGGTGTTTTCTTGAAGAAGGCCCTGGCTTGCTCGGGTTCAACGGGATATCCCCGGCCGAAGCGGACGATCAGCATGAGTTCGCGCATTACCATGCTGGCGGCGGCGTTGGAACTCGCCGACAGCATCCAGTCCAGATAGGCCCAAAGGTTGGCGCGGTCGCCGATCTGGAGGCGCCGGTACTGGATGGCGGGGTTGCCCGTGTCCCAAATCGGGACCTCGTGGCCGTCGGTGAGGATGAACTCGTCCGCCGTGACCATGGAATTCTTCAGCACGGCCAGACGCGCTGCGACGTCATCCGGGTAGAGATCCGCCAGTGCTTGAAACACGGCTATCGCAACCATGAGCTTGCCCACGCTGCCCGGGTTGGCGCGGTAGCTTCCCCGGATCTCGCCGTACCGTGGGTTTTCGGGATCGGACACATCCACTACGGCTATTCCATAGCGATCGGCCTCCTCGCCGAGAAACGACGTCAGCTCCGCGTTCAGCCGGGGGTCGGAGGCGGGCAACTCCAGGAGCGGCCGCCGGGCGAGGCGGATGTCCGTCTGATCCAAGCTCAGCAGGGCACCCTTCGGCTGCTGCGGCCCCCTGACCTTCCCCTGCTGGGCCAGGCGGTAGGCTTCCAGCCGCAGGATCCCCGTGGCCGGGTAGCCGCCCAATGGATAGGCCTGAGCGCTTGCCGCCCATATAAGCAGCGCCAGCGCGAACCCGGGCTGCAACCGTGCGGCCATCAGCCGGGCCTCCCGGGAATTTCATTCAGATCAACGGTTCGCAACGCCGGCGGCCTCGCCGCCTCCTCGAGACGGTTGAGGAAAGCGCTCTGTCGGGCCCGGGTGCTCTCGAGGAAGGGCCTGACCTGGAAAAGCACCAGACGGCCCCGGACGAACCCGAACTCCACGTCGGCCGGAGCCGGTCGGCCCTGGGCGTCCCGGATAGGCGGGAAGCGCTGCGGCAGCGCTGCGGCCAGCTCCATGAGGTGCCCGATTTCCGCCCGGCTCAACACCGCCTCCGTGCCGGAAGCCGGCACCCGAGCCATCCCACCTTCACGCTGCAGAACCGATTTCAGAGGTTCGGTCGCCTGCGCAAGCAGCAGAATCTTCCCGCGGACGGGATCGATCCGCAGCTCTTCGGCGGTCTGCCCGGATACGGCGCCGCTCACGCCCTCGCTCACGGCCACTGAAAGCCGCCCCGGCCGGCCGCTTTCGACATCAGCGGTGACCATGACGCCGGACTTCTCGGAGGGCACACTCTTGAGCAACAGGATCGAGACGTAGACGTGCTCGGGTTTTTCCATCAAGGACTGGCGCCACTGGAAGGCGCGCTCCGTGAAGGGCGAGGCCCAAACCTGGCGGATGGCCTCCACCACCCGGTCAAACCCCACCACGTTCATGACGGTCAGATTGAGCCCCGCGCCACTGAACCCAGGCAGGTCCTCCACGTTGGTGTCGCTGCGCACGAACACGCCGTAGCTGCCGTTGGGTCCGAAAGCCTCCTCCATGCCGGCCCGCAGGGCCCGGATGAGATCCTCGCCCAGTTCGGCCCGCGCCATGCGGCTGCGCATGCGCTCGAGAAACTGCCATGAAACCTGGCGCTGACGGTCCGGGTCCGCGGCGAGACTGCGGATCAGCGCATATTGATCCTGCATCCACTGGAAAATCGTCGGCCCTCCGGATTCCAGCGGTTGGTCGAGAACGGACTTGAACAACGCGAAGGGAATCACCACGCCCTCGGTGACGGCCTCGGGGAAGTGATACTTGAGTTCACCCAGGTTGGCCGCCTTGGGGCCGCAGATCCGGCCCGAGTCCGTTGCGCGTACCTCCGTGAGCGGTACCAAGCGCCGGTTGGAGAGATCCAGCTTTTCGAGGTCCGGCCGGATGAGCACCCCGGTCTCTTTGGATTCCCGCGCGAAGACTTCGTCCCAGTCGGGCCCGTCGGCGACAATGCGCACGACGCCCCCCGGGCTCACCGCCAGAACGACACGCCGTCCTTCCAGCGCGCTGACCCGCGGCAGCAGTTCCGGGTCGACGGCGACGTTGGGAATGCCGAGGTTTCGGGCCAGAAGCTGTACGTGGGAGAGCATGTTGCCCTTGTCTGCCGTGATGATCCCGGCCACCGGCGGCAGGTCTTCGAGGGTCGCGGGTAGAACGTAGATGCCGTTGCGCAAAAAGCGGTTCGGGTCGTCACCGGGCCGGGCCACCATGAGCAGCCCCCTGGCGATCCCGGGGTTCAGTCCGGTCAAGCCGCTGTCAACACTGCTTTCCATCAAGCGATGGGCGATTCCCATTTGCCCGTTTGCGTCCGCAAGCAGGCTGTGGAGGATAACCGAATAGGCGATCAGCAGGCTTCCGCGCAGACGGTCGTGAACGTAGGTGCCGGTCAACGGCTCCAGTACCGACAGCTTATCGACGGCGCGGGTGAAGTGAAACTTCAGGGTCCGGTCCGCCCAGCCGGGCACCCGGGCGGCATAATCCAGTGCCGCCTTGTAATCGGCGAGTTCCGACACTGAACCGGAGATGCCGTCGAAGACCGAAAGCAGGGCCTCATGCTGGCGGCCGGAAATGAAGCCGATGCCGAAGAGCCCGTCGCCAGCCGCCTTCAACCATTTGACACGCTCGAGGCGTGAAGCGTGCGGCAGCCGGTCGAGCAGGGCGTTGGCCGTAGCGAAAAGGTCCCGCTCCAAGGCGAGGCCGGCATCGAGCAGCGCCAGCGTCTGCTGGCGGCTGCCGGCCGATCCCAGCTGCTCGCGCATCGCGGCAAGCAACCGGCTGCCGGTCTGGAACCGTACGGCCGGATCCTGCTCGACGCCCAGCCGGCCGGCCGCCTCGCGGATCTGCCGGGACAGCGCCGGGGACATGCCCTTGGTGTCCAGCGCCAGAAGCTCTGTGCGGCCGTTGCGGGGATGATAGACCTCGCTGATAAAGACCGCCATCTTCTCGTAGTCGGCGGCCAGCTCCTTCTTGCTCTTTTGCGCGGCGTATCGCCGCACCCGTTCGGCATCCCCGGCATCCGGCCGCACGTGAATTTTCGACCGTAGCGGCTCGAAGGCCGGGTCGGCTTCGGCAAGTGTACGCGAGAGCTGGCGCATCTGGCTGATCGGCGTCATTCGCAGCCCGTGGGGAAAAAACCGCACCGCCTCCCGCAGCAGCGTGAAGCGGGTGGTTTGCCAGTCAGGCTCGGCCGCCATGGCGCGCAGCAGCTCGCGCCCGCCCTTGTTTTCGTCCTCGGGCTGCAAAGCACCGCGGTAATACTGGGCCTTGCGAAAGATCCAGCCGTCATCGGTGCTCACCAGGTACTGATCGAGCACCATCTGCGCGATCGCAACCTCCGCACCCGGCCGTCGGAGAAGATCATCCGGACGTATTCCGGCAAAAAGGTTGGCAACCCAATACCCATTTTCACGCAGCTGCAACATGCGCTCGCTAAACTCGCCGTGCTGAATGCCGCCGCCGCGGTCACGGCATGCGTATTCTCCCGGCGGATGGACGGTGCCGTCGTTGCAGAACCAGCGGATCTGTTTGAACGGGCCGCGGGAGGAGGCTTTCATCTCCGCCACCCAACGCCGCAGGGTGGCCTGATCGGGGAGAGCGGCCGGAGGTACGGCATCTGCCGCACCGGCGGCGTGCAAGAGGCCTATGAAGAGAAACAGCGCTGCCGTCGCACGCTTCATCTGAGGTGATCCTCTCATTAGCTGTGGTGATCCTGACAAGCAAGGGTAATACACAGTTGCGCATTGACAACGCAGGGGCAAGCGCCGGCCGATCGCGGATTACCCGTAAAGCCCCGACGATCGCCTGCGTTGCGCTGCTCTCGGCAGTTGATTCCCCACCCGTCTATCTTCCGGGAATGCTTGACTAAACTACCCCCCCGTGTTTTAAACAGAAAAACAAACTACTCGGTAACCACCGAAGGAGCTTGAGCATGGCGAACAACAGATCTGCGCTGGCAAATGTCTTGTTGGTGTTGGTAACCCTGGTAGGCGTTTTTCTCGTCGGCTTTCTGATCTTCGGCAAGCCTGCCCCGGCACCTTTCGGTTCCGAGTTTTCGGCCAAAGCCACTCCGAATGAAATTCTACAGATGCTGAAGGCCGGAAACGAACGATTTTCCTCCGGAAAGTCGGCACACCTGCATTCCGACCCGGCCCGCATCGGCTTGGCCGGAAAGTCGGACCAGGGCAATTATGCCTACGCGACCGTGCTTTCATGCTCCGACTCCCGGGTCCCGGTGGAGCTGATCTTCGACGCCGGCATAATGGACCTTTTCGTGGTCCGCGTGGCGGGCAACGTCTGCGACACGGATGAAATCGGCTCCATCGAGTACGGGCTGGCCCACGTGAAAACGCCCGTGCTCGTCATCCTGGGCCACACCCGCTGCGGGGCCGTCACGGCGGTCTCCCAAGCGGTGGGCGGTCACGGCCACAAACTGGAGCGCAACATTCCACCCCTGGTCGACAACATCATCCCGGCGGTCAAACGCGCCATGGACCGGCACAAGGACGTGCACGGGGAGGCCATCGTACCCTTCGCAATCGAGGAAAACGTGTGGCAGGGGGTAGAAGACCTCTTCATGAAGAGCCCGGCCGTGCGCAGCCTCGTCAAGACGGGCAGGGTCCAGGTGGTCGGTGCGATCTATGACCTGGGTACCGGCAAGGTGGATTGGCTGCCTCTGACGAAAATCGGGGAAACCCTGCAGCGCGTGGAAGCATCGACGGATAAAGAAACCGAGCCGTTTGCCGAATGATGCTTTCCGCCACGGGCCGGAAGCAACGGCACGCATGGTCTCTCATCGCGCGCTTCACCCATCCCCGTCGGAAAAGGCCGGCAGGCCGAAGAGCGGTTCAGCCTGCCGGCCATTTCATTTTCAGAAGCCATAGCCGATGGACAGGATGTAGCGGTAGTCGGATTTGTCGGCGTCCTCGGCGGGCGTGTTGTCCCAGTCCCACTCGAAGCCGGCATTTAAAAACAAACCACCGCGGATGGGAAACCGCAGGCCGGTGCGGGTGAACATGAACACATCGCTCGTGTCGGATGCGCTGACGAATCCTTCATTAGTGAAGTAATACTGGAAAAGCGTCCCGAAGAAAAAGCGGTCGAACCTGACCGCCCAGCGGCCGGACTGCGAATCGTCCTGACCGCCGTGGTTGAAGTTCGTGTAGACATAGCTCGGGCCGGCCTCAACCGAAAGATTCATGCGTTCGCTTTCAAAAAACTGGTACCCGAAGCCGGGGCCGAGAGTCGTCCGAAGGCTGATTTCCTTGAAATCATCTCTTTCAGCCATGCCACTCAAATACCAGTACAGCTCCCGGGTCAGAAAGTAGTCATGCTTCAGACGGCCCATGGCGTTGTTTTCGGTCTTATGGTTGTCCTCCGATGCGCGGTTGTAGGCTCCTCCCAGGGTCACCCGGTGGCTGACCGTGCGGACAAGGAGCTCCGCATCGATGTGGGCGTTTTCCAGGTCGGTGTTGCCGCTGGCTTTGTTGAGCCCCACATTGATGCGGCCGTTGAGGTTGATCGGCCGTTCCTCCGGGGGATTGATGGCCTTTATCTTGGAAAGCTCAAGCATCAAGGGACCCGGAATCGATACCCCGTTCAGCAGCAACCGGTTCGGTGCTGCGGAAGGTTGTGAGATCCCCTCTAGAGTCGACCCTTCCTCCAGGACAACGGTGAGCGGCGCATCCGTGGAAAGCCGTTCAACGTGAGTCCAATCGACGGTCAGCCGTCCGGCAAAATCCGTCTCCAGAACGAGCTTGCCTTCACGCATGGAAACGATGGCCCCCGACAGGTGATTGCCGTTTTTCAGGTAAATCTCAGCAGCCGGAAGGGGTGCTGGGAGCACAACCAGGGCCAATACCGCCAAGGCCAGAGATCTCGTTGCGGTCATCACGGACGGTCTCCTCGCATCAGAATGTTTTTGACTGCCATACCGCCCGAGATGGATCATGTCAATCCGCCGGTTTTACTTTTTGATATTTAGGCGTGCCTTCATTCTGCAAAAAAACGCTAAAGTCAATCGATGGTTGTGCCGATATAAAAACGGATGTGCTTTATCTTGCCAGGGGGACGCCGTCCGCAGCAACGCCAGTTAGCTAAAATGGCACATGATTTATGAAGGTTGCACGTGAATTTGAGGAAATGGCCCGCCGCCGCGGGAAAATTCTTCGAAAACCTGTCCTGCTCCTGCCACCGCGACCCGACCCAGGATGGCCTAGCCTACTGGCGTGAACGGATCCTGCATTCGGTGCTTGCGGCGGGTACTGGCTTGTCCTTGATCGCCCTGGTTCCGGCAGTTTACATGGCCTTCAGCGAAGGGCTGTGGCCTTTGGCCGTCGTCGATATTTTCGCTTTCCTGGCCAACGCCTGCCTGCTGGCGATGCCCCAAATCAAAGCGGAACGAAGAGCCGCAGGGGTATTGCTGATCACGTTTCTGGTCGGTGTGTTCGTCATCGGCCAAGCGGGTTTTCTGAGCGGCGGACCGGCCTGGCTGTTCTGTTTTGCCGTGATGTCCGGTGTCTTTCTGGGGCTGCGGGCGGCGTTGCTGGCTACGCTGTTGAACGCCCTGGCTCTGACGGTCCTTGCCGCCCTGGCTGCGGCCGGGATGGCAGCAGAGCCGCAGGAGCCAATGACGTTTACCCGTGCGGTCGCGGCCTGCGCCAACTTTCTATTCCTGAATGCGGTTTTGGCCGTATTTGTGGCCGTGCTCGTCAATGGGTTGCAGGCCCTTAACAAAAAATCCGAAGCGGCCACGAATGCATTTAGAGAAGAGCGGGCAGACCTGCTGCGGACACGCGAGAAGCTGAAACAGGAAATCGTCGTCCGCATGAATTCGGAGCGCGCCCTGCGCCAGAGCGAAAATAAATATCGCCTGCTGGCTGAAAACATCCAGGACGTGATCTGGATGATGGACTTGAAGTTTGCTTTTACCTTCGTCAGCCCGTCTATCGAGCGGCTGCAGGGGTGGACTCCGCATGAGTACTTAAAACTCAAGCTTGATGACCTGCTGGCACCGGCTTCGCTGACCCGGGTGATCGAGGAGACCAACCGCCAATACGAGGTGGGCCGAGAGTCCGGATCGTTTGTCAGGTCATCGACCCTGGAACTCGAATTGCTCCGCAGGGACGGCTCTTCCGTCTGGTCGGAGACGACCGCCTCTTTTCTGCTGGGCGAAGACGGCGTGCCCATCGGCGTCCTGGGGGTGACCCGCGACATCACCGAGCGACGCAAAGCTGAAAAAGAAAAGAGGGAGCTCTTGGAGAGCCTGGCCCGCTCCAAGAAAATGGAGGCCCTGGGGACCTTGGCCGGCGGCGTTGCCCATGACCTCAACAACGTGCTTTCGGGAATTGTGAGCTATCCGGACCTGCTGCTGATGGACCTTCCCCGGGAAAGCCCTCTGCGCAGGCCGATCGAAGTCATTCAAGAATCCGGCAAGAAGGCCGCCGCCATCGTTCAGGACCTGCTCACCCTTGCCCGCAAGGGGGGAATGACCCTGGAAGTGGTTAACCTCAACGACCTCGTTGGAGAATACCTCATCAGCCCGGAATGCCAGCGCTTGAGAGCCCTGCACCCTCGTGTCGAGGTCGAAGTCCGACTGGAACCTGAACTGCTCAACATCATGGGGTCCCCGGTCCACCTGTCGAAAACGCTCATGAACCTGGTGTCCAACGCCGCCGAGGCGATGGCCAACGGCGGAAAGATCGTCATCGCCACCGAAAACCGTCACCTGGATAGATCCTTGAAGGGCAAGGAGGTGCGGGAAGGCGATTATGCGGTCCTGCGAGTTTCGGACACCGGCGTGGGCATCCCCTTCGAGGACCTCCATCGGATTTTCGAGCCGTTCTTCACCAAGAAAAAAATGGGCCGCAGCGGAACCGGTTTAGGCATGGCGGTGGTGTGGGGAACGGTGCACGACCATCACGGGTACATCGATGTCCAGAGCGTCGAAGGCCGCGGCACCGAGGTCACCGCGTTCCTGCCGGCCACACGCGAGGAATCGCTGAAGCCGGCCCAGGCGAATTCCCTGGACTCTTTCAAGGGAGCGGGTGAAACCGTGCTGGTGGTCGACGACATGAAAGAGCAGCGGGAGATTGCGGCAAAGATCATCGAACAACTCGGCTATGTTGCCAAGTCCGTGGAAAGCGGTGAACAGGCGGTCGAGTTGCTGAAATCCGAACGGGCGGATCTCCTGATCCTGGACATGATCATGGACCCCGGCATCGACGGCCTTGAAACCTACCATCGGGTGAAGAAATTGCACCCCCACCAGAAGGCTATCATCACCAGCGGGTACGCGGAAACGGACCGGGTCCAAATCGCCCAGCGCCTGGGAGCGGGCCGCTACCTTAAAAAGCCATACACCGTTCACAAGATGGCCGTCGCCATCAAGTCCGAGCTGAACCGCAGTTGAAAGGACACATTCTAAATCTCATCGTCAAGAGGGGTTTCGCGATCTCGGCAGCTCTGGCAGAATTTGCGAGGAACGCCCCTGCCAATCCATCGCATCTTCATGATGTGCATTTTACCGCAGCCAGGGCAAATGCACTCCACCTTCGATTTGGCAAAGCTCGACATCTCGGACCCTTCATCAAGCGCCTCGTCAGCATCCTCTAACGGATCTATTGCATTTTTGCGGAAGATGTCGGTTTTTTGCACTCTCATCTTAACCTCCACAATTGATGGAAACTCACTGTAATATAACCATTATTCAACCGAAAACAATGGGTTGAAATAGCATGTGGCATCAGGAGGGCCATCTTGCGGAAAAAAGGGGCAACCCCGGAAACATATCCAGGGTTGCCCCGGTACTGCAACTTCAGGAATCGGATGGGTTTTAAGCTGTACCCACGTAAGATAGCCGTTGAGCCACCTTTTTGGCATCAGCCCCCACCCTCTTCCTTAGGATCATGGTCTCCCGTGATCCTTGGCTGAAAAGCTATGATTTCATACCTGGCTTGTCAAGCATTGGCAAAACCTCTTCCGGAACACCTCTCGGTGCACTATTTCCCGGCGTCTCGAGCCGATTGACAGATCGGTCTACAGCGCTTAACTAATTACGAAGAAGGGCTCCCTATCGGGCTTTTCGGATACCAGCGAAAAGGAGAATCGATTATGAACGGGAAACACGAACACAAACAGCACCATGATCACGAACATGCTCATCATGAGCATTCCCACGAGCATTCTCCCCATCACAAACATCACAGCCATGGACACGATCATTCGCATGCGAGTGAACACCATCACGAGCATCCTCATGGGGACAAACACGGGCCTGAATCATCTCATCACGGCCATGAGCACTCTGGCCACTGAGCAGAGGTTGATGATCGTCCACAGCAAGCAGTTGATCGGCAGCACCGGGGGCTTACCCCCAAGAGGGTATGCCCCCGCTCTTTAGAGGCCTGAACGGGTGAGGAACCGTAATGCATTATCATCCGCCGTGCCAAGGCGTGCGGCGTTTTGAAAGGCGCAGCATATGCCACCATATGTGATCATTTACAAAAGCCGCGTAATGCCGGATCCCCGCCTCGGGCGCGCTTTTTCAACACCCGGATAGAGACTTCCGCCGCCATGCACGCCTCCCACCCGATTCAATCGCGAATCGCCGACGAGAACACGGCCCTGCGCTCCATCCTGGAGGGCACGGCCACCACGACCGGCGGGCGCTTTTTCGACGCCCTGGTGGCCAATCTCGCGAGGGTGTTGAACACCCACAGCGCCTGGGTTACGGAATACCTCGAGGACACCCGCCAGCTGCGCGCACTGGCCTACTGGGCCGACGGGAAACTGACCAGGGATTTTCTGATCGACATTGCCGGAACCCCATGCGAGACCGTCGTCTTGCAATCAGGAATCGTGCACTACCCCGACCATATGATCCGACTGTTTCCTGGAAATGCAGCCCTGAAAACCATTAATGCCGCCAGCTACCTGGGAGCGCCTCTCCTGGACCGCGACGGCCGCGTCATCGGCAACCTGGCCGTCATGGATGTGCGCCCCATGCCGGAAGAGCCGCGCGCCCGGACCATTTTTCAGATTTTTGCAGCCCGGGCCTCTGCTGAACTCCAACGGCTCAGGGCCGAAGCGCAGCGCCATGAAACCGAAGAAAAGTACCGGCGCATCATCCAGACCACCGACGAAGGCTTTCTCCTGATGGACAGCGAGTTCGTCGTGACCGATGTCAACCAGGCCTTCTGCCGCATGGTCGCTGCCGGCCGCGAGGAAATCGTCGGCCGGAGCCTGCTGCAGTTCGTCGATGAGGATTACCGCCAATTCCTGATGATGAACCGGGAGAACCTTTTTGCAGGGGACTTCACGGAGCTCGAGGGAAGCCTCATAACGCTGAACCGCCACAAGATACCGGTGCTCATCCACGGCAACCGCCTGCGGGATAACCGCGGCACCGTCATCGACAGCATGCTTTTTGTGACCGACCTGACCCTGCAGAAACGGTCTATAGCCCTGGCCGCCGAAGTTCAGAGGAGTCTTCTCCCCGAGGAGGCGCCGTACATCGAGGGCTTGGAGGTTGCCGGCAGAACCCTGAGCTGCGACGAAATCGGCGGGGATTACTTCGATTTTGTATGGGACCAGCAGTGCCCGCGGGACTCTTTCAGCATGGTGGTCGGCGACGTGACCGGTCACGGGGTGGAGGCGGCGTTGCTCATGACCACGGTGCGGGCCTTTCTGCGCATGCGGGCATCCCAATGCGGCGGCGGCTCTCAGATCGTAACCGAAATGAACCGCCACCTCGCCAGGGATGTGAGCAACAGCGGCCGGTTCATGACCCTGTCGTTCATCCGTTTCGACGTGGCGAGCCGATCCCTGCGCTGGGTCAGAGCCGGTCACCCGCCCGCCCTGGTCTACGATCCCGTCGCCGACCGATTCACAGAACTCCGCGGCCAGGGGTTGCCGTTGGGGGTGGATGACCAATACCAATACGAGGAGTTCGTGGAGACCAACATTGGCGCCGGTCAGATCATCGCCATCGGCACCGACGGGATTTGGGAAGCATCCGACCGCCAAAGAAACTATTACGGCATCGAGCGCTTCCGTGAAGTCATTCGGCAAAATGCCACCCTCGGCGCCAAGGGCATCCTCGAGGCCGTCTTTACCGATGTCAAGATCTTCACTCTGGGAGCCCGGCAGGAGGACGACATCACCCTGGTGGTCGCAAAGGTGGGAGAAAGCCAAAAGCCGGGACCGGAGTACGTGATTTAGTAAAAATGACCACTGCTCAATCCGAACTATCCCGCATGCAGCCGCGGATCGCCGCGACCAGGTGCGCTTTCGGCGCGCTCTTGGTCACGTAGTCCGTCGCACCGGCGCTCCGGATGGCCTGGGAGCGTTCGCCTTCTTCATGCATCGACAGGCCGATGACGCAGATCTCGGGATACGCACCGTTGATGCTCCGGGTGGCGTCGATGCCGTTCACTCCGGGCATGCTGATGTCCATCAGGATCACGTCGGGCCGCAGCTTCCCGGCCAGCTCGACGGCTTCGCCGCCGTCCTGTGCCTCGCCGACGACTTCGATGTCAGGCTCCTGACTGAGCATGAAGGCGAGACTTTGGCGCATCACCGCGTGATCGTCGGCCAGGAGCACGCGAATCTGCGCGCCCGGCTCGGGCGGAGACACCGGGGGTGCCTCCCGGCGAGCCTCGGTCGGTTCAACGGCAGCCTCGGTCTGGAGCAGCGGTGCCGTCAGGAAAATCCGGCTGCCGCTGCCGGGGGTGCTGTCGATCTCAAGCTTGCCTCCGATCAGGTCGAGCCGTTCGCGGATGCTAAACAGCCCGAAACCCGCCCCGCTCTCGCCCAACTGCTTCATTTTCGCAGGGTCAAAGCCCGGGCCGTTGTCGCTGACGGTGACCTGCAAGGTCTTTCCTTCGATCTGCCTGAAACCCACCTTAGCCGTTGCCACCCGGGCGTGCTTGGCGGCATTGAACAGCAGCTCGCGGGTCGATTCGAACAGCAGGACCTTCACGTCCTCCGCCACCGCCGGAA
>JACRCN010000045.1 GCA_016219005.1 Deltaproteobacteria bacterium
CTAAAATTCTGACAGATCCCTAACATTGGCGCCCCTGTCCGTCAACCCAATCCTTTGTAAGGATTAGGACCATCGTCTCCTCACCCGGCGCAAGGCTGCCGGAAGGCCCCTCGCCACCTCATCCGTGGAATTACCGCAGGTATTCTAAAATTCCCGTAAACTTCTAGAATTTTATGCCGATGAGGTATTTATGAAATTTATTCTACCTCTCTTGGCGTGTCTTCTGATCGTCAGCCTCCCTGCGGGGGCGGCTTCCGAGAGCGCATCGGAACCGGGTGTGCCGATCCTGCTCTACCACCGCTTCGGCCCCACCGTCGCCGACAGCATGACCGTGACGACGGCGGTCTTCGAGTCCCATCTGAAATACCTGCGCGAGAACGGGTACACGGTCATTGCCCTCCAGGAGCTGATGGCCCTGCTGTCCGGTCCGGGCATCCCTCCAGGCGCCCGGTACGTGGTGCTGGTGGCCGACGACGCCCACCGATCCGTCTACACCGACGCCCTGCCCCTGATCAAGAAATACAAGGTGCCCATGACCCTTTTCGTGTACCCGTCGGCCGTGTCCAACGCCTCCTACGCCATGACCTGGGACCAGTTGCGGGAATTGAAGGCCACCGGCCTCTTCGACTTCCAGTCCCACACCTACTGGCACCCCAATTTCAAGAAAGAGCGGGAAAAGCTGCCGCCGGCAGAGTTTGAGAAACTGGTCCACATGCAGCTGACGAAATCCCGGGAGAAGTTGGAAAAGGAGTTGGGCCAGAAGGTCGACCTGCTGGCCTGGCCCTTCGGCATCTATGACCCCGACCTCATGGACAAGGCCGCGGTGGCGGGCTACGTCGCGGCGTTCACGATTGAGAGGCGCCCGGTCACCCGCCGGGATCACGCCATGGCCCTGCCCCGCTATCTTCTGGCCGACACGGACCGTGGGAAGATCTTCGAAGCCATATTGAACGCACACATCACCAAGAGGGAGAACAGGAATGCGAAAGACAATTAGGAATTTGTTTTGGGCCGCAGCTCTGGTTTTTATTTTTCCGGGGGCGGGCCTGGCCGATGGAGGACACCTGCTGAACGTGGTGGATCATCACACCGGTCAGGCCATCGCGGGTGCCGTCGTCACCCTGGACGGAGAGATGCTGAACCCTGACCCGCAAGGCCTGTTTTCCCTGACGAAGGCGGAAGGGACGGTCAAAGCGAAAGCTCACGGCTACCACCGTACCGAGCTCGCGCTGCCCGATCCGCTGCCCGCCGGGCCGTTGGAGGTCAAGCTGAGCCTCCTCACGCCCAAGGCGCTGTACCTGTCATTTTACGGCGTGGGTTCGAAAGCCCTGAGGGGACCGGCCATGAAGCTGATCGAGGAAACCGAACTCAACTCGCTGGTCATCGACGTCAAGGGCGATCGGGGCATGATCCCCTACCGCAGTTCCGTGCCGCTGGCCACCGAGGTGGGCGCCCAGAAGATCATCACCGTGCGCGATGCCGAAGGTCTGATGGGCCTGTTCAAGGAAAAAGGCGTCTACACCATTGCCCGCATCGTGGTGTTCAAGGACAACCTGCTGGCCAGTGCGCGGCCGGACCTGGCGGTGAAAACCCCGGCGGGGGAGCCGTGGCGGGACCGGGAGGGCCTCGCCTGGGTGGACCCCTTCCGCAAGGAAGTCTGGGACTACAACATCCAGATCGCGGTCGAAGCCGCGAAGATGGGGTTTGACGAGATCCAGTTCGATTACGTGCGCTTCCCGGATTCCCACTCGCCGCGCTTCTCCCAGCCATGTACCGAGGAGGCCCGGGTGAAGGCCATCACGGGCTTCCTCCAGGAAGCCCGTGCCAAGCTTGCACCATACAACGTGTTCACGGCGGCGGACGTATTCGGCTACGTCTGCTGGAATCTGAACGACACCGACATCGGGCAGAAGCTCGAACCCATCGCCTCGGCCGTGGACTACCTTTCGCCCATGCTCTACCCGTCCGGATTCCAGTTCGGGATTCCCGGCTTTCGTAACCCCGTGCAGAACCCGTATGAGATCGTCTATCTCTCGCTCAAGAAAGCCCAGGAGCGCACGAAAATCTCCCCTCTGCGCTTCCGCCCCTGGCTGCAGGCGTTCAAGGATTACGCCTTCGACCGGCGGCAGTTCAACGGCAAGGAGCTGCGGGACCAGATCAGCGCCAGCGAGAAGTTCGGCTCCCAGGGCTGGATGCTCTGGAACCCGGTCAATCAGTACACGGCCGCGGCCGAGTCCCTCAAGAAAGATATCAAAACGGCCAGCCTCGGCGCTGTTGCCTCAAACCCCTGAAACCCGTATGATGTCTTTGAGCTAAATTGACCGACGGTTCGGGGACCAAGGCATGTGAAGACCAGGAAGCGGCCCTCTATTCATTTCCTGCTGACGGCAGTGGCGGTCGTCATGGTGTCTGCTTCGGCCGCCGGCGCAGGCCTTCGGCCCGAGCCGCTCGCCGCCATCTCTTTCGCAGTCGAGGAAGCGATCCGCGCGGGCGAAACGCCCGGTGCGGTCATCGTGATCGGCCACCAGGGAGAAGTCGTTCTGCGCCAGGCCTTCGGCCATCGCAGCCTGGCGCCGCCGCGGCCCATGACGCCGGATGCCGTCTTTGACGTTGCCTCCCTTACCAAGGTCGTGGCCACCACCCCCGCCGTCCTGCAGCTCATGGAGAAAGGCCGGTTGCAGCTGGATGCACCGGTGGCCCGGTACTGGCCGGGGTTCAAGGGCCACGGCAAGGAGCGCATCACCGTCCGCCAGCTGCTCACGCATTACTCCGGCCTGAGGCCCGGCCTGCTCCCCAAACCGGCTTGGTCGGGCTACGATGCCGCTTTGAAAAAAATCGCCGACGACACCGCCGCGCTTTCGCCGGATTGCCGGTTCGTTTACAGCGACCTCAATTTCACCATCCTGGGTGAGCTGGTCCGGCGAGTCTCCGGCGAACCTCTGGAGGTTTACTGCCGCCGGCACATCTTCGAGCCCCTGGGAATGAAAGACACGGGTTTCAAGCCTTCAAAGTCGCTGAATGGCCGCCTGGCGCCTACTATGGAGGGCAGCTCCGGAGTGGTGCACGATCCGGACACCCGGCGCATGGGCGGCATATCCGGCGCGGCCGGGCTTTTCTCCACGGCCGACGATCTGGCGTGTATCGCCCAGGCCCTCCTGGACCAAGGCCGCCATGCGGACGGACAGATCCTCAGTTCCGCCGCAATCAAGGACATGACACGGCCCCAATCGCCGGCCGGCAAACTGCCCGCCAGGGGTTTGGGATGGGCCATCCATTCCCCTTCCGGCAACTGGAGTGAAATGCTCCCAGCGGGCACCTTCGGCCACAAAGGGTTCACCGGCACGCTGCTCTGGATCGACCCGGAAACTCAGACCTACCTCATCGTCTTGAGCAACCGCGTCTACCCCGACGGTGTGGCCAGGGAGGAAACCCTGCGGGAAAAATTGTTTTGCCTGGCGGTGCAGGCCACCGGCCGGCCCGCGCCCACATCGCCCGCGGACTCACTTTCGCAAGTTCCAGTCGGCATGTCGACAAGCAGGGTCATGACCGGAGTGGATGTCCTGGCCGCCCGAAAGTTCGCTGCCCTTGCGGGCAAACGGGTGGGGCTGATCACCAATCACACGGGCCTGGATGCCGTCGGGAGGCGGACGATCGATCTTCTGGCAAGGGCGCCCGGAGTGAAGCTGCGGGCGATCTTCAGCCCCGAACACGGCCTGTCAGGCAAGGCGGATTGGAAGGTGGCTTCAGGCCGGGATGCGTCGACGAACCTGCCGGTCTACAGCCTTTACGGTGAAACCCGGCGGCCGAAACTCGAGATGTTGAAGGGTCTGGATGTCCTGGTCTTCGACGTCCAGGATGCGGGCGCCCGCTTCTACACCTACATGTCCACGCTGGGCTACGCCCTGGAGGCGGCCGCCACGAAAGGGATCGAATTCGTCGTGCTGGACCGGCCCAACCCCATCAGTGCCACCCGGGTGGAAGGCCCGGTGATGGATCCGGATCTCAGGAGCTTCACCGGCTATTTCCCGCTTCCGGTCCGCCACGGCATGACCATCGGAGAGCTGGCGCTCATGTTCAACGGAGAGACTCGGATGGGGGTCAGGCTGAAAGTGATCCCGATGCAAGGCTACCGGAGGGACATGTGGTTCGACGAAACCGGTCTTGGCTGGGTGAACCCCTCGCCGAACCTGCGCTCCCTTGGCCAAGCCATCCTCTACCCCGGGGTGGCGCTCAGCGAAGCGTCCAACGTCAGCGTCGGCAGAGGCACGGACACCCCGTTCGAGCTGCTCGGCGCACCGTGGATCAGTGCCGACGAACTGGCGCAGCACCTGCGCGACCGTCAAATTCCCGGAGTGGAGTTGGAACCCGCCGCCTTCGTGCCCAATGCTGGCATTTTTGCCGGGCAGCCATGCAACGGCCTCCAAATCGTCCTCAAAGATCGCGGGAGTTTAGATTCGGTCGGACTCGGGGTTGAGATCCTTTGTGCCCTCCAACGCCTTTACCCGGGGGTGTTTCAACTTGATCCGGCGCTGCATCTGGTGGGCTCGCGCACGGTACTCCGAGCGATCAAGGAAGGAAAAGATCCTCAATCCATCGCGGCCACCTGGCAGACGCCCCTGGATGAATTCCGCCGTCTCCGCGCCACCTACCTGCTCTACAAGGATTGAATCGCCATTAGTGGCAGCGCCCGGTCGGCTCCCGGCCAACCGCCGCCTCGAAGGGCCGGGGCGATACCCAGAATTTGACACCGGCCGCATTGCGTCGTAATAATTCCGGTCAAGACGCGGCGGTGACCCGCCGCTCCGGAGCCATGCCTGCCGGGGCATCGGTTTACCGGAAAGAACTGCGTGCCTGAGGAAAGGAAAAGGTATGAAAAAAGCATTGTTTGTTCTGGTTTGTCTGCTGGCCGTGTTCGCCTTCGCAAGCGGGGTGATGGCCGCCCAGCAAAACACCACCAAAAGCCAGGTTCTGAAGGCCTCCGGGACCGTGCTCGCATACGATCCGGGCATCATGGTCGTCATCAAGACATCCAAGGGCAAGGAGATGCACTTCGACCTGGCCGCGAATGCCAAGGTCGGCAGCAAGGTCGACCGGGGCTCCAAAGTGACGGTGTCCTACAAGAAACAGGGGCAGAAACTGGTAGCGTCCGCGGTTGCCGTGTCCACCAAGAAATAGCCCGAAAAGCGCCGGCAGAGACCGGCTGCGGTTACCCACGAAATTGAAAAAGGCATAATCCAGGAGATGGATCATGCTTTTTTTCGTCGCAACACCCGGCGACGCGCGAGATTCAGACGGCCCCCAACCGGCCGCGATGATGGACCGCTTTGTCCCGGCCGGGGCGGCTATCCCTTTTACTGGGCAGTCATGCAACGGCATCCGTATCGTCCTCAAAGACCGCAGGAGTCTTGATTCGGCCGGGCTCGGGGTTGAGATCCTTTAGGCCGCTCCTCCCTTAGGATTGCATAGCCATACTTCTCATGATAGCCATTGGCTCCTGGGAATTGTCGGTTTGACGACCGATAGCGGATTATTCCAAAGACAGGAGCAATTACCCCATGCCGCCCTTGACCGCAGCAACCATTAAAAAGAACTTCGCCGACTCCGCCCTGATATACGAGCGGGGCCTCAGCATTTATCAAAACGGCGCCTTCGTCCTCAAGGAGTCGGACCCGGACGCGGGGGTCTTTCGCTATGAGGTCGACGGCAGCTACGGCGACTATACCACCCAGGTAAAAATAACCGGCAGTCGCGTCGATCTCTCCTGCAGTTGTCCTTACCCCGGGAACGGCTGCAAGCATGCCGTGGCAGCCTTGCTGGACACGCGTGACATCCTTCAGCGATGGAAATCAGCCGCAGCCGGGGAAGCGACCAGTGCCGTCAAGGAACCGTGCCTCACGGAGGATGAAATCCGGCGCCAGGCGTTGGAAGATCGCCAGAAGCGCGCCCGAAGCGAGCGGTTCACGGTGATTGAAGGGGAGATGTTCAAAGGCCGCCATCTGCTGCAGACCGATACGGGCAAGCAGTACGCGGTGACGCTCCACGATCCGGCCGCGGGCCGCGGGCACTGCAGCTGCCCGGATTATGCCGGCAACCGTCTGGGCACCTGCAAGCATCTCATTTACCTGACGGCTTTCTTGCGGCGAAAACGCGAATTCACGCGCCGGCTCGCAAAGGAAACATTCCCGTTTTTCGACATCTATTGGGATTCAGCGCATGATCGGCCGAGACTCTTTCACGAGCGTCGACCGATGGACGGCAATGGCCTCAGAAAAATCCTGGCGGCGCATTTTGATAAACAAGGTTTTTTCAGAAAGGAGGGCATCGAAGCCCTGGTGCCGCTCCTGGACGAGCTAAAGACGTTCAAAGCCGTGCGCGTCGGGTCCGCGGTTTTGAGCCGCTTGGAGTCGCTGCTGCAGGAAAAGCAACTCGCCGACCTCACCCGGTCGGTTCCGCACCCGGCCGTCAAGCTGAAAGCCCGGCTGTACCCCTATCAAGAGGAGGGGGTCCGCTTCGGGCTGTTCAAGCGCGCCGCTCTGATCGGAGATGAAATGGGGCTCGGCAAGACCCTGCAAGCGATTGCCTTGGCCATCTCAAAGAAAGAGGTGTTCGGCTTTGAAAAGGTGCTGGTGGTTACTCCGGCGTCGTTGAAAGAGCAGTGGAAGCGCGAGATCGAGCGTTTCTCCGATGAGAAGGCGGACATCGTCGAGGGAAGCCAGATACGGCGTCAGGCTATTTACGGCGGGAACGGCAGCTACTTCAAAATCACCAACTACGAGGCCGTGCTGCGCGACGTCACGCTGCTGGCCCGGTTCAAGCCGGACCTGGTTATTCTGGACGAAGCCCAACGCATCAAGAATTTTTCCACCAAGACGGCCGACGCAGTCAAGTCCATCCCGCGGCGACATGCCGTGGTGCTGACCGGCACTCCTCTGGAGAACCGGCTGGAGGACGTCTACTCCATCGTTCAGTTCCTCGACCCGCACCTATTGTCCCCGCTGTGGCGGTTCGCGGCAGAGCATTTCATGCTCAGCCGCCACAAAAAGGGCCATATCTTGGGCTACCGCAAGCTCGACCGCCTGCATACGCAGCTCCAACCCCTTGTGCTCCGCCGCCGCAAGGAAGAGGTTCTGCGCGAGCTGCCTCAAGAACTGGTCAACAACTACTACCTGGACCTGCACCATCAGCAGCAGAAGATCCATGCGGGCTACCTGCAGGCCCTGATCCCGCTGTTGAACAAGAAATACCTGACGCCCATCGACCTGCGGCGCATCCAAGAACTGCTCATGCGCATGCGCATGGTCTGCAATTCAACCTACCTCATCGATCGCAGGACCCACATATCCCCCAAACTCAAGGAACTGGAGGGGATCCTCGACGAGATGGTGGTGCAAAACGGTCGCAAGATGGTGATCTTCAGCGAGTGGACCACCATGACCTATCTCATCGGGCGCCACCTGTCAGAGGTGGGGATCGGTTTCGTGGAACTGTCAGGCAAAGTCCCGGTCAATAAACGGCAAGCCCTGATCGACGAATTCACCGCCAACCCGAAGTGCCGAGTATTTCTTTCGACCGATGCCGGCGGCACGGGGCTCAACCTGCAGGCGGCGGATTGCGTGGTAAATTTCGAGTTGCCGTGGAACCCGGCCAGGGTGCGGCAGCGCGTCGGCCGGGTCAACCGTATCGGCCAGAAAAGCCGCTGCATCAATGTAGTCAACCTGATCACCAAAAACAGCATAGAGGAAAAAATCCTGGCCGGACTGCAACTCAAGACCGATCTCTTCGAGGGAGTCTTCGACGGCGGCGCCGACACGGTGGAATTCACCCGCGAAAAGCGCTCAGAGCTTCTCAACCAACTGCGCGGCATGCTGGGCGAGGGGCCTCTGCCGCCGCCCGCATCCACCGTGCCGTCGGAGGATATCCCCGAGGACACCCCCCACTACCTGAATCCCGAGGCGCTGAAATCCGCCGACGACAGGACGGTCGATGTTACCGCCGAAGAAAACGCGGCCGCGACTCAGCCGGAGGCACCGGAAACGGCCTTGGAAACAGCCGCCCCGGGGGTTGTCAGCCCGGAAAGAATGGAGGAGGTGTTGAACTCGGGGATGGCCTTCATCGGCGGCCTGCTGCAGATGGCCACTGGCCGGAAGATAGAGCCCTCGGCCACGGACGGCCGCATGCTTCACGTCGACCGACAATCCGGCGAAGTGACCTTGAAGTTCAAGCTGCCGGGGTTCGAGAGCAACGCCCCGACTTAATGCTGGTAGCTCGTATATAGTTCTGTGGCGTATGACTCAGGCAGCCTTTCGTCCGTGAAGTTCAGAGCCAGATTCTTCCCGAAGTAGCTTACGGGTGTGTCCGATTCCATAGCTCTGGGGGCTAACGAAAAAATCACCGGCCCGAGGAGCGAGGGTCCGGTGGATTGATTGGTTGGTCGTTTTTATTTCTTGGGGAAATATTTCACATTTCTTATTACTTTAAAATCTGAATCCTGCGTCCAGATGACGGCATTGAATTCTTGAGCCGTTGCGAGAATAATACTGTCCGCCATTGGGAGATTATGTTCCAAACTCAGTTTTGAAGCGTCGATCGCTAATGATGCTGTTAGATCCACAACAGTACCCTTTTGCATAGCAATAACTGCTTGCAACGCGTCATTTTCGCTGGATTCTCGAAGAATTACCTTGAATACCTCGTATATCGTTACCGTTGGGATAACAAGCGAGGCAGAATCATTCAATGGGGTCAGGAAATGCTTTGCATTAGGCTCATCTGCGAAATATGATAGCCAACCGGAGGAATCTACGATATTCATACTCTATCTTCTTCTCGTTTGAATTCCGTATTGATGCCCTTCAGGAATCCACGGAGTTCTTTGATATCGCGTTCCGGTATAAGCTCGACACGTCCAGCATATTCTATTACCTGCATTTTTTGGCCTGGACGAAGATGCAATGCATCCCTAACTGTTTTTGGTATAACGATTTGATATTTTGGTGATACAGTTACTGTTTGCATAACAATTCCTCCATCGATCTGTTTTGTGTTACGATATCATGATCGATATGGTTTTGTAAATTATATTTATAGCTAACATTAGTTTAACCTGCGATGGGGCTTGTCCTCGGAGTCAGGTTGAAACTGTTGTTCGAAGTTCTTTCTTTATCATTTTTTCTTATTCAATTCTCTTTCTTAATAAATATTGTCATGCCACAACCAAGCTTTTCATTTAGGCGTTTTGAAAATCCAAATTTTTCAATCAGAACCGCATCTTGACGCTGTAGGTCATTTTTACTTCCTTGTCCTTGGGGACTGTCAGCGTGAATTCGGCCATGTGGGCATCGGTTTCCTTGTATTGGTGGGAGGAACTGAGCATGGTCCAGGCGCCGGGGATGGGTTCCACGACCTTTACGACCACGTCTTCTTTCTTGTGATTTCTGACGGAGATCTCGAAAGCTGCTTCGTAGGTGTCCGCAGAAAGTTTCTTCCAGTCCGTCTGTTTGCGGCCCCCCACCACGTCAAAAGCGTTTCCCATCTTGATCCGGATTTTTTCATCCTTTGGAGTGTGGTCGACGAAATCCTCGCCGATGAACTGCAGGCTACCCTCCGCGTCCTGTTTGTAGACCCGGACCACGCCTTTTGGCAGGGGGATGCCGAGGTTGTTTTCCTTCTTGTTCTGGATTTCGACGATCACGTTGATTTTCTGGTTTGAGACCACCTCGCCGTAGCGGCTGTGGTAATACGGGCGTGCACCGAAATAGACGAGTTCCTTCTTGACGGGCACCTGGTCGGCGGTGACGAGGCTGATCTGCTTGGCCTGGTTGTTTTTGAGAGTGGACGGCCGTTGCAGAGTGTAAATGTGGTATTCGAAAAATTCCTCCTCCTTGAACTGGGCTGGCGCCGCCTTGGGCGCGACAGCCTCTTTGGCAAGAATCCGGGCGCGAAATTCCTGGTCGTCCCGCACGCGGTTGACGTCCCCGGCCACCAGCTTCAAGGTGGCGTTGGAGTAAGCGGCCCCGCTCTTGTTGTCGATGGTGACCCATCCCGAGAGATCGGCGCGGTCATCGCGGGCGTTGAGCGTCAGCACATAGTCGGCCCGCCAGTTGATGGCGTTGGTGAGGTAGGTGGCCTCGATCCGCTGGGGTTTGGTGAGGCTGTTTTCGAGCAGCCACACCAGCGTGGGCTTGGCGGTCAGGTGCTCGGGCACCTTGGGGAACAGGATCCGCCCCGGGTGGCCGAAGGAGATATCTTCGCCGATCTTGAAGATCGGACCGCCGTCGATGGACAGCAGGGTAGCCGTCAGCGTGTCCTCGCGCTCGGTGTACTGGTTTTCGACAAAGAGCTTGACTTCCTTGCCGACGTATTTTTCAAGGAGCTTCTGGGGGTTGAGCAGATCGTACTCGTAATTCTGCTCGAGAACGCGCAGGCTCGACGCGCCGGCGAGCGACCTGACCTGAACGCTGGCGGGAATGATCTGGGAGGCCACGTCCATGAACCGCAGTTCAAAGGTGCCCGCGGGGAGCGACGCCTGCCGCTGGTCCTTCACCAACCCGAGGTTGACGTTGTAGATGGTCAAAGCGACGGCCGCCTGGTCCTCGACCCCGGTCGCCAAACGGTTCGCATTTTCGCTTTTTTCGGCCGCTGACGCGCCGGTGATGCCGGCCACGGCGGTGACCACCAGCGCCAGAAGGACGGCACGGTACCATTTCGTTTTCATGGTTCATTCTCCTGCACATGGGGGTGAATCGGCCAAGGTATCGCCATAATAACAGGAATCGGCGGCCTTAAACAAGGACCTCGATCCGGTAAAGCCGGCAGGTATTCTCGAACACCCTGCGGCCCAGCGCCTCCGGGTCCTCGCCGCGCACCTCGGCGAGCTTCAGCAGGACCGAGCGCACAAAGGCGGGTTCGTTGCGGCGAAATCGCCGGCGATCAGGCTCCGGCACCAGGTAGGGGGCGTCGGTCTCCACCACCAGCTGGCTGGCGGGGATCTGGGGAATGAGCCGGCGCAAGGACTGCCCGCGCTCCTTGAGAGTCACGATGCCGGTGATGCCGATGTAATACCCCAGGTCGAGATAGCTCGTGAGCTCAGCGCGGTTTCCACTGAAGCAGTGAATTACGGCCGCTCCGGACGACGGCGGGCAGGTGCGGAGCAGCTCCAGGAAGCGCCCGCCGCTGTCACGCTCGTGGAAGATCAGCGGCAGCCCGAGCTCGGCGGCGGTCTCGAGCTGCTGGACGAAACACTTTTCCTGCTCGTCCCGGGGGGAAACCATACGGTTGAAGTCCAGGCCGATCTCCCCCCAGGCCCGGACTTCGGGATTCCGGGAAAGGGACACCAGCTCGGCCAGCACGGCATCGCTGCACGCCTGGGCATCGTGGGGGTGAACGCCCACCGAGGCATAAACGCCCGGGTGCGTTTTGGCCAGATCGACGGCCGCCCGGGATGTCCCGAGGGTGACGCCGATGGTCATCATGCGCGAGACCCCGGCCGCACGGGCGCGCTCGAACACGGTCTCCAGATCGCCCGTATAGGACGAGTCGTCGAGGTGGCAGTGGCTGTCAAATAGATCCATGTCCGTTCGGGTCCGGTGCAGCGGTTCGAGAAGCCTCCAGGGGGAGAGGGCTTTTTAGCACCCCGGAAGTGGAATTTCAACACGGAGGCGAAGGCGTTGGTGGAAATCGAGAGCGGCCAGCCGCAGGCTCTCATCCGCCATTTTTATCTTGATTTGGTTCCTTTGATTTGAGAATATCGAAATTTGCGAAGATCGATGCTGCTTGATTTCACCGCATGGAGGTAAACCATGTTCAAAATCGTCAAACGCGAGGAAATGTCCCAGGGCACCGTGGTGCTCAACGAAATCGCGGCGCCCCTTATCGCCAAGAAGGCCAAGCCGGGCCAGTTCGTGATCCTCAAGGCCAACGAAACCGGTGAGCGCATCCCGCTCACCATGGCCTATACCGACGCCCAAAAGGGGATCATCGCCGTGATCTACCAGGTGGTGGGCAAGTCCACCGCACTGTTCAAGACCTTGAAAGTGGGCGAGGGCTACCAGGACGCAATCGGGCCGCTGGGAAAAGCCACCCACATCGAGAAGCTCGGCAAGGTCGTCTGCGTCGGCGGCGGCACCGGGGTCGCCGTGCTGCACCCCATCACCCGCGGGATGAAGGAGGCCGGCAACCATGTCACCGCCGTCATCGGCGCCCGCACCAAGGACCTGCTGATCCTCGAGGATTTCATGCGGGCGGCCTCCCATGAACTGCATGTCTGCACCGACGACGGCTCTTACGGCCGCCACGGTTTCGTGACCCATGCGCTCAAGGACATTCTGGACAAGGAGAAGATCAATCTGGTGGTCGCCATCGGTCCTGTACCCATGATGAAGTTCGTCTCCAAACTGACGAAGGAGTATAATGTGCCGACCATGGTCAGTCTCAATCCCATCATGGTGGACGGCACCGGGATGTGCGGCGGCTGCCGGGTGTCGGTCGGCGGCAAAACCAAGTTCGCCTGCGTGGACGGGCCCGAGTTCGACGGCCACCAGGTGGATTTCGACGAGCTCATGCTACGGCTGCAGGCTTACTGCGAGGACGAAAAGGCCTGCCACAACGAATTCTGTAGAATGGAAGAGATGGGGCGCAAGTAAACGACCATCGATAACGTGTATGGGGCGGTCACCTTTTGCCCTGCCGGCGGATCAAAAATCCCAAAACCGGTCATCGAGCTGGAGGAACAATATGGCGGTTGAAACTGCTGCGAAGGAAAAAAAACAGAAAAAAGAACGTGTGCGGATGCCCGAGCAGGCGCCCAAGGTCCGGGCCCGGAACTTCATCGAGGTCCCCACGGGTTACACGCCGGAGATGGCGAAAGAGGAAGCCTCGCGCTGCCTGCAGTGCAAAAACCCGGGCTGTGTCGACGGCTGCCCCGTCGGGATCGACATCCCCGGCTTTATCAAGCTCATCCTGGAGGGCAACTTCACCCAGTCCATTCGCCATATCTGGAAGCAAAACAGCCTGCCGGCAGTCTGCGGCCGGGTCTGCCCCCAGGAGAGCCAGTGCGAAGGCAAGTGCATTCTGGCCAAGAAGGGCGAACCGGTGGCCATCGGCAACCTGGAGCGGTTCGCGGCCGACTGGGAGCGGGCGAACGGCACCGGTGCGCTGCCCCCGACGGCCCCGGCGACCGGCAAGAGAATCGCCGTGGTCGGCGCCGGACCCGCCGGCCTGACCGTGGCCGGCGACCTCATCCAGAAAGGCCATGACGTCAGCGTGTTCGAGGCCTTCCACAAACCCGGCGGGGTGCTGCTCTATGGCATCCCGGAGTTCCGCCTGCCCAAGGACATCGTGGCCCAGGAGGTCAACTTCCTGGAGCGCCTGGGCGTGAAGGTGGAATGCAACGCGGTGGTGGGCCGGACGGTTTCCCTGGATGAGCTTTTCGAGGAGGGCTACCAGGCCATTTTTCTGGGCCTGGGGGCCGGGCTGCCCAAGTTCATGAACATCCCGGGTGAAAACCTGGTGGGCGTTCTCTCCGCGAACGAATACCTCACCCGGGCCAACCTGATGAAAGCCTACCTCTTCCCGAAGGTGGACACCCCGATCCCGCGCGGCAAGGACGTGGTGGTGCTCGGCGGCGGAAACGTGGCCATGGATTCGGCCCGCACGGCCCTGCGCCTGGGGGCGGACCGGGTACGCCTCGTCTACCGGCGTTCGCGGGACGAGATGCCGGCGCGGGCCGCGGAAGCCCACCACGCCGAGGAGGAGGGGATCGAGTTTTTCCTGCTCACCAACCCGACCCGCTACATCGGCAACGAAAAAGGGCGTCTGACCGGCATGGAGTGCATCAAGATGGAACTGGGCGAGCCGGATGCCTCCGGCCGACGACGGCCGGTTCCCGTAAAGGGCTCCGAGATCGAGCTCCCCTGCGACCTGTGCATCGTGGCCGTGGGCACCGGCGCCAACCCGCTGCTGACGAGTTCCACCCCGGATCTTAAGATCAACAAGTGGGGCTACATCGAAGCGGACCCGAAGACCGGCAAAACCCTGAAGAAGGGCGTCTGGGCCGGGGGCGACATCGTCACCGGATCGGCCACCGTCATCCTGGCCATGGGCGCCGGCCGCAACGCCGCCAACTCGATCCACGACTACCTCATGCGCGGCTGGTAACGTTGATGCCTCGCTAAAAAAATCACCTTATTGAAGCAAGCGCCGGGAGCTCTCCCGGCGCTTGCTTTTTTGCCCTCCGATCTCTCATTTCTGCCCTACACTTCCATTTACCTAACGTTTTAATCATTATTTCGATTCCTCCGTATAAAACTCAAATTTAAGATTGTTAAGCCTGTTAATTTCGTATAAGACCTATTGCGCTTTCATTCCATAGCGTACAGGCGCGGCGCGCAATACCGCCAGCGCTCCTCCGGTACGGACAAACAATCGACGCCAGGGAGGGGGCCATGTCATTCCGACTTTTTCCGAAAGCGCCCAAGTTTTTCGAATTTTTTCGCGAACAAAATCGAATCATCGTCGAAGCCGCGACGGTGCTCAACACCATTCTTCTCGATTTCGACGAATGCGACGTACGCTGTCAGATGATCAACCGACTCGAGGCCAATGGCGATGCCCTGAACCGGACGATCTCCCAGTTGCTCTCGAAAACTTTCATCACTCCCATAGACCGTGAGGACATTCACCTGATCAATTCGTCACAGGAAACCATCCTCAATCACATCCAGGCCATTTCGAACCGCATTGGGGTCTACGAGTTCACCCGGATGCGATTTCCGGCACAACGGATAGTGTCCAACGTGAAGGACATGGTCACTGCGATCGGGGTCCTGCTTGGGATGCTGGAAAACAAGGGGGAAGTAGCCGATTACGTGGGGCGGGTGAAGCATCAAAAGAAAGAGTGCGAGATGCTGCTGCTGAGCGGTTTGGGTGAACTGTACGACAACCCCAACGATTCTCCGGCAGAGATGATGGAAATCATCAAGTGGACCCACGTGTACGACCGCATCGACAAAGCCTTCAACCGGGCCTGGCAACTGGCCAAGGCCATTGAAGGGATCGTGTTGAAAAATGCCTGACCGGCTGGAATGGATCCACTCACAGCCCCTGGTTGTTGGCAGGAGAGGCAAATCAAGTTGGAACTGACGGGACTCTGGATGCTGGTAATCGGCACAGTGGCGGCAGCACTGGTGTTCGATACCATCAACGGCTTTCATGACGCCGCCAACTCCATTGCTACGGTGGTTTCCACGCGGGTGCTTTCGCCGCGGACCGCTGTCCTGTGGGCGGCTTTTTTCAACTTCGTGGCCATGTTCGTGTTCGCGCCCAAGGTGGCGGACACGATCTCCAAAATCGTCTACATTCAGCAGGGAGACCCGGTTTACGTGGAGGTCGTGCTGGCCGGGTTGGTGGGTGCCATCGCGTGGGACCTGCTGACATGGTGGTGGAGCCTGCCCACCAGTTCCTCTCATGCTCTCATCGGCGGGTTTGCCGGTGCCGGCATCGCCTTCAAGGGATGGGAAGCGGTGCACTGGGATAAATTGTGGACGGTGATGCTTTTCATCCCCATCGCACCGCTCCTCGGTTTCGCCTTCGGGTTCGGGTTCATGGTCGCCGTCTACTGGATCTTCCGCCAATGGCGTCCCATGGCGATCGACCGGCTTTTCCGGAAAGGGCAGCTGTTTTCAGCAGCCCTTTATTCGCTAGGTCACGGGGGAAACGACGCCCAGAAGACCATGGGCATCATCGTGGCGCTGCTCGTGGCCCACGGTACATTCACCCAAGACACCCAACTCTCGTTGACCGATTTCAGCACGGCATGGATCATCTTATCCTGCCATCTCGCCATGGCGGTCGGAACCGCATTAGGCGGCTGGCGCATCGTTAAAACCATGGGAATCAAGGTCACCAAGCTTCAGCCGGTCGGCGGGTTCTGCGCCGAAACGGCCGGTGCGGCCACGCTGTTCATGGCGACCTATTTAGGGATACCGGTATCCACCACCCATACCATCGCCGGAGGCATCATCGGCGTCGGCGCCACCCGCAGGCTGACCGGCATCAAGTGGGACATCGCCATCCGCATCGTCATGGCATGGGTCGTCACCATTCCCTGTTCGGCCTTCGTCGCCGCGCTGACCTTCTTCGCCATTGCCGCCATGCGATGAGGGGCATTTCTATCCGAAAAGCTCCACCCACCCCATGAACCGCTCTACCTTGTCCGTACCATAGGGTCTGAGGCTTGCAACGATTGCAGCAACGGACTTCTCGCAGGGTGTATCGCTGCCGTTTTTCGAGAAAAACTTGTCGGCGTAGCAGATGATCTGCTCCTCGACGGTGACAGGCCGCATGTCGCGTTCGGGCAGGGGCAGACCGCTGCGGCGGATGTCCTCGGCGCTGAGACCTACTCCCACGTGCCGTTCGCAGACCAGCCCGTGCCGGGGCAGCCCCAGCGCTTCCAGAATCTCGCGGCCGAGGATGCCGTGGCGGATATAGGGCTCGCGGCCGTGGCAGTCGAGGACGGGGCTGTCCGTCAGAAAGATCCCGATGTCGTGGAGCAGGGCGGCGCTTTCGACGAAGGCGAGGTCGGGCGCAAGGTGGGGGACCCGGGCCGCGGCGGCGAGCGCCTTTTCAGCCACGAGCCGTCCGTGTTCCAGAAGTATCCGGTGGGATTTTGAAGCCGGCGCGTAATGGCGCCCGATGATCTCGACTGCGTCCATTCGAGCTAAACCGCTTTGGCGCCCTTCTTGTCTTTGGATAGGAGCACCCCTTCGATGAAGGGGTCGATGCCGCCGTCCAGCACCTCGTTCACGTTGCCGATCTCGAGTCCGATGCGGTGATCCTTCACCAGTTGGTAGGGCTGCAGCACGTAGGAGCGGATCTGGCTGCCCCAGGCGATATCCTCCTTGCTGTCGTGTATTTCCTGGAGTTTTTCGTCCTGCTTTTGCTTCTCGCGTTGATGCAGCCGCGCCTTGAGCACCTTCATGGCGAGGTCCTTGTTGCGGTGCTGGGATTTCTCCTGCTGGCACTGGACCGCGATCCCGGTCGGCAGGTGCGTGATGCGCACGGCGCTGCTGGTCTTGTTGACGTGCTGGCCGCCGGAGCCGCTGGCACGGAAAACGTCGATCCGCAGGTCCTTATCTTCGACGTCCACTACGATTTCGTTGTCGAGCTCGGGATAGACGAAGACCGACGCAAACGATGTGTGCCGTTTGCCGCTGGCGTTAAACGGGGAAATCCGCACCAGGCGATGGACGCCGCCCTCCGACTTCATGTAGCCATAGGCGTTTTCGCCCGAGGCGGTGAAGGTGGCGCTCTTGATGCCGGCTTCTTCACCGGGCTGGTAGTCGATCAGTTCGAGCTTGAAGCCCTTGCGCTCAACCCAGCGGGTGTACATGCGGAAGAGGATCTCCGCCCAGTCCTGGGCCTCGGTGCCGCCGGCCCCGGCATTGATGGAGACGATGGCATTCTTGCCGTCGTCCTCGCCGTCCAGCATCAGCTCGAGGGCAAAGCGCTGCGCCCGCCTGTGCAGATCCTCCGCCTGGCGGCCGAGGTCGGCGAGAGTGCCTTCGTCGTTTTCCTCGACGGCCATCTCCAGGAGCCCCTGGTTCTCTTCCAGCTCTCGGGTCAACTGCTTGAAGCGCTCCACCCGGTTGCCGATGGCCGTGCGCTCTTTAAAAGCGATTTTGGCCTCGTCCGGCTTGTTCCAGAAACCTTCCTTGGCGACGAGAGCCTCGAGTTCCGCTAAGCGTTTTTCCTTGCCCGCCAGGTCAAAGACAGCTCCGTAACTGTTCAAGTTTGGCGGTGATATTCCTCAGGGTCTGTTTGATTTCGTAAGACATTTTTTTTTCCTCCTATGGCAGCGCGTTGTTTCGATCTGACTTCTTAGACACGATTTGAATCCCGTTTTCGCTTCGAGATAAACCATCCCCACCCCGCGCCCGCCAGCGCGATGGACAGGCAGAGAAACGCGAACACATCCCCGAAGCGCGTGTAGATCGTCCCGGTGTCCAGCATCGGCAGCGCCCGGGTGACGGCGGCCTCCTCCATCAGGGGCGTCGGATCGAGCAGACGCCCCACCGGATCGATGAACCCGCTGATTCCGGTATTGGCGGCCCGGGCCAGCGCCCGGCGGTTCTCCACCGCCCGCAGCACCACCAGCGAAAAGTGCTGGTAGGGCCCGGCGGTCGTTCCGTACCAGGCATCGTTGGTGATGTTGACCAGCAGAGCGGCGCCGTTTTTCGTCAACTGCCGCGACAGTTCCGGGAAAATGATCTCGTAGCAGATCTGGATGCCCAGCTTGCGGCCCTGCCAGTCCAGGGTCATGCCCTTCGCGCCGGCGGCGAAGTCGCCCACGTGCTCGACGATTTTCCCTAAAAACGGCAGATACTCCTTGAACGGGGTGTACTCTCCGTAGGGGACAAGGTGGGCCTTGTCGTATTTGCCGAGCACCTCGCCGCCGGGGCCGACCAAATAAGCGCTGTTGAAATAAGCGGCGGTCTTGCCCTTCAATTCGAACGCCGGGGCCCCGATCAGGAAATAGGTGCCGGTTTCAACAACGCCCGCGAGCAGCATCCGGGTCGGCGGCACTTCTTTGAGGAAGTAGAACGGCGCCGCAGATTCCGGCCACACAATCAGGCCGGGCTGCTGCGACCGGGTGGACAGAGACAGCCGGATGTAGTTTTCGATGGTCGCGGCCTGAAAGGCCGGCTCCCATTTCTGGGATTGCTCGATGTTGCCCTGAACGACCGCAACCCGTGCCATCGGCGCCGCGGAAGCCAGCCGGTCGATCTCGCGGATGCGCAATTCCCCGTACGCCCATGTCAGTCCGACCAGCACCGCCGCCGCCGCAATGCCCCCAATGGCCAAGCGCCCGGTCACCGGCCGGCCTCGCCATGTTTTACGGCAGACGACGAGCGTTGCCAGAAAGAGCGCGGCATTGGCCAAGGCGATCAGCCCGGAAACGCCGTACACTCCGACTATATCCGATATCTGGATCAGTTGCAATCGGGAGTACTGGGAGTAGCCGAGCAGCTCCCAGGGAAACCCGGTGAACAGGAACGAGCGCAGGTATTCAAACCCCACCCAGAAAACCGGAAAGAAGAGCAGAACGCGCAGCGGCGTCCGGCCGACGAGGGCAAACCCATAGGTCATCGGCGCGATGAAAAGGAGGCTGAGGACGGCGGCGAAAATGAATAGAATCGACACGCTGAGAACGGCCGGCAGGTGACCGTAGATCACCATGGTCGGGACCAGCCAGTACAGAAGCGACAGGAAATGGGCAATCCCGAAGACAAGCCCCCGGCGAAACGCCTCGTGCCGGCCGGTGTCATTGAGGGCCCAGAGCAACGGCACCAGGGCCAGCCACGCCAGCCGGTCCTGGGACATTTTCGGGAAAGCGGCCGTGAGCAGCAAGCCGCTCAACGCCAGAATCAGGATGGTCTTAATTTCGCTTTTCACCGTCAAATGCGGCTCACAAAAAAAACTCCGGCGCGGCGGAGTGGATTCTGAGGCACCGATCTCTTGGATTTAATTCTGATCCAAAGGGGTGAGCCTGTCAACAGGATTTCGGCTGCGGTGCAACCACCAGAAGTTGTGGCGGCAACGAGCTTGACACACAACAGGGATCAATTTATAATTGTTTCACCATGATGAATCGACGTCATCTTCAACCTGCGGGGTGATTCATGGAGAATTTAAGACAAGTCCTCTTGGACCGATTGACCAAAAAAGGCGCCGACTCGGCGAGCTTGCCCGGCATCTTGAGATCCCTTGCCAAGATCCTGTCCGCCGACCCCGAGATCGACCCGGCCTCCGCCAACGAAAAGCTTTGCTACCTGGGCTGGCAAGAAGTTAAAGTGGACTATCACCTCCTGCAGCTCGCCCTGGCCTGTTTCGAGTCTGAGCATGGGGTCAACCCGGCTGCGTTTGCCGAAAACGACCGCCGCCGGCAAGCCTTGCGGCTCCGGGAAGCGACAACGACACCGGTCGCTCCCGGCGAAGCCTAACGCGGAAGCCATCATTTTGTCCAGCCGGCCTGACCGCGCCTTCCTGCTGCAAAGCACCCTAATTTCTCTGCGCGGCGTCGCTGCGCGTGTGCTGTCGCATGCGTGCTGCTGACACTGCCTATCAGAGATCATCGCACGCTTGGATCTCGCCGAAATACAAGATAAATCCCAACCAGTGTGTTTTCGCAGCCGGCAAGGCCGCGACTGCGATGCTGCCGTGCACGGTTGCCTTGCGGACGCCGTGGCTGACCATCATGAATCCATCGAGGAGAGACAGCGATGCCGAAAGCCATCACCATCAAAATCGGGAAAGTCATATTGAGAGGCGAATTCAACGATACGGCCGCCGGCCGAGCCATGGGAGAGGCCTTGCCCATCGAATGCCAGTGGTCGCGCTGGGGCGAGGAGTATTACGGAACGACCCGCCCTGCGTTTCCCAGCTACCCCGGCACGGCCACCGATCTCATGGAAGTGGGGGATCTGGCTTATCATACGCAAAACGGGTGGTTTTGCCTGTTTTTCGGCCCAACCCCGGCCAGTCGCGGCAGGGAACCCAGGGCGGCGGTGCCCGTGCAAAAAGTCGGCAGAGTGGCGGGCGATTGGACGACAGTCAAGGCCCTCGGGGAGTCGGTGAAGGCTCTGATCGAAGCCGCGTAACCGTCAGCGTCGCCCCCATCCGGTAATATTTTGAAATTGCTTAACTTTGGCTTCCGGCGCCAACCAGAAGGCCAGCCGTCTTTCACCGTGAGGCGGCTGGCCAGGTGATCAGCCACACCAACTCCCTGCAAGAACTTCTGTAAACCTTTCCGGATTACCCCCCGTCTAACATGGTCAAACAGAACCGAATCGGTTCGGGAGGAGACCATGAAAGCAAAAGCGTTTAAACTGGTTCTCGCGGCCGTATTATTGCTCCTGGTCGGAAGCGGCGCCGCGTTCGCCGACGGATCGAAGCGCCATTACCAGCCGGGTTACAGTGGGTACTACAACCAGAAAGGCGCAGACTATTACCGCGGTGGCGGTCGCTACTATCACAGGCCGCACGACTACCGGCATTCAAACTATTATCGTTACCATCACGGGGGACCGCCGGTCCGGAGTTACTACTATTACAACTACTATGGTCCCGGATACGGCAATTGCAGCCCCGGGTACAGGGGCAACGGTTCCTACTTTTCGGGCTCTTACTATGCGCCTGGATTCGGTTTCAGCTTTGGAGCGACGGGCAGATAGTGATATAGTCTGGTGGTGTGAAGCCCAGCGATCGCTATCAATTGAGGTCTGTTGCCTCTCCTCCGACAGGAGGCCTGGAGGAGACTGGTGGTCATGTGAGTGCAGACAAGCTGAATCCGGACGACCCCAACGCCCGCAGAGACCTCCCGGTTGCGCCAGCGCGGGAGGCCTCTGCCACCGCCCCGGGAGATGACGAACTGGTGCGGCGTGCCCGCAACGACGACCCTCGGGCCATCGCACAACTGGTGGACCGCTACCAGAAAAAGGTCTACGGCATCGCCTACCAGTTCTGCGGGTTCGACAAATCAGAGGCCCAGGACATGGCGCAGGAAGCCCTGCTGCAGATTTTTCGAAACCTCAAGCGCTTCGAGGGCCGGTCCCAGTTCTCCACCTGGCTGTATCGGGTGGCCGTCAACGCCTGTCTGGACTCGCGCCGGCGCCGACGGCGCTGGTCGCATATCCTTTTCCCCTGGCGGGCCGAACGGCAGGAGGGCGGCAGCACCGGCACGGTGATCGATAACATCCCGGCCCCGGAAGAGGACGGGGACCCGCTTTCGAACGTCAGCGCCGGAGAGCTCAAGCGGGACGTGATGGCCGCACTCGATACGCTGTCGGCCAAACAGCACATCGTTTTCCAGCTCAAAGTGTTTCAGGACTTGAGTATACCGGAAATCGCCGAGGTGACGGGCATGGCCGAAGGCACGGTCAAAACCCATCTCTTCCGAGCCACCCAGGCTGTCCGCGCGCAACTGCGCCGCTGGGTCGCTCCGTAAGCAAGACAGGAGGATGCTCATGCAGGCATGTCGCAACCATAATGAAACCTTGATGCTGGACGTCCTGGACGAATTGACGGACCCTCGAGTGCGCCGTGACTGGGAGGGCCACCTCGCGTCCTGTACCGGCTGCCGAACGGAAAAGGAGCGGATGCTGCATCTGCTGGTGCAGGTACGGGCGTCCGGAAGCCCTCCGGAGTTGTCCGACGCCGAGGCACGGCGCATGGCCGGCGCGGTCAGCCGGGAGTTCCGCAACCGGCCCGGCCGGGTATCCGGGTCCGGCTGGTCGTTCAGGCTCGTCCCGGCACTCGCCGCGGCCTGCGTATTGGTCATCACGGTGATGGCGGGTTATTGGTTGCAGGACTCCTTCTTCGGGGCCGGGAGGGTTGGCGACCTCGCCTCGGAGCCACAGCTGGAGCCGCCGGATCTGGATGTGGTCAAACACCTTGACCTTTTGCGGGATATGGATACGATAGAAAAACTGATTCAAATCGTCGACATCCCCGACAACGGCCTGGTCCCGGGCGAACCGAACCCGGAGACCCAGGGCACTCAGCCGGATGGAAACAGCCATGTGGTTGCATGACAAGGGTTCCCGACAACCGTGGCGGCGGGCCGCCGTGCTGATGCTCGCGGGCGCCCTCCTTTACGCCCTCGGCACACCGGCAGCGGGCTCCTCCCCCAAACCCTGGCCGAACATTCCCCCGGGCGTTTCTCCCAGCGCCCCGGTCTACGGGGCCGCACCATACTTCGCCAAGGACAAAGGTCAGCAGCCTCCGGGATTTCAAAACCTTCCGCCGGAGGAAAAGGGCCGCATGCAGCGCCAATACCGGGAATGGCAAACCCTGCCGCCCGATCAGAAGGATACCATGCGCCGGCGGATGGACGACTGGAACCGCATGCCGCAGCAGAATCGGGATCTCTATCAGCAGCGCTACCAGCAGTATCAACGACTTTCGCCCGAGGAGCGCCGGCAACTCGAAAACAACCTCCAACGCTGGGACCGCCTCTCGCCCCAGGAGCGCGACTCGATCCGGAAGCGCTTCAACAAGTAACGATGACTTCGTAAGAAGCCCGACACCGGCGTGGCGACTCATCTGGCAGGCGTTGCGGTGCGCCAACGGGCACCCGTGAAGCAGGGCCCGAAGAATTAAACGCCCGCACGACCCGACGGCCGCTCCTCGAGGAGCGGCCGTTTTTTTTTGGCCCGCACGACAGCGCGCCGCCCGATGGTCCCCTCCCGGGGGAATCGTTCGGGTCAGAAGTATTTTTAATAGAAGTAAAAATGAAAGTCATTTAATGCGTCCGAGAAAATGGAGAGAAAGAAGAGAAGAAAACCAGAAGCAGTGCAAAGAAGAAATATCATTGGAGAGAAGCTGCCGGCCGATAGTAAAATTTCCGGCGCCCGCGTTTTGTCTATCGATGAGATCCTTACGATCCAACCGCTCCTTATGATACCGCGTTCCCCGTGGGCGCGAACCAGCGCCGGAACGACCGGGAATGTGCGCTGCGATGAACTAGCAACCATAAAATTAACAGACTTCAGTCAAATCGTTCCCACCCATATCCATTCCCGTTCCACTGCCGCTATTGCTGCTTTTTCAAAACTGGGAAGATAATTTCACAGCCATGGCGAGCGCTTGAGCCAATCAGTTGAAATATAGCTGAAATGACGAAGAAAAATTCCCGCAGGGATCCTCAAATGAGGGCCTTCCATTGATTGGCGGCAGGGATAGGTGTGCGGTTTCGGAATACTAAATATAGTATGATATTAATGCTTGACACACAATATCCACTTGGCTATAATTCCCACAATATTGAAAAGTAAGGATAACTATCCGACTTTCAGGTTAAAATTGTGGTTTTAGGGATAGGCGTGTCGACCGCCACAATGTCGGCCCGCAGGGTGAGCGTAACTGGAATTTCAAGACCTCCGATACCGGTGGTGATTGCCAGGAAGAACCATATCGATAAATAAGCAATCGTTAACTTATATATTTGAACGAAGTGACCGGTGCAACGTCTCGAAGATGAAAATACAGGTGCCGGCGAATCCCTGCGCTGTTCATGTCGCAAGAGGGTGCGGAGAGGAGGTTTGAAGTGCCCGTCAACTTTCCTTCGGCGGAAATGAACGTCCTGCTACTCTACGATTTGAACCCGCACTGGACGTCCAGCGAAAAAGAAGAAGTAGCCGAGGCGCATTCCCGACTTACGGACGCTCTTGCCTCGGCCGGGTATTGCATCGACCTGCTCCCGGTGGTCGATCAGCATTTCCCGCAACGGCTCGGCTCGTACGATTCCAAGGAATGCGTTCTCTTCAACTGGTGCGACGGTATTCCCGGACTTCACCAGAGCGAGTGGATGGTCGTGCGGCAGCTCGAGCAGATGGGCTTTGTATTCACCGGCTCCGGTTCGGCCACCCTGTCGCTCAGCTACGACAAATATCGTGTCAAGGAGGCCCTGGACCGGGGCGGAGTCACCACGCCCCGCTGGCGCCTTTATAAAACCTCACAGGAAAACGGCTGGCACGAGTTCCCGGCCATCGTCAAGCCCGCCTTCGGACACTGCAGCGAATGGCTCACCTCCGAGTCGGTGGCCATGAACGAAAAAGAACTGCACGATCGAATTTCATACCTGGTCGACAAGGTGGGCTTGCCGGCGCTGGTCGAGGACTTCATCGACGGCCGTGAATTCCACGTGTCCCTGTGGGGCAACGGCCGCGTGGAGATGCTTCCCCCTGCGGAGATGGACTTCTCCGCGTTCAGCGACGTGCACGACCGATTGTGCACCTACGACGCCAAGTTCATCCCCGCATCCGTGCACTACCAGAACATCCGCACGGTGCTGCCTTCCACCCTGGAAGAGGCCGAACTCGACGAACTCGAACGCGTCAGCATGGCCGCCTACAAGGCCATCGGCTGCCGGGATTACGGCCGCATCGACCTGCGACTGCGGGATGGGGTTTTTTACGTGCTCGACATCAACCCCAACCCCGACATCAGCGAAGATGCCAGCATGGCTAGCGCCGCCGAACACGCCGGTTATTCGCACGGAGACATGGCGGGCTATCTCATCAAGCTGGCCGCCAAGCGCCACCCGGTTTTCGGCCGGAAGACGGTGCAGCACCCCGTTGAACCCCGCGCCGTGAACTGATCCTGGCCCGTCCAACCGGTTTACCCACTCCCGCACCTCGGCCGCGTCAAGCTTTTCATCGGCCGGTCTGCAGCCGCCGATCGTGCGCCACGCTTCAGGGCCTCAATCGGATGCCCATGGAAACGGCGAGCTGAATTTCGGCCGGCCATCCGCATCGAAGAGCCCCCAGTGCGGGCCGACGCTTTCGGCCGCGGATTTCCAGGGTTCGTCGAACATCTCGAACAGAAACAAGCTGACGCCGTTTGACTTCGCGTAACGGCTCAGGCCACGGAGGTAGTGAACTTGGTTTTCGCCGCCGGGGACGGCCGCGCCATTGGCCGGACCGGCGCTCGGCCAGCCCGTTTCACCCACCATCAGCCGTTTGCCGGTGTGCGCGTAGAGCCGGCTCACGTGCTGCAGCGCCCCTGGAAACACCGTGCCGACGGCATCCGTGACCGCGACTCGGTCAAAGAACGGGTAGATGTTCACCATGACGACATCGCAGTGTTCGGCCACCCGCCGGCCCTGGGTCTCATAGTGTTTCACGGCGGCCAACATCGACATGGCAGTGGTCACCCTGACCCGGCCCCGGGCCGGGCCGTTCAACCTTTGGCGGACGTAGTCCAAGTCCCCGATCAGCTGCTCGATCGATACCGGTTGGCGGCAGGCTTCGGGCTCCCCGGCCAGGCATTCGTTGCCGACGACGATGCCCTCAACCGTGTCAAAGGAGTTCGCCAGCCGGATGGCCTCGTCCATTTGGGCCCGGGTGCTGTGGGAGTTGGCCCCGTCGTCGTGGTTCAGCGCGCAGACATAGACGCCTAAAAAAAACCTGAGGCGCGGGAAGCGGCGCTGGCCGAGCGGGACGATCTGGTTCAGGCCATTGTCCAGGCCGAAGGTTCGCACGTGCAGGAATCCCGCCGCGGAAATGGCGCCGAGATCCGCCACGATTTGCGCAGCCGGCAAATGGGGGGTGAGATCCGGGCTCTGCCCCGCGCGGTGAAACGGGCCGTAGTTCACTCCGATGAAAGCGGACTCCAGACTGAGCGCCGTCGCGGTAACCGGCAGGCAGGCCAGAGCCGCCCAGCAGGCGAGCACCCGGCTGAATTGTCTCGGATGCGTTGTCATGCGATCAGCGCTGGAACCGCTTCCAGCGCAGGCTGAAACCCTCCCGGATGCCGAACCGCTCGGCGAAACCGGCCATAGCTTCGACCACGTACCGGGCGGCGCCGGCGGAAGCATAATTTCGGTCCGACATCGGGGTGGTGCGGGCAGCGATGTTAAGCACCCGGTTGCCGGCGTCGATGAAGATGATGTCGAGCGAGGTGGGCGTGTTCCGCATCCAGAACACCTGGCGTTCGGCCTTCTCGAAGAGGAAAAGCATCCCGGCGGTGTGATCCGAGAGCACGCGCATCATCAAGCCCATGGCCCGCGCTTCGGGCGTTTCGGCGATTTCCACCAAGAGGCGCGCAGCAACGGACCCATCGGGGCGCACGAACTCCACTGCGCCGTCCGGCCGGATGACGGGGCCGGCATGGGCCGGCCGCGGCCGGGGCAGCATGTCGCCCGCAGCCAGGATCAGCGTGGCCCCGAGAATCGCGCAGGCAAGCCTTGAGCTCATGGCGGGGGGTTCGCGGCGGTCCCAACGCCGCCGGGCGGATCGAGGTTCTACCGGCACTCTCACGGATCGTGCCGCTCCGTGGGCTTCATACACCATGACCGCAGGCAAACGCAACCATCCCGGCGAGATTCTCAGGGAATTCAATGGCGATGATGGCACCGCACGTTGACTTGCGTGGGACGTTGGCCTATAGATATACGTTTTTTTTCGACGCTGCGATCTGCACGTGACAGAGAAAGATTCCGGCCGTCTCAGTCCGGCCAGACAGGAAACCGCCGTTTATGTATGCCAGCAAAATCTCCGGGGTCGAGGTCAACCGTTTCCGGACTGCCGATCTGGAGGTTCGTTGCAGCTACGACCAGCCGGAGTAAACCGCAAACGGGTCGACGCATCGGCGGTCGACCGGACAGGCCCGCCGCCTGCGGATATCCCCTTGATGGAGCCACCGCCCATAGACCAGAAGCTCACCGTCCTCGCCTCGGCGATTGCCGCTTCGCTGTGCATGCTGTGGGGGGCGAATACGGTTGCGATCAAGTTCAGCCTGTCGGGCCTGGGTCCCTTCACGGCGGCCGCTGTCCGGTTCGGCATCTCCACCCTGTTTCTCTGGGCCTGGGCGATGATGACCGGCCGGTCATTGAGGCCGGCGCCGGGACAACTGCGGCCGCTCCTGGTCAATTCCCTGTTGTTCACGGTGCAGCTCTCGCTGGTCTACGTCGGGTTTACCATGACCAACGCCTCCCGCGGCGCCCTGCTCACGAACCTGCAGCCGTTTTTTCTTCTCTTTCTGGCGCATTTTTTCCTGGCCGGCGACCGCATCACCCCGCTGAAGCTGATCGGGCTCGTCCTGGGTTTTTCAGGGGCGGCCTGCGTGTTCCTGGACCGGCAGGCAGGCAGCGGCAGTTTCATGGCGGGCGACCTTCTGCTGCTCGGTTCCACCGTCATCTGGGCCGGCAGCGCCGCCTATACCAAACACCTGGTCAAGAGCATCTCATCGGTTCAGATCGTGTTTTACCAGCTGCTCTTTTCGATCCCGCTGTTTGTTCTGGGAGCACCGGTGTGGGACACGCCCATGGTTTTTCGGGTCAACCTCGAGATCGTCGCCGCCATCTTGTTCCAGGCCCTGATCACCACTGCCTTTGCCTTTGTCGCCTGGACCCGGCTGATGCAGATATTCGGCGCGGTGGCCCTGCACTCCTTCGTCTTCCTGATCCCGGTGTCCGGGGTGCTGCTGGCGGGCATGGTGCTGGACGAACCGATCACGGTGATGATCGTGCTCGCGCTGGTTCTCATCGTGGGGGGGATTTTCATCGTGCAGATCGGACAGCGCCGTGAGATGGCGGCACTTCTTTACAAGCGCAGCGGGTGAGCGGTGAAGACATCAACCCTCACGTCCGACGCCCTGCTGCTGTTGACCGCCACCATCTGGGGATTCGCCTTCGTGGCCCAGCGGGCGGGGATGGATTACGTAGGTCCGTTCACCTACAACGGCGTGCGGTTTGCCCTGGGCTGTCTGTCGCTGGCGCCGCTGCTGCCGGGCAGCCGGCACGCGGCGGTGGGAGCGGCGCTGCCGCCGGCGGGGCGACGCCTGTTCCTGGTCGGCGGCGGAGCCCTGGGGATCGTGCTCTTCATCGCCGCCTCGCTCCAGCAGGTGGCCCTGCTCTACACCACGGCCGGCAAGGCCGGCTTCATCACCGGGCTCTATGTGGTGATCGTCCCCCTGTGCGGCCTGTTCTGGGGGAGGCGGCCGGGCGTCGGCACGGTCATCGGCGCCCTGCTGGCGGCCGTGGGTCTGTACTTGCTCTCCGTCACCGCGTCGGTCGAAATGGAGTTCGGCGACGGGTTGGTGCTGGTCAGCGCGTTTTTCTGGGCCGCCCAGGTATTGCTGGTTGCCTGGCTCTCGCCGCGCGTCAACCCGGTCCGACTGGCCTTTTACCAGTTTGCGGTGTGCTCGCTCCTGAGCCTGGCCGCGGCCTTCTGCTTCGAAGCCGTTTCCTGGAGCGGCATCCGCGCGGCCGCCTTGCCGATCCTGTACGGCGGGATCCTCTCGGTGGGAGTGGCCTACACGCTGCAGGTGGTGGCCCAGCGCGACGCCCACCCGGCGCACGCCTCGATCCTGATGAGCCTTGAGGCGGTCTTTGCCGCCTTGGGCGGCTGGCTGGTTCTGGACGAGCGCATGAACCTGCGGGGGCTTCTGGGCTGTGGACTCATGCTGACGGGGATGGTGGTGTCGCAGGTGTGGGGGCTGAGGCTTCGGAGATCGGGTGGCGGGGGTTGATGATGGATGGTTCAAACATCGATCCGGAGGAACTGGCCAAGTTCGAGGCGCTGGCGCCGATCTGGTGGGACCGCCGGGGAGCGTTCAAGGCCCTGCACGACATCAACGGCCTGCGGGTCGGCTACATCCACGCACGGGCACCGCTCACCGGCCGGCGGGTCCTCGACGTCGGCTGCGGCGGCGGGATCCTCTCCGAGGCCATGGCCGCCCTGGGCGGCGCAGTCACGGGCATCGACGCCGCGCAGGCCCCCCTGGCGGTCGCGAGACTCCACCTGAAAGGGTCCGGCCTGCAGGTGGATTACCGGATTGCGACGGCGGAGCAGTTTGCGGAGACCCACCCGGAAGGATTCGATGTGGTCGCGTGCCTTGAGCTTTTAGAGCACGTACCGGACCCCGCGGCCATTGTGAGGGCTTGCGCCCGGCTGGTCAAACCCGGCGGTGACGTCTTTTTCGCCACCCTCAACCGCAATCCCAAGTCGTTTCTGTTCGCCATCATCGGAGCAGAGGTCGTTCTGCGCCTCGTGAAACGAGGCACCCATTCCTACCGCCGGTTCATCAAGCCCTCCGAGCTCCGGAAATGGTGCCACGCCGGCGGGCTTGCGCTCCAGGATCTGCGCGGGTTGAACTACAACCCGTTTCGGAAGACATATTCGCTCGGCGGGAACACGCACGTCAATTATCTCATGCATTTCCGCAAGCAGCCTTTCCAGGGTGTTAGAACCGTTTCAAAGTGTCGTCCGGCGCATCTCCGTCCTGCCGCAGCGGGAGACCGGTGGCGACGCCATCCAACTTGACGCCGCATGGGCAATAAAATATCATTATCCCAACCCGGACGAACCGAAACCAAATTCGAAGTTTTTGGAACTTTAAATTCTTGCCATTATGCAAGGAATTTTATGTGTAAGGGATTATGGCGAGGGCAGGCCGCCCCGGAACGGGTGAGGCGAAGGACTCCATGAGACAGGAAAGCTTCAACAAGGCCTTTGTATTGTTGCTGCTGTCGTTCATCTCCGCCATATTTCTGGCGATGATCTGGCAATTTCTGATGACCCTCGTCATGGCGGGGATTTTTTCGGCCCTTTTCCACCCTCTGTACCGCAGGCTGCGACGCGGGTTCGGCGGCCGCAGCAGCCTGGCCGCGGGGACTACGTTGTTTCTGATCATTTTTCTGGTCCTGCTGCCGCTGGCGGGTTTCCTGGGGCTGGTTACCTCCGAGGCCCTGAAGGTGGGCGAGGCTGTCAGACCCTGGATCCAGAAGCAGATCTCCGAACCTGCGGCTTTCTCCGACCTGCTGGAAAAGATCCCCTTTTATGAACACCTCATCCCTTACAAGCAGGCCATTCTGACCAAGGCGGGTGAGATGGTGGGCCGTCTCAGCAGTTACCTGATCAACAGCCTTTCCTCGGTCACGGTCATGACGGCCCAATTTCTTTTCCTGGCGTTCATCCTGCTGTACACCATGTTTTTCTTCTTCGTGGACGGTGAGAGCATCCTGGAACGGATTCTGCATTATCTTCCGTTGCCGCCGGAGGATGAAGCGCGCATGCTCGACCGGTTCACCTCGGTGACCCGCGCCACGTTGAAAGGGATGGCCGTCATCGGCATCCTGCAGGGGGGGCTTGCCGGCGCGGCGTTTGCCGCCGTCGGCATCCCGAGCGCTGTTTTCTGGGGCACGGTCATGATCGTGATGTCGATCATCCCCGGCATCGGCACGGCCATCGTCTGGGGGCCGGCGGCCATCATCCTGGCCATGGGCGGACACTACACCGAGGCGGCCGTGCTGGGGGGGACCTGCGCCGTGGCCGTCGGGAGCGTCGACAACTTCCTGCGACCGCGCCTGGTGGGCAAAGACACGAAGATGCACGAGCTCATGGTGTTCTTCGGCACGCTGGGCGGGATCATGATGTTCGGCGTGGCCGGGATCATCATCGGGCCGATCGTGGCCGCACTCTTGGTTACCGTGTGGGAGATTTACGGTGTGGCGTTCCAGGAGGTGTTGCCGCGGCCAGGCGCCCCCTCATCCGGGAATCAGCCGGAAGAGGATCAACGGATCCTGCTCGCCCGGGAAGATCAGAAATCCAGGCGGGTTTGACGAGCCGGCCCATTGGCATTAAGGCGCTTTGCGAGCGCTGGCTATCCCGGCGGCGATCTCCCGGCTCAACTGGCCAATCGCCCGGCTCTGGGCGCTCACCAGATCCGGATACCCCTGGCCGCTGACCGGCTCCTCGATCACGGACTGATTCACCGCAATCGTCATTTTCCCTTTCTGTTCCTTGAGGGTCCAGACCGCGTTCAGCCAGACGCTGCCCCCGGGCAGGCCGTCAAACCGGTTGATGTTCACGACCACCCGGTAGTCCGGGTCGATGGCCATGTCGTCGGTGGTGACGGCCGCACGCGCACCGGCCAGAAGGGCATTGAGATTGACCACCAGCACCCGCTTGGTCTCATCCGCCAGCGTCCCTGCCCATTTGTGAATATCCGAAAAGCCGATTTGGTGGTCGCTTGTGCGGGTGGCGATCTGCGGCCGCTGGAGCAGGTCCGGATTAATCACCGGTCCGACGGCCACGGTGAACGTGGGAACCGAAGCCGCCTTGACTTCCGGGGGCTGCAGCGGGGCCAGGGTGTAATATCGGGAGGACGGGCTTGTTGCACATCCGCCGAGCACGAGCCCCAGCATTCCAAAACTCAATGCGATTTTGACAAGACATCTCACCGCGTTCATTTTTCAGATCCTTTCCCTCTCACGAGCGATTCCGGATGAGCTTCGAGGAATTCCGCCAGCACCCGCAGGGCGCGCGCGGCCCCGGTGATTTCGTCCAGCGCCGCTTTCACCCGGTATTGCTGGGGGGAGTCCGCTGACAGCGAGCCTTCGGCGGCGGCGAGCGCGCGCTGCGCCTGCTGCAGAGCGGCCGTGACCTCGGGGGTCGTACGCGTACGGAGCTCGGCCGTCAGCGACTGGAGCTCCTTGACGGCGGCGTTCAGGGACTTCACGGTTTCAAGCAGCTCCGGTGAATTGGTGATGCGCTTGGCGCCCTGCATGGTGTCCCGCAGGTCGTTTCCGATTTGATCGATGGGAACCTTTTCGAGCTTGGTGACTATTTGACCGAGCTTCGAGCCGAGTTCCTCGATCTGGGTCGGCATGGTCGGGATGCTGGGGTAGGCTCCTTCGTGGCCGACCTTGGTGGGTGGCAGACCCGGGAAAAAGTCCAGGGCCACAAACTGCTGGCCGGTGACGAGGCTGCCGGACCGGAGCTGGGCGCGCAGGCCTTTTTCCACGAGATGCTCCAGGAGCGTATGGGCTTCCCCCGTCGTTGTTAGACCTTCCCCCGTCCGACTTTCCGTCCCTCTGGTGTATATCCGGCCGGGCTCGATGACGATGATCACCGGGATGTCAAACGTCATTTTTTTTATGTCGTATTCCAGCTTGATATCTACCACATGACCGATCAGTATCCCCCGGAATTCCACCGGTGCTCCAAGGGAAAGGCCGCGAACCGAGGTGGTGAAATGCAGGAGGTAGTAGCGTTTGGTGACGTAGGTCTTTTCCCGCGCGGCTTCCCGGCTGGGGTAGAGCGTGAAAGGCTCGTCTTCCACTGCGGCCGGCTCCGTGGGGGCCCCGAAGGTTTCGATGACGTCGAAGGCAAGCCCGCCGACCAGCATCGAGACGAACGACTCGGTGTCGACCTGGATGCCCTGCGCGTCCAATTTTACATCGATGCCGCTAGCGTTCCAGAAACGCGAGTTCTTGCGCACAAACGATGGGTAAGGGTCCTTGATGAAAATCTTGAACGTCACGCTGGAGCCATCCGGGGCCATGTTGTATGCGGCCACGCGGCCGACTTCGAGCTGCCGGTAATACACTGGCGAGCCGATGTCGAGCGAGCCTTTCCGTTCCGCCACCAGGGTGAAGTGGCGGCCCTTCTCCCAGGTCGTCACGATGGGGGGGTCCTCGAGCCCCGCAAAGTGACGGGCCGGTTTGCCGGGCTTGCCGGGGTCGATGTCGATGTAGGCGCCTGAGAAGACCGTGCCCAGGCCCGTCACGGAGCTCGCGCTCACCCGGGCGCGGACCACCCAGAAGCGTGAATCCTCGGAAAGATAGGCATCCGCTTCTCTGACGAGCTGGGCTTTCACGATCACTTGGGTCAGATCCTTGCTGAGGGAGATCTCCTCAACCAGCCCGATCTCCACATCCTTGCACTTGATCTTGGTCTTGCCGGCTTCGAGCCCTTCGGCGGTATTGAAGGTAATCGTGATCTCCGGGCCTTTTTCTGAAATGGCCTTGTAGATCAGCCAGCCCCCGATCAGGATCGCCACCACCGGCACGAGCCACACAATGGAGACCTGGCGTTTCCCGGAGCGGATAACGGGTTCGGGCAGTTCGGAGGCATCGGGATCAGGCGGGGTATTCGCATTCATCTTGGGGCTCCTTTACGTCCCAGATTAGACGGGGGTCGAAGCTCATGGCGGCCAGCATGGTGATGACCACCACGGCGGCGAAGAACACCGCTCCCGTCTGGGCTTCGATGTTCGCCAGCGCGCCCAAATGCACCAGGGCCACCAGGATAGTCACCACGAAGATGTCGGTCATCGACCAGCGGCCGACCGCCTCGGTGATGCGGTAGAGGCGCGTGCGGTCTTTCGGGCGCCAGGTGGACCGGCGCTGCACGGAAATCACGAGAAAGAGAAGCATGAAGAGCTTCAGCACGGGGACGAAAATGCTGGCGATGAAGATGACCAGCGCGATCGGCCACATGCCGGTTTGGACAAAGTAGATGACGCCGCTCATGATGGTGTCCGACTGGGTCATGCCCAGGGAGGTGACCTTGGTAATGGGCAGCACATTGGCGGGAACGTAGAGGACGAAGGCCGCGATCACCAGCGCCCAGGTGCGGGCGATGCTGTTGGGCTTGCGGGAATGCAAGGCAGCGCCGCAGCGCGGACATTCTCCTGCCGGCCCGGCCGATGCAGGGCGCCGGCGCACGAGGAGATGGCATACCGTGCAGCTCACCAGGGATGCGGTCTGGGCCGTCCGGGCGACGGGCCTCATTGGGGTTCCTCCCAACGCTCCCAGACCACGTGCGGGTCCAGAGATGCCATGCAGGCCGCCAGAACGAAAATGAGCGCCATGAAGCAGAAGGCGGCAATACCCGGGATGATCTGCGCCATCTTGGCCAGCTTCACGACGGAGACGAGAATCCCCAGCATGAACACCTCCATCATGCTCCAGGGCTCGATCGTGCGCAACCAGCGGAAGACCTGGAACATTCCGGGCGCCCGGCGGTTGAGCTTCAGCGGCAGCAGGATGTAAACCAGCACCAGGAGTTGTGCCAGCGGGGCGAGGACGGTCGTGATGAACACCAGGACCGCAACCCCCTGCATTTCCTGCGTGTACAGCTGCCGGATCCCGGTCAGGAGCAGTGTCTCGCGCGCCTGGCCCTGGATTTTGAACCCAAGAAACGGGAAGCTGTTGGCCAGCGCGAGCAGGACCAGCCCGGTGACGGCGAGAGCCAGCGCCCGCTCCAGGCCGTTGCGCTTCGGCCGGGCGAGCGCGGCCCCGCAACGGCAGCAAGTCGCCCGCATGCCGTCGGCAACCGCGGGCAGCCGGTGCAGCAGATCGCAGTCGTGGCATGCCATGATGTGGCCGGCAGTCATCTTCTTTGTCCTTTCCCTATTCAATCTCATAGCATGCCACCCGCGGCGTCTGCAAGAGCCTCAGCCCGCGGACCGGGTTGAAATGCCGGATCGGGTGGTTAGTTTCAGCTTGTCGTGCACGCGGTTCGTGGATCGTCAGGCTTGCCGGGGCGGTCTCGACTCCGCAAGCGTTCCCTTAACGGATTCGGAAGTCTCAAGGAAGGATGCTCATGGCCTATTTGGATAGGACGCAAGAAGGTTGGGAATCTTTCATGACCGTAGCGGAAGCCGCTCGCTATTTGGGCGTCGGCCGCAAGGTCGTCTATCAGTTGATCGAGTTTGAACGCATCCGGGCCGTCCGCAGCGGCCGGATCCTGTGGGTGGACAAGGGCAGCCTGGATGAATTTCAGCGCTCGGGGCAAATGGCTTGAGGAGGAGGAGGGAAGCCGAGCGCTCAACGCTGAAAACTGACGCGAGGGAAGGAGGACCAGCCTGTCTATGCGCGTCCGTTCTTGCGGCGGTGCTCCTGGATGCGTTCGTTCAGATTGCGCTTCACGTGTTCCGTGATCCGCCGCGAGGTGGTGTTGAGGTAGCGCAGGTTTTTCTGGACCAGGTCCGGGTAGTGCCGCATGCTCGACCGCAGCTTGGCCCCGCTTGAGGTCATCTTGCGAATGATGTCGATCTCCTTGCCGATGACCCGGACCTTGCGGCGCCTGACGGCATCTAGAAAGGACCGGCGCCTCCAGGCGCAGTCGGCGACCGTGACCACCCGCCCCATCTGCACCAGGCGATGGCCGTCGCTGCCGCCCGTGATGCTTTTGTTCAGGTTGAAGCCCAGCAAGGCGCTCTTCAGATTCCACTTGTTGAGGTTCTCCGAGTTGATGGCCTCCACCCCGTCCGCCAGGCCGAGGATGCGTTCGAAATGCTCGCCGGCGAAGTAAGGGTTGTGGATTCCGGTGTAGGTCCCGCAGTAAGGGTGGGGGAAGATGATCACCGTCTCGAAGCGACGGGCCCGGCGGATGATGTCTTCCATCTCCAGCGCGAGCGAAGACATGATCTCGGCCCCCATGAACGGCTGGACGTCGCGGCTGTAGAACTTCAGCAGGCTCCGGATGTCGTAGAAGTAAACGAGCAGGTGGGTGCCTTCATAGGATGTCAGCTCTATGCCGGGGATGCTGAATACCTCCTTGAACCGGTCGATTTCAACCGCGCCATGGATGGAGTTGTGGTCGGTTACGGCGATCCCGATGCCCAGTTCCGCGGCCCGGCGGGCGATGGCGTCGATGGGGTCGTGCCCGTCGGAGAGGTTACTGTGGAAATGCATATCCACTACCGCGCCGTGCCGCGTCAGTTCTTCCAGATCGGGTCGTTCGAACACTATCCGATGGGCGTCGTTCATCTTCATCAGCAAACTCATTCCTCGATGCGTTTTACATGCTATCCATTAAAGATAACATCAACGCGTGGGTTTTCAACTAAAATCATACGGATCGACGGACGAAATCCTTTCGCGGGCGGCGTTGTCGGAGATGCGTCCGGCGCGAATCCGTAAGCACTCGGCCGGGTCAGCGCCGGTACGTATATCGGCGGATGCTGGAAAAACTTTAGCGGCTGCGTTGTCCCGCGATTTGAAATGCTCGCGTACTGGCGTGGTCTTGCCGCTATCTAACCGCAGGACACCTTGCTTCGCGGGTGTGATCCAAGGCTTTAAAACCGCTTCTATTATTTTTTGATCCGGTACCAGCGCGCCAAACGGTCGGTGGAAATACCAAGATGGTAGGCGGTGATCAGCCACTGGTTCAGCAGCCAGGTTTTCAGAATGCCCTGCCGCTGCCAGCGGCGGGCGGAGGTCGCGGCACAGCCGGGCGCCAGGGCGACCCGGCCCCGGCGTTTGAGGCGGCGGACCATCTCGAAGTCTTCCATGATGGCGAGCACCCGGAAGCCTGCGAGCTCCCAGAAAGTCCCCATCGGCATGAAAAGCGCCTGATCCCCGTAAGGCAGCTGCAGGCAATGCGCCCTCCAGTTGGCCGCTCGTTCAATCAGCCGCAAGCCGTGCGCCGTCGCATCGATGTGAAGATGGAAGGCCCCGGCGCAAACCCCGGGTGCTGCGAGCGTAGATGTGACCTGATGCGCGAAGTCATCCGGCAGCCGGGTGTCGGCGTGCAGAAAAACCAGGATGTCGCCGGCGGCGGCAGCCGCACCGGTGTTCATCTGGACGGCCCGGGGAGGCCGCGACTTCAGGACGCGGGCGCCTGCTGCGGCGGCGATGGCAACCGTCGCGTCGCTGCTGCCGCCGTCGACCACGATGAGTTCCGCCGCGGCTGTCTTCGAGAGGGCCGAAACGCTGCGGGCGATCTGACCGGCTTCGTTCAGGGCCGGGATGATGACCGACAGGGCGGGCCGCCCCGGCCCCCGGGACAGCGCTTTCATCCCCTCCGCGAGATCACCCGGCCGGTCGACATCCGTGAGGGGCGCAACCTGCGCATGGCTCAAGCCCATCGCCCGCAGGATGCCCAGAGTCTGATCCAGCACCCCGGCAGTACCCCAGCCGATGCCGGCCCCGAGGTAGGGCGCCCCGTGCCGGAAGCATGCAGCGTTGCCGCCGATCAGATAGTAGCCCCCGTCCGCTGCCGGGCCGAACACCAGGTCATGGCGGCGCAGGCGGTCGAAGGCCTCGGCCATCAGCGCGGAGCTGATCCCGGGGATGTCCGAGCCGACGATGACCGCCCGCCGGCATCCCGCTTCGAATGCCTCGGCGAGTCCGCGAGCCATCCGCCGGCCGATGTCGCCGTCCCCCTGGGGGCGGTAAGCGAAACCGGCGCCCAGCCACTCCTGCATGCGGGCGGTGCTTCCGCCTTCGTAACGGATCTCCACCGTGAGCGGCCGGTCTTTTCGCAACTGCTCCGCCGCCTGCACCGCCTGGAGGGTCATGCGCCGCTGCAGCTCCGCCGCCCCCTCGGGGCCCAGGACCGGAATGAGCCGGGTCTTGGTGGTCCCCGGTTCCGGGTAGCGGGTGAAAACGATCAGGCGTTCGGTGCCGTCGCTCATGGATGTAAAAATGAATTGCCCCGCGGATGACCGCGGGCCAGCTCATTCTGCGGCTGCGATCTTGCGCAGGACGTACGGCATGATACCGCCGTGGGTGTAGTAATCGCTGTCGATATCGGTGTCCAGCCGCGCTGTAACCGCGAAGCGGATCTCCCGGCCGTCCGCCTTCACGGCTTTTACCTGCAGCGTCTGGCGCGGCGTGATGTTTTCGATGCCGGTGATCGTGAAAAGCTCGGAGCCGTCCAAGCCGAGGCTCTGGCAGTTCTGGCCGTCTTTAAAAACGAGCGGCAGCACGCCCATGCCGACGAGGTTGCTGCGGTGGATGCGCTCGAAGGATTCGGCGATAACCGCCTTCACCCCCAGGAGTTGAACCCCCTTGGCGGCCCAGTCCCGTGACGATCCGCTGCCGTATTCCTTGCCGCCGATCACGACCAGCGGGCGTGACTCGGATGCGTAGGCCAGGGCGGCGTCGTAGACGAACATCTCCTGCCGTTCGGGGAACTTCAGGGTGACGCTGCCCTCCTTCGGCGCTGCTAGTTGGTTCTTGACGCGGATGTTGCCGAAGGTACCGCGCATCATGACCTCGTGGTTGCCGCGGCGGGCGCCGTAGGAATTGAAATCCCGTTTCTCGACGTGATGCTCGATGAGGTACTGCCCGGCCGGGTAGTGGGCCGGGATGGCCCCGGCCGGCGAGATGTGGTCGGTGGTGACCGAGTCTCCCAGCAGCATCAGCACGCGCGCCTCCGTGATGTCCGAGGGTCGGCCGGTTTCCATGGCAAACCCATCGAAGTAGGGTGGCTTGCGGATGTAGGTGGATGCGTCATCCCAGGCATAGGTGGTGCTGCCCGCCACCTCGAGCCCATGCCAGAATTCGTCACCCTTGAAGATCCGGCGGTACTCTTCCCGGAAGAATTTCGGTTTGACGTGCTTGGCCGCCAGTGCCTGCACCTCGGCTGCACTCGGCCAGATGTCCCTGAGATGCACCGGCCGCCCCTGGGGGTCGTGGCCCACCGGTTCGGTGGTCAGGTCCTTGTCCACTCGGCCGGCCAGAGCAAAGGCCACCACCAGCATCGGCGACATGAGGAAGTTGGCCTTCACGCGCTGGTGGATGCGGGCCTCGAAGTTACGGTTGCCGGAGAGAACGGCGGCCACGGTCAGGTCTTCCTGGGCAATGGCCTCTTCGATTTCGGGCAGCAGCGGGCCGCTGTTGCCGATGCAGGTCGTGCAGCCGAATGCGGCCAGATGAAACCCCAGGGCCTCCAGATAGGGCAGCAAGCCGGCCGCTCCCAGGTAATCCATGACGACCCGGGACCCGGGCGCCAGCGATGTTTTTACGGTGGCCGGCACCCGCAAGCCGTGTTCGACGGCCTTTTGGGCGACGAGTCCCGCGCCCAGCAGGACATCCGGATTGGAGGTGTTGGTGCATGAGGTGATGGCGGCTATGACCACGTCGCCGTCGCAGAGTTTCATCTCGTTACCGTTCACCGCCAGGGAGCAGGTCTTGCGCCGCGGCAGGCAGTCCTCGGCCCGGCGGGTGCTGGTGCCGGATTCCTGGTGGTAGGTCGAGATGCCGGCCGCGTCGGCGTTGCGCTCGTAGGCGCAGCCGAGCACCGTGGCAAACTTGCGCTGGAGGTCCTGGAGGCGGATGCGGTCCTGGGGCCGGGCCGGGCCGGCGACCGAGGGCTCGACGGTGTCCAGATCGAGTTTCAGCACCTGGGTGTATTCGGGCGTTTCCGTGCCGCCGTAAAAGAGGCCGAGGGCCTTGGCGATCCTCTCGACCATCGCCGCGCGAGGGCCGCGGTTGGTCAGGCGCAGGTAGTCGATGGTCTTTTCGTCGATCGGGAAGAACCCGATGGTGGCCCCGTACTCCGGGGCCATGTTGGCGATGGTGGCCCGGTCGGGGACCTTGAGGCTTTGCATGCCGGGCCCGAAGAACTCGACGAATTTTTCCACCACCCCGTGCCGGCGCAGCATCTCCGTGACGGCCAGCACCAGGTCGGTGGCGGTAACACCCTCCCGCAGTCGGCCGCGCATGCGCACGCCGATGACCTCGGGGATGGCCATGTAGTAAGGCTGGCCCAGCATCACGGCCTCGGCCTCGATGCCGCCGACCCCCCAGCCCACGACCCCAACGCCGTTAATCATGGTGGTGTGGGAGTCCAGGCCCACGACGGTGTCGGGAAAGGCCGTGATGTTGCCGTTCACCTTCTCCGTCATGATGACCCGACCGATGTTCTCCAGGTTCACCTGGTGGCAGATGCCGGAGTTCGGAGGCACCACCTGGAAGTTGTCGAAGCTCCTCTGCGCCCATTTGAGCAGGGTGTAACGCTCTCCGTTGCGCTGGTATTCCCGGGCGACGTTCTCGGTGAGGGCCTCCCGGGTCCCCCAGGCGTCCACCTGGATCGAGTGATCGACGATCAGGTCCACCGGCACGAGAGGGTTGATTTTGCGTGGGTCTCCGCCGAGAGCCTTCAGCGCATCCCGCATGGCCGCCATATCCACCACGGCCGGGACCCCGGTGAAATCCTGCATCAGCACTCGGGCCGGGTGGTAGGGAATTTCCACGGGCGCCGGGTAACGCTTTTTCCAGCGGGCGATGTTGAGCACATCCTTTTCGGTGACGATCCGGCCGTCGAGTTTGCGCAGCAGGTTTTCCACGAGAACCCGGATGGAGAACGGCAGCCGGCCGATCGTGGCCAGGCCCTTCTTCTCCAGCAGGCCGATGTCGAAAAACCGGTACGCCTTCTTTTGAATAGTGACTTTGCGCAAGAAGTCTGTCTTATTCATGGTCGCCCCCTTTTTAGTGCCTTGTCAACGCGCCTCGATTTTATAGACATATTTGACCCAGTCCGACCCGAAACGGTCTTCGGCCACCACCCGCAGGGGAAACCCGTGTTTCTGCGGCAGGGCCTGGCCGTTGACGGCATAGGCCAGAAACACCTTGCCGGCGGCGACCTCGGCCGGGGTGAAGTTTTCGACTTTCTCGTAGTTGCCCTTAGGGCCGTGCACCGTCACGTGGGAAACCCCCTCATCCGCCCCGGCCGTTTTCAAAAGCTCGCTGACGGCTACACCCTTCCAGTGCGCGTGGATCGTAAAAATACCGGGGCAGATCATGAGCACGTTGCCCTCGACCGCCGGCAGCGCCTGGAGTTCGTTGTAGGTCAGGCTCAACGGCGTCCTGACCCGACCGGCCACCTCGAGGCGCCACAGGTCCAGAGAGACCGAGTGGTCGGAAAGCCCCATGGTGTTGAACGCCTCGATGGGCATGATGTCCAGATTGCGCGCGTCCACGGCGCTGGGGTGTTCGTGCGTGAGGCTTTGCAGATCCGTTGCTTTCGGCAGGAGCCTCCTCTGAACAGCCGCAAACGCACTGTGCAGGATCGATAGGATCGGGTTGACGGCAAGACCCGCTCCCGCCAGAAAACGCAGAACCGCTGTTGCGAACTGGCGACGTGTTTTCATGGCTCAGGCACTGCGCGTCAGATGGCGGATGCCGTCCTTGCCGGCAACGATGACGTCGTGGGTCAACCCGATGAAAAGACCGTGCTCCACGATCCCGGCCCGCGCGTTCAGCCGTTCGGCGATGCGGCCCGGGTCCTGCATCGGGCCGAAGCGCGCATCGAGCAGGATGTTGCCCTGGTCCGTGGCCGCTGTTTTGCCTTCCTTGGCTCGAACGGTGACGGCGGCCCCGATGGATTTCAGGAAATGCTCCTCCACGGCCCGGGCAAACGGTACCACTTCGACCGGCAGGGCCCATTTGGTTCCCAGCCGCGGCGAGAGCTTGCTCTCGTCCACAATGATGATGTTGCAGCGGCTGGCCTGGGCCAGCACTTTTTCCCGCAGCAGGGCGCCGCCGCCGCCCTTGATCAGGTTCAGGTCCGGGTCGACCTCGTCCGCCCCGTCGATGGTTAGATCGATCACGGGGTGGGCCCCGAAGTCGGTGAGCGGGATTCCGAGTTCCCGGGCCGTCTTCTCGGTGCGCAGGGAACTGGGAATGCCGACGATGCGTTTCAACTTTCCGATCTTGATCAGATCGGCCAGACGCTCCAGAGCGAACTGGGTCGTACTGCCCGTGCCGAGGCCGACCACCATTCCGGATTCAACCCGCTCCACGGCGGCAACTGCGGCCTGCTGTTTCAATTCGTCCTGAGTGGTCATGGTGGGGCAATCCTTTACGCCATCAGGCGCCGGCGCTTGGCCTCGATGCTGTCCATGAGGGCCTGGAACGGTTTGGAAAAGGCGGCGACCCCTTCTTCCTGGAGCCGGCGGGTGATGCTGTCGAAGTCGATGCCCAGCACGGCGAGCCGCCCGACCTGTTTCCGGGCCGTAGCGAGGTCCTGGGTGAGCGTTTCAGAGGGCCGGCCGTGGTCGATGAAGGCCTTGACCGTCTCCGGCGGCATCGTGTTGACGGTGTCCGGGCCGATGAGCTCGTCCACGTACAGCGTGTCCGGGTAGGCCGGGTTCTTGGTGCTGGTGCTGCCCCATAGCAGGCGCTGGACCCGGGCGCCCCGGGCGGCGAGCGTTTTCCAGCGGGGGCTGGCGGTGATACGCTTGAACTCCGCGTAGGCGAGCTTGCAGTTGGCGATGGCGATTTTCCCCAGCAGGTCGGAGGCCCCCTGTTTTTCGAGTTCCTTGTCCACCGCGCTGTCGACCCGGCTCACGAAAAAAGATGCCACTGACGCAACGGCGTTGACCGGGTGCCCGCCCGTGACGGAAGGCCCCGTAACGGCCAGTCGATCCAGGCCGGCCATGTAGGCATCGGCCACGGCCAGGTAGTTCGCGAGCGCGAAGATCAGGGTGACGTTGACGTTCACGCCGGATGCGATGGTTTCGGTGATGGCCGGCAGCCCTTCGGCGGTGGCCGGAATTTTGATCATGACGTTCGGCCGGCCTACCGCCTGGTACAGGCGCCGGGCTTCGGCCACCGTCCGCGGCGTGTCGCTCGCCAGGAAGGGGCTGACCTCCAGGCTCACGTAACCATCGCGGCCGCCGGTCGCATCGTAGATGCTGCGCATGACGTCTGCGGCCAGCTGGATGTCCTTGATCGCCAGCGCTTCGTAGATGTCTGAGGCGGATTTTCCGGCCGTGATGAGCGCTTTCATTTCATTGTCGTAATCCGACGAGCCGGCAATGGCCTTTTCGAAGATGGCCGGGTTCGAGGTGACGCCCTGGACCCCCTGGGCGGCGAGCCCCGCCAGTTCCCCGGAGGTAATCAGCGAGCGCCGAATGAAATCAAACCAGACCGATTGTCCGAATGGTTTCAGTTCCGAAAGTGCGGGCATTTTGAGTTCCTTTCGAATTCAGATTCATCCCCAGCGTAGGTCATGTCTTGCCAGAAATGTTGCGATTTTTCAATAGCGCCTGCGGCGGGCATTTTCAGCCTGGCGTTTTCGCATCCGGCGTGGAAGCGCCGCTTGCTGACTCCAGCAGGGCGGCCGCCGCCGGGTCGAGGACCCAGGTGACGCGGCCGGCCGGCGGCCGGACACGCTGCGCGGGCAAATCCGGCGGCAATGCGGTCAACACCCGGCCGACCACGGCAGCCTTGCTTGCGCCGCAGGCCAGGAACACGACCCGCCGGGCCCGGTTCAGAACAGCATAGGTAAGGCTGACCCGCCAAACCTCCGGCTGGCCGCCCTTTACGGCAGCCGTCCAGCGCAGGCGCTCCTCCAGGGCCGGGCTGCCGGGGAACAGCGACGCGGTGTGGCCGTCCGCGCCCACCCCGAGGAAAATCAGGTCAAAAACCGGCTCGGGGAGCCGACGCATGCGAAAATGCGCTCTCAGTTCCTCCTCGTAGCGCCGCGCCAGGGCCTCGGGGTCTCCCGCCACCGGCACGGGGTGGACTCCGGCCGGCCGCATGGCGAGCTTTTCAATGAAATCCGTGCGGGCCGCCCCGAAGTTGCTGTCCGGGTGCACATACGGCAGCAGGCGCTCGTCCACCCAGAACAGGTGCACCCGATCCCAGGCGATTTCCGACGCATAGGGGTTCCGGGTCCAAAGACGGTGCATGCCCCGGGGGGTCGACCCGCCCGAGATCGCGATGGAAACGCACCCGCCCCCGGCCGCGGCAGACCGCGCCGTTTCCAGCAGCACATCCGCGGCAGCCTGCAGCGCTGCCCCGGTATCCGCTTCCACCCGGATGTCGATGCCCGTGTTCATTCCGGTCGACCGTCTCCGTTGACGCCGGCGACGGCCCGGCATTGCGCCGGCGCATCACCGCCCGCGTGCGATCCTTCGCGAAGGCGGGCTTATGCCTTGCGCACCTTCTGGATCAATTTGGGGATGAAAAAGGAGATGACGAACAATCCGATCGAGAAAAAAACTTTGAACGACCGCAGCGCACCCCAGTCGCCCGACGCCCAGACGTCCTTGAGAGTGCCGAAGAAGAACGTGAAAATGAAGGTCCCCACGAGGATCCCCACGCCCGTGCCGAAGAAGTAGTCCCGAAAATGGACCTTGGTCAACCCCAGGCCGAAATTCAAGGGAGTGAACGGGAAATAGATCAGGCGCAGGTAGAGCACCGCGGCAAAGCCATTGCGCTCGATGCGGTCGTCGTACTTCCGGAGTCTGTCGCCGATGAGCGACGCGGCGAAATCGCGGCCGAGGGTCCGCCCGATGCAGAAGGCCGCCGCCGCGCCGATCATGGCGCCGAACCAGACGTAGACAAATCCCCAATAGGCCCCGAAGATGACGGCGCCGAGTCCGGTCAGGACCGAGCCCGGCACGAACAGACAGACGCCGATGGCGTAGATGAGGATGAAGGCGAGCGGCGCCCACAGACCGGCGTCGGCAAGCAACCCGCTCAGGGCATCCGGCGTGAGATAATCCTGCACCGGCGTGAATCGGACCAGGCCGATCGCGGCGGCAATGAAGGCGGCGAAGATGACCGCTTTGATCAGCGCCTTGCGGCGGTTGACGGCGGGCGTCTGGTCGGCGGCGTCTGACATGGCATCGGCTTCCTCTCGGGGGCGGATTGCCCCCGCCCCGCTGGGGCGAAGAAATTCACGAAGGCTTGAAAAGGCGGCGGCTTTCGGCGGGGCCTTCGCTGCCGGCCGCGTAGAACTTCAGCCGGCCTCCCCGGTCCGAGCAGCGCTCGCACGCGTCGAGGATCGGGGTCAGAAACGCCCAGGACCGCTCCACCCCGTCCTGCCGCCAGAAAAGCATCTGATCTCCCAGCATGCAGTCCAAGAGCGCCTTTTCGTAGGCGTCCAGCACCGGCCCGGTGTAGTTCTGCTGGTAGTTGAAATCCATGGTCACGGTTCGCAGGCAGACCGTGGCCCCGGGGTTCTTGGTCTGAAACGTGAGGGTGATCGTTTCATCCGGGTAGATGCCCAGAATCAGCCGGTTGGCCGAGATGGGCCCACCTAGCGTGTGCCGGAACATGGAGTAAGGAACCTGTTTGAACTGGATGGCGATTTCGGTGGCCTTCTGCGCCAGGCGCTTGCCGGAGGTGATGAAAAACGGGACCCCCTGCCAGCGCCAATTGTCCACCTGGACCTTCATCATGGCGTAGGTGGGCGTCAGGGAGGCGGGGTCAACGCCCTGCTCCTCACGGTAAGCCGGGAGCGGGTTGCCGTCGATCATACCGGCCGTGTATTGCCCGAGAACGAGATAATCCTCGATGCGATCGAGCGGAAACGGCCGCAGGGCGCTGAACAGCTTGGCCTTTTCATCCCGCACCAGCTCGGCCTCGAAGCGCGGCGGGGGTTCCATGGCCATGAGCGAGAGGATCTGCATCATGTGGTTCTGGAACATGTCGCGCAGCACCCCGGACGGCTCGTAGTAGCCGGCCCGGTGCTCGACGCCCAGGGTTTCGGTGGCCCGGATGCTGACGTGGTCGATGTAGCGCCGGTTCCAGAGCGGCTCGAAAATCGAGTTGGCGAAACGGAACATGAGGATGTTCTGGACCGTCTCCTTGGCCAGGTAGTGATCGATCCGGAAGACCTGGTGCTCCTGGAAGTGCGCGTGCAGGCTGCGGTCGAGCTCCCGGCTCGTGGCGAGGTCCGTCCCGAACGGCTTTTCAAGCACGATGCGCGTCCAGCCGTTGCCGTCCCGGTTTTCGACGCCCAACCCGGCTTGGCCCAGGTTCCGGGCCGCGGACCGGTAGAGGGTGGGCGGCAGCGCCAGGTAGAAAATCCGGTTTCCGCCGGTGGTGGAATCGGAGTCGAGGGCCCTGAGAAAGCGGGCGAGCTCGCCGATGGATGCGGCCTCCGGGTAGTTCACGCAGCGGTAGTGCAGCCGGGCGGAAAACCGTTGCCACGCGGCGAGGTCCCGTTCACCGGCAGGGCGGACCGCGGCCTGCATCCGTCCGCGGAACTCCACGTCGGTCCACTGCGTCCGTCCGCACCCGACGACCAGGACAGGCTCCGGCAGCCCGCCGTTGCGGTAGAGCTTGAAAAGCGCGGGCATCAGTTTCCGGGAGGTGAGATCGCCGCTCGCCCCCAGGATGACGATGCTGCATGGGTCGGCGGGCACGGCCGCAACACACGCGCCGATATCCATTCCGAGGTCCGGCGCGCTGACGCTCGCCATCACGGGTGCACTGCGGCTGATTGGGCGTGAGTCGGTTTCCATGAACGCCTGTATCCCGGAGGAGCCGTGGGTTGATCCCTGGGGATGCGGTCCTCCCGTGTTGCCGGTGCGCGCAAGCCGCCTAATGTTGAACGAGCCCATCCTCGTTCGGCGTGCAGGCCCGGCCCTTGAGGTGGAAGAAAAACTTGAGGCCCTTGCGGACCCTGTCGGAGAAAATTTTTCCGGAGAGGACCTTGCCGGCCACGCGCTTGTTGATTTCGCTCCGGGTGGGGTAGGGGTGAACCGCGGTGGCCAGGGTCGTCAGTTTCACCTTGCCGTTCAGCACCGCCACCCACTCCGCCAGCAGGTCCCCTGCCCCGTGCCCCAGTATCTGTATCCCGATGGGCTTCTCCTGCGCGCCCAGGAGCAGCTTGATCTTGCCGATCCCCTCGCCTTCGGCGAGACTGCGGTCGTTGTCGCGGAACTCCTCGGTCCACACCGTATAGTCGATGCCGGCCGCCTTGGCCGCCTTCTCGTTCATGCCGATGCTGCCGAGCGGCGGGTCCGTGTAGGTGCACCAGGGCAGATAGGTGTAGTTCACCCTGCGCGGCAGGCGAAAGACGGCGTTGCTGACCACGATGCCGCCTTCGTAACCGGCCGCGTGCGTGAACTGCGGCCCGCCGTTGACATCGCCTGCGGCGTAAATATGCGCTTGGGTGCTCCGCAGCCGCGGGTCCACCTGGATGCCCCGCAGGTCGTGCGCAACCCCGATGGGCTCCAGTCCCAGGCCGCCCACGTTGGCCGCACGGCCCAGTGCAACGAGGATGACCTCGGCTTCGAGGGTGAGCGTCTGACGGTCGGCGGTCCGAATCCGGACTTCCCGGGCCCGGCCGAGGTCCTGGACCGCTTCGATCGTGGAGTTCAGGTGGAACACGACCCCTTCTGCAGCCAACACGGCTTTGAGCTCATCCGCCATGTCGCGATCTTCCCTGGCCAGGATCTGATGGCCCATGTCGACCACGGTGACCCGCGTTCCCAGCCGCGCAAACGCCTGTGACATTTCAACACCGATGGGCCCTGCTCCCAGGACGATCATGGACCCGGGCAGGCGGTCCAGGTAGAAAATCTCGCGGTTGGTGATGAAAGGGGTGCGGTCGAGCCCTGCAACTGGAGGTACCGCGGCCGAAGAGCCGGTGGCGATCACCCAGGTCTTGGCCGACACCGATCGGCCGTTCAGGCGAACGCAGTGCTCGTCGGCGAACTCCGGGCGGCCGAACTCCACCTGGGCGCCCAGGCCGCAGAAGCGCTCCTGCGAATCATGTTTCTGGATGGTGGCAATCACCGAGCGGATGCGTTCGGACACCTGGCGGAAATCCACCGGCGGCACCTCCACCCGCGGCAGGCCATACCGCTCGGAGTGTTTGAGCAGGTGATAGACCCTGGCGGAGGCGATCAGCGTTTTGCTGGGAACGCAGCCGAAGTGCAGGCAGTCGCCCCCCAGTTCCTTTTCCTTTTCCACGAGAATTGTCTTGGCGCCGAGTTGGGAAGCGCCGGCGGCCACCGTGAGCCCGGCGGCGCCGCCGCCGATGATGCCGATGTCGTAATCATAGACTGCCATGCATCCTCCTCCGCCAGAGTGTTCAAAAACCAGCATCGGGCCGTCAGCCAAGGCGCACGGCGTTCTGGCAGGCACAGCCTATCCAGCCATAGATGCGCATTTACAAAAGCCGCGCAACGCCGGTTCCCGGCCTCCGGCGCGGTTTTTCAATACCCTGTTACTCGCCGTTCAGGCTCCAGTCATAATCCAGGTACTTGACCTCGATACGGCCGCGGTCGGCTTCGAGGCTCATTTTGAGATTGGCTTCCGCATGGGCCACGTAAAAGCCGACCACATCCTTGTTGAAATCTTCCGCAAACCACTTGAAAATCGAACTGACCCAGAACGTGTTGCGGTCGAGACGATAGTTGGCCGGGCCGTTCAAAAAATCACGGGTCGACCGGTCCAGCTGGGCATCCAGAACCGCTCCGAGATACGGCTCGGCGATGAGCGGCGGACAGCTTTTTGAGGCGCAGACGATGGCGAAGTGCACGCGCGGGTCCTTGAAGCGCGGCCTGAGGATGGCGTGCTCGATGTCGTCCAGCGTGAAGGTCTTGCCTTGGATGCGCACGAACCCCTTTTTCCAGGGCGACTGGAGCAGGCTGCCCAGGTCCTTGATGGACTTGACTCCGGGGTAGCCGGTCAGGATCAGCTTAATGGTCCAGGCGTTGTAGGCATTGATGTAGAAGGCGAACTGCTCCTCCCGCGGCAGGCGCTCCGGGTCGACCTGCTCAAGGACCGTGAGGTACTGATCCAGCCGGGCTTCATCGTGCTTGAATCCGGCGTAGTTGACGTGGCCGTTGGTGACGTATTTTGTCAGGAGTTCGGCGTAGATGCTGTTGTCCACCGGCGGGGAGGCGGCGGCGCCAATCCCGCCGCCGATGGCCGGGATCAAAAAGGCGAGCGCTGCAACACCCGCCACCAGTGATGGCACGACTCGATCGCGCATGGGCTGCTCCTCACTTATCCACCCTGGGGTTGTCGCGATAATTTCCTGCACCCAATTGGGTCATGGCGGAATCGTTCGGGTTCGCAAATAAGTAAGGCAGGATAGACGGGTGTCAATCGGGGCTGCCGCCGCTGGAATCGTTGACTTGACGGCGGACCGTCTTACTATCGCTTCACTAGGTCAAATGCTTCCGCGCCAAACAAACCCACACGAAAAGGAGATCCCATTATGCAAGAACGCAAAGGTGCCGTCACGCTCAGAGGCAATTCTTTGACTCTCGTCGGAAAAGAAGTAAAAGTCGGGGACAAGGCCCCGGATGTCGAACTGCTGGACAACGACCTCAAGCCGGTCAAGTTTTCCGCTTTCAAAGGCAAGGTGGTCATCGTCTCCAGCGTGCCGTCGCTGGACACCCCGACGTGCGACATGGAAACTCGCCGGTTCAACACCGAAGCGGCCAGCCTGGGCGACAACGTCGTCATCCTCACCGTCAGCACGGATCTTCCGTTCGCTCAGAAACGCTGGTGCGGAGCAGCCGGCGTGGACAAGGTCAAGACGCTTTCCGATCATCGCGAGACGGCCTTCGGTCAGAGCTACGGTGTGTTGATCAAGGAACTGCGGCTGCTGGCGCGCACGATCTTCGTCCTGGACAAGAACGGTGTGGTGCAATACGTGCAGCTCGTGAAGGAGGTTTCTAAGGAGCCGGATTACGCGGCGGTCATCGCGGAGGCCAAAAAACTGGTGTAACAGGGTGTCGAAAAACCGCGCCTGAGGCCGGAAACCGGCGTTGCGCGGCTTTCGTAAATGTGCACCTATCGCTGAATAGGCCGCGTTTTCCAAAACTCCGCGCGACCTGCAGGCCGCACAACAGCCAAAGGGCAGCCTTGCAGAAGGTTGCCCTTTGCATTCGCTCGAGTATGGTGTCGTGTCGCCCCGCTGAAGCCTTCCGGTCAGGAGCGGGATTTTAATCCGCTTCCAACGCCAATACGCTCCTGACCCGGCACGGCGGCTTCCGACCCGGCGGGTTGAGGTTCTTCACTCCCCGTGTTTTTGCGAAACGATTCCCGCCGTTCAATAATCTCGCCGCCCCAGAAATTGCCGCTGAGCCGCCGATCGTTGGTCCGACGGCGATCGATGTCGGCCCGCCGGTCGAAGCCTCTGCGACGGTCTCGGCCGGACCTGCGTTCGGAGCTGTCGTATTCGCCGGAGATCTGCCGGCGGTCGTTGCCGGATCGTGTGCCGCCGCTGTCCTTGATCCGGATGGATTCGAGATCCGGCGGGGCCGGCCCGGGCCCCTCTTTTGATGTCGTCATGCGATTCCCTCCAGTTGCAACGCAACACGTGTGCATCGAAGCATGCCCCTTGACGCCTCGTTACACAGAGCAATCCTCATGCCATATGGCCCGATCGTGAAACTGGCCGGATTTACAGGCGCAACGGGTGAACGCCGCAGGCGATGGGCGGTTCGGGTGCTAAGGTTGTGAAATGGATTGGACTGCGGTGTAAAAAGGGAATTCACACCGCTTTCGCCCGGCATCACTTGACACGCCGCAGGGCATGCGTGCGGCGCAGCAGTTTCCAGAGTTCGCGGATAATCAGGCGGGCCGCCGCCTCTTCGGTCTTGATCGACCGCCGGGCCACCCAGCGGCAGGACCGCATGAGCGGGATGTTCCCGGCGGGCAGGCCGAATCGGTGGACGATATACTCCCCCAGCGTCGGCAGCAGGGCGGGCAGCTCACCTTCGGTCATGTTCGCGATCGTGACCCTGTCCTTGAGCGGCAGGCCATCGCTCAACTGCTGCACGGCATCCTTGACGCAGGCCGGCGGCTCGGAGAAAACGGCCGCTTCCGGCGCAATTCCGGATTCCGCAGTCTTTTCCGGGCTCCCATCGGCCAGGCTCATGTAAAACACGCTTTCGAGCAACGCCAGGGTATCGTTGTAGATCCGCGGGTCCTTGCTGGCTCGGGGCCCGGCCACGTTCAACACCATGATGCGCTGGGTGGCGATCCACTGCCGGATCGCCAGGGCGGCGCGGAAGGCCGGCGTTTGGCGGAGGTCGACATGCAACCAGGGACGACCGTGTTTCACGGCCATCGCGCGGGTGTATGCGGTCCCGCCGCGGAGCTTTCCGCGGGCGATGATGAGCGTGCCGTCGGCGTCGATCACGTTCTTTTCGGTGCGCTCGGCGTAAACCGCGGACGCCGTTTCCTTGAGAGCGTAAGTCTCCGGCAGCGGGCCGTCCTCCGTCAGGCGGCCCTTGGGGATCCAGCCGCCGTGTGGGACGCCCAGCCGTATGGCCGTGTCCAGGGCCGCCCGGTCGGCTCCGGTTTGCCCTCCGGAAATGATTTTTACGATCATGCCGAACCGTCGTCGCGGAAAAAGAAGACCGTGCGAGCCCGCCCGGCCGCACGGTCAGATGTCGTCTCGCTTTGCCGGGAGGCTACTGCTCGATGACGAAATGCCCTCTCCGGTTTTTCGCGAACGCCTCTTCGCTGCGCCCCTGAACCAGCGGCCGCTCCTCGCCGTAGCTGATGGTGGCCATGCGAGCCGCCGGGATGCCCAGGTCCACCATAAAGGCCTTGGCCGATTTGGCGCGCGCCTCTCCGAGGGCCAGGTTGTATTCATTCGTTCCGCGCTCGTCGCAGTGGCCCTCGATGGTGACCTTGACGTTCGGGTTGGCTTTCAGGAACGCGGCTTTCTTGCGCAGCACATCCTGGGCCTGCGGGGTCAGGGACGAACTGTCGTAGCTATAAAAAATGTCCTCGTTTTCAAACGCGGATCGCTCGCTCGCGCCGATGGCTCCGCCCGCACCCAGCCGGCCGGCGGCACCACCCAAATCCTGTTCGCCGATGCCTTTGCCGCCCGCAGCGCCCCCCATGCCGGCACCGCTGCCGGATGCCGCACTCGGGTCCGAACTGATCTGTTTTTTCTGGCATGCCGGAACGGTGAAGAGCAATCCCATCACGAGCATCAGCATCAGAAGCCTGCACCCTATTTTCCTCATTGTTTTCTCCTTGAATGGATTTGGCTGAAAACGCCTCTTCACCGGTCGGTGCCCGGCGTCGAGTTTCTCTGCCGAATTTTTATATACCACGCCGGACGAATTGTCAAAAGGCGCCGGTACGGCAAGGTGCGGCAAATGAAAACCATGCCCGGGGGCTGCCGGACCGGCGCCACGGGGTGCTGACGTGCCTTGATAAATAATACAAAAATGTAAATATTAAATTATTTAATTACAAATACGTATACAAACGCCGACTCCCATATAACCCCGATTTGCATGCTAAATCGTTACAATTCATCTGGTTATGCGGCGTCATGCGGCGTGGCACGCAAATTGATAAAGACGGCTACCATGCAACGCGGGGGCAGACTCCGCAATACGAACCATGGGAGAGGACAAGATGAAAAAGATCGAGGCCATCATCAAACCCTTCAAGTTGGACGACGTAAAAACGGCGTTGAACCAGATCGGCATCGCCGGCATGACCATCACCGAAGTCAAGGGCTTCGGCCGCCAGCGCGGACACAAGGAGGTCTACCGGGGAACCGAGTACCAGGTGGACCTGGTTCCCAAGCTTCATCTCGCCATTGTGGTGGACGGCGCCCTCGTCGGCCAGGTGATCGACACCATCCGTCAGGCGGCCCATACCGGAAAAATCGGGGATGGTAAAATCTTCGTAACGAGCGTGGAGCAAGCCGTCCGCATCCGGACGGGCGAAACCGGCATGGAGGCCGTTTAGCCGGGATGCACGCGCACCCAAAAGCATTAAAAGCAACCGTCATGCGCCAAGCGCAAAAAGGAGAGTCGAATATGAAGCCCATCGTCATTAAATACGTAATCCCTGTGATCACCGTACTGGTCTTGTCCCTAGCCCTGGTTTTTCCATCGCCGGCGGCCGATGAGCCCTCACCCGACCCCACCGGCAGCAGCACCGGCGGGATCGCGGACATCGTCGGCGCCTCCGCCGGCGCTCCGACGGCCGATGATATCAAGGCGATGGAGGCCGCCGAGCCGCTGGCCGCGAAGGTGGGCGATGCGGTGGGCAAGAACCGGGTGGCCATCAACACCGTCTGGACCCTGGTCTGCGGCTTTCTGGTCATGTTCATGCAGGCCGGCTTCGCCATGGCCGAAACCGGCTTCACCCGGGCGAAGAACGCCGGCCACACCATGGCCATGAACTTCATGGTCTACGGCCTCGGCATGCTCGGCTTCTGGGTCTGCGGCTTTGCCCTGCAGATGGGCGGCGCCGGGCCCTTCGCCACTCTAGGCGGCGGCGGGGTGCTGAACGCGGAATTCACACTCGAGCTGTTCGGCAAGGAGTTCGGTCTTTTCGGAACCAAGGGTTTCTTCTTATCCGGCGGGACCTACGATGTCGCCGTCTTCACCATGTTCCTGTTCCAGATGGTGTTCATGGACACCACTGCCACCATTCCCACCGGTTCAATGGCCGAGCGCTGGAGTTTCAAATCCTTCGTGGTCTATGCCCTGCTCGTAGGCGCGGTGATCTACCCGCTCTACGCCAACTGGGTGTGGGGCGGCGGCTGGCTGTCCAAGCTGGGGAGTAATTTCGGCCTGGGCCACGGCCACGTAGACTTTGCCGGCTCCTCGGTGGTGCACTTGACCGGCGGGGTGCTGGCGCTGGTGGGCGCCAAGATGCTGGGGCCGCGCCTGGGCAAGTTCAGCAAGGACGGAACGCCCAACGCGATCCCCGGGCACCACATCCCCATGGCGGTGGTGGGCTGCTTCATCCTGGCCTTCGGCTGGTTCGGGTTCAACGCCGGCTCGTCTCTCGCCGGGACCGACCTGCGAATCGGCGTGATCGCGGTGAACACGATGCTCGCCGGCGCCGCGGGATCCTTCTCCGCCATGATCTACATGTGGCTGCGCTATCGCAAGCCGGACATCAGCATGGCCGCCAACGGCCTGCTCGCCGGGCTGGTGGCCATCACGGCGCCCTGCGCTTTCGTGACGGCGCCGGCGGCGGTACTGATCGGCCTGATCGCGGGGCTGCTGCTCTGCGGAGCCGTTTTCTTCGTGGAGCGGACTCTGAAAATCGACGACCCGGTGGGCGCGGTTTCGGTCCACGGGGTCAACGGGGCCTGGGGCGTCTTCGCCCTGGGGCTTTTCGCCGACGGGACCTACGGCGATGCGCTGAACGGCGTGGAGGGCGCCGTTACCGGGCTCTTCTACGGCGACGCCTCCCAGCTGGCCGCTCAGTGCATCGGCATTCTGGCCAACATCATTTACGTCGGGTTGATCGGCTACATCGTGTTCAAGCTGCTGGATGTAACGATCGGCCTGCGGGTCGACCCCGAACATGAAGCGGAGGGCCTTGACCAGTACGAGGTCGCGGTCATCGCCTACCCGGATTTCAATATCCGCAGCTCTCCGCGCTAAGCACGCCTGCCCGCCGGCAGGGTGCCCGCCCTGGGACCCTGCCGGAATAGTAAGCAACGGTGATCTTCACGCCGCTGGCCCGCGGGACCGTCAGCGGCAAACGAATGGACCCGAAACGCCTTTCGAGGCATAAACTACAGACGAGGGGAGAAACAACGAGATGAAGAAGTTGAAGATGTCGGCTTTGGGGTTGGCAGCAGGTGTGATGGTGTTGCTCATGAGCGGCTCGAACGCGTTATCGGACGACGGGTGGGCCGAGGCGGTTGACCCGAAGAACTTCAGCGCCACCCTGACTTTCGCCACGGATTATCTCTTCCGGGGAGTCTCGCAGACGGACAACAAGCCCGCCGTTCAGGGCAGTTTCGACTACAAGCATCCGATCGGCGCCTACCTCGGCTTCTGGGGATCGAATGTGGACGACTATATTTCCAGGGGCAACATCGAGCTGGACGTTTACGGCGGCTACGGAAGGGAGCTGTTCACCGACCTGAACATGGATGCCGCGCTGATTTACTACTATTACCCCAGCAGCGGCGACAATCCCAATAAGAGCTACGGAGAGGGGCATCTGGGCCTGGACTACACGTTCAAAGAACTTCCGCTCAGTCCCAAAATCATCGGCGGCTACAACTATTCACCTGATTTTTACGGCGAGGATGGCGATGCGCATTATGGCAGCGGCCGGCTGGACCTGTCGCTGCCTTTTGAATTCACGCTGTCCGGCCTGGTCGGATACCAGTGGGTGGAGGGCGTCCACACCACCGGCAATGGCAATGGCGACAACGGCCATAACGGCTATGACTACACCCACTGGCGCATCGGGATCTCCCGGCCGCTGCTGGGGTTCGTCCTGGACCTGAGCTACAACGACACGAGCAACGCCGATTTCCTGGGCAAGCAAATTGCCGACGATCGTGTCGTCTTTTCAGTCTCGCGCACCTTTTAGCTCGCAAGGCTGGCACACAAACCGCACCGGTCGGCGACCGCCTTGGCCGCCGACCGGTGGCGTGTGCTCAAATTCCCCGGCTCTAATTCCGAGCAATAAGGCTGACCCGATAGATCATCTTTTTCGTGCCGCAAAGTAATCCCGCAAGGAAATAAAAACGCATAACGCGAAAACTTCCTTTGGCCAAACGGGGCAATTCTTCGGTTGCTCACATCCATTCGATAGGGGTCTGCTTTCTCCTGAGCTTGATAGCACTTGCCCATTGAAACGAGTTGCCGCGGATCTCAACTGTCCCGGAACTCCCGGCCCCGCCATATCAAATAGATGGCAGGATAAATGATGAGCTCCAGGATGGTGGAAGTGATCACACCGCCCACCATGGGTGCTGCGATCCGTTTCATCACGTCGGCCCCAGTGCCGTGGCTGAACATAATGGGCACCAACCCCGCCAGGATCACGCTGACCGTCATGATTTTGGGGCGGATGCGTTTGACCGCGCCATGCATGATGCTTTCCCGAAGGTCGGATCGGGCTTTGAGCCGGCCCTCCTTTTTCCACTGCTCATACGCGAGATCCAGGTAAAGGAGCATTACCACGCCTGTTTCCGCATCCAGCCCGGCCAGGGCGATGATTCCCACCCATACGGCTATGCTCATGTTGTAATCGAGAAGGTAGAGAAGCCAGAAGGAGCCTACCAGAGAAAACGGGACCGCCAGCAGGACGATAGCTGTCTTGATGATGGAATTCGTATTGAGGTAGATCAAGACAAAGATGATCAGCGCGGTCAGCGGGATCACCATCTTCAGCCGCTCGTGGGTCTTTAACAGGTACTCGTACTCGCCGCTCCATTCCAGGCGGTACCCGGAAGGCAGCTTCAGGCCGGCCGCCTTCTGCTTGGCCTCCTCCACGTAACCGCCCACGTCCCGGCCTGAAAAGTCGATGTACACGTAGGAAGCGAGCAGCCCTTCTTCGCTCTTGATCGCTGTGGGTCCTTTGAGAATTTTGATGTCGGTCAGCTGGCCCAACGGCACTTGGGCAGGTCCGGAGGCCGCTGACATGGACCCTGACGGTTTAGGACTGCCGGCGGTCATCATTGCCGGAACCAAAACGCGCTTGAGTTTTTCGATATCGGTCCTCAACTCCCGGGCATAGCGCACGTTGACGGGATAGCGCTCGCGGCCTTCAACGGTGGTGGTCAGATTCATTCCGCCGATGGCCGACTGGACCACATCCAGAATGTCGTCCACGGTGAGGCCGTAACGTGCCGCTTTCTCCCGGTTCACCTGGAAGTCTAAAAAATAGCCTGTGGTGACGCGTTCGGCGTATACACTGCGGGTACCGGGTACATCTTTGATGAGCCGTTCCAGTTCCAGGCCGATTTTTTCAAGCTGGTCGAGGCCGGGCCCCAGGATCTTAATGCCCACCGGGGTGCGGATGCCCGTGGACAGCATGTCGGTACGCGCTTTGATGGGCATGGTGAACGAGTTGGCAACCCCTGGAATGGTGACGGCATCGTTCATTTCGTCCTTGAGCTTTTCAACCGTCATGCCGGGCCGCCATTCGGATTCCGGCTTGAGGTTGATGACGGTTTCAAACATCTCGAGCGGAGCCGGGTCCGTGGCCGTCTCCGCCCGTCCGGCCTTCCCGAACACTTGCGCCACCTCGGGGATCTTCTTCAGAAGCTTGTCCTGCATCTGCAAAAGCTCAGAGGCTACCGAGATGGAAGCGGCCGGCACCGTCACCGGCATGAAAAACAGGGTCCCCTCGTAAAGCGGCGGCATGAACTCGGAGCCCAGCCGCATGAACGGGTAAACCGTTGCGGCCATGATGACGATTGCAAGGACGATCACCGTCTTGTGAAATCGCAGGGCAATCTTGGCGAAAGGCTCATATAGCTTGTGCAGGACCAGACTGATGGGATTGCGCTCCTCAGGCCGGATTTTTCCCCTTATGAACAAAGTCATCAATACGGGCGTCAGGGTGACGGCCAGAAACGAAGCAAAGAGCATGGCGAAGGTCTTGGTGTAGGCCAATGGTTTGAACAGCCGGCCGGCCTGGGCCTGGAGGGTGAAGACCGGCAAGAACCCGACCATGATCACCAATAGCGCGAAAAAAAGAGACGGCCCGACCTCCTGGGCGGCCTCGATGATAACATCGACGCGGTTGTCTTTGCGACCGGTCGCCTCCCAGAGTTCCAGCTTCTTGTGGGCGTTTTCCACCATGATGATGGAGGCGTCCACCATCGCGCCGATGGCGATGGCGATGCCGCTCAAGCTCATGATGTTGGAGGTCACCCCCAGGTAGTACATGCAGATAAAGGACATGATGATGGCGACCGGCAGCGTGAGGATGACCACCAGGGCGCTCGGCAGGTGGAAGAGGAAAACCAGGCAAACAGCGCTCACGGCCGCGGCCAGCTTGATGATTTCGTCTTTGAGCGTGTCGATGGAGCGCTTGATCAGGTCAGTACGGTCGTAGGTGACGACGATCTCAACCCCCTTCGGGAGACTCGGCTGGACGCTGTTTTTGATCTTCTCTTTGACCCGTTCGATGACGCTGAGGACGTTTTCGCCGAACCGCACCACGACAATGCCGGCCGCCACTTCTCCTCGGCCGTCCAGATCGGCGAGTCCGCGTCGGATCTCCGGCCCGAACTGGATACGGGCGATGTCCCGAAGATAGATGGGGCTCCCGTTGCCGCCGATGCTGACCGGTATGTCCTCCAGGTCCTTGAGGCTTTTGATGTAGCCCCGACCCCGCACCATGTATTCGACGCCCGAAAATTCCAGCACACGGCCTTCCGCGTCGCGGTTGCTCTTCTTGATAACTTCAAGCACCTTCATCAACGAAATGTTGTAGGCGGCGAGACGGTTGGGGTCGATGGTCACCTGATACTGCTTAACGAAACCCCCGAGACTTGCCACCTGGGAAACCCCGGGAACGCTCTCCAGGGCCAGCTTGACGTTGTAATCCTGAAGGGAGCGCAGCTCCGCGAGATTGTGGCTGCCGGTCTCATCGACCAGGGCGTAGGAAAATCCCCAGCCGACGCTCGTGGCATCCGGGCCCAGCACCGGGTTCACATCGGCGGGAATCTTGTTTTTTACTGCCTGGAGGTATTCCAGAACCCGGCTGCGCGCCCAGTAAATGTCGGTTCCCTCCTCGAAAATGACGTAAATGAAGGAGCTGCCCAGAAACGAAAACCCGCGGACTACCTTGACTTTTGGGGCGGCCAGCAGGGTCGAAGAAATGGGGTAGGTGATCTGGTCTTCTACTAAATCGGGGCTGCGGCCGGGCCATTCGGTATAGATGATTACCTGACTATCGCTCAGGTCCGGAATGGCATCCAGGGGCGTGTTGATCAGTGCCCAATATCCCCAGGCGGATAGAAAGAACATCATCAGGAAAATGATGAATTTGTTGCGTGCACTGTATTCGATAATCCTGGCAATCATATGAGTACCATTTTTATTTCTGGACACCGGAAGGGTACAGGGAATCAGGGAGTAGTTGAGAAATTTGGCTCATTGCTGGCGCAGAGGGACGACCCCCCGCAACTGGGCCTCAGAATCGATCAGGAAGTTTGCGGACGAAGCTACCCGGTCCCCTTCCTTCAATCCCTGAAGAACCTCCACCATTTTGTCGGCTCGCAGGCCGGTCACCACCTCGCGCGGCTCGAAATTGCCTTCGCCCTTGTCTACATAGACAATATTGCGCGTTCCGGTATCGATTACGGCCGCATCCGGCACCGCCAGGCGTTTGCCCAAGGCGATGGTGATTTCGATGTTGGTGAACATCTGGGGCATAAGACTTCCGCCGGGATTGGGGATGACCAGCCGCACACGCGAGGTCCGCGATTCACTGGACAGTGACGGATATATGTAGTCGATTTTGGTGGCAAACTCTTTACCTGGCAAATAGCTTAGCCGGACACGAGCCGTTTGCCCCAGGCGGATAAGCGGTAGTTCATACTCGTAGACGTCGGCGATTACCCAGATTACAGATAGGTCGGCGATCTTGTATATCGCCATGCCCGCATCCACGAACTGGCCCTTATTGATCATTTTTTCGAGCACGTAGCCGGTGAAAGGGCTGTAAAGCGTCAGGGTCTTCTTCGGCTCACGGCTTTCCTCGAGGGCCTTGATCTGCGCATCGCTGATGTCCCATAGCTTCAGGCGTCTGCGGGCAGATACAGCCAGAAAGTTGCCGGCCTCGGAGACTTCCGCGAACGGGCTTTTCGACCAGTCCTGCTTGGCTTTGAGGGCCAAGAGGTATTCTTCCTGGGTAGACACGAGCTCCGGGCTGTAGATGGTGAGCAGCGGTTCCCCCTTGCGGACGAACCGGCCGGTGAAATCCACGTAAAGTTCCTCGATCCAGCCGCCGATCTTGGGTGAAACGGTGCCGATGCGCTTCTCGTCGTACTCGATCCGGCCTACCGTGCGGATGACCTTGTCCAGCATTCGCTTCGTTACCGTTTCAAACTTGACCCCGATGAGCTGGTAACTTTCCGGAGAGATCTCGACAGTACCCGGAGCAGTTCCCTGGGCTTTGCCCTCCTTCTGAATGGACTCCATGGCCGGCCCTTTCGGTTGGTCGAGATCATCGGCCTTCTTCTCCGATTGGGGGGGGCTCGCGCCGTGACCGGGCGGATGCTGGGCCTGGGCAGGAGCGGTCCAGGCCGACAGCGCGGCCAGCAGGAGGATAACCGATACCAGGCGATTCATTTCACCACCTCCCGGGAGAATGTCTTGCCGACCAGGGCCTCCAGGGCTGCCAGGCTCTTCTCGTATTCGGTGAGGGCGTCGTGGTAGTCGAGTTCATAACGGTAAAGCTTCATGCGGCTGTCGAGCAGAGTCATAAAGTCGGCCTTGTTGACCATGTAAGCGCTCATGGCGGTGTCGACCTGCAACTGGGCCTGGGGGAGGATTCCCGTCCGGTAGAGCTCATTCTTGCGCTCCAGGCGCTGTACCATCGATCCCATATCAGCGACCATATAGAGGATCTCGTTTTGGGCGCCGTCGTATTTGGCCTGGGCGGAGCGAACATCCGCATAGCCCTCCGCCACCTTGCGTTCCTGCTTGGACTTGATGAAGATGGGCAGATTCATTTCGATCATGCCGGTATACATGTCCAGGCGGTCCTCCCGCTGACCGTAAGCGAACTTCAGACTGAAATCGGGCAGATAATCCCGCTTCGCCAGTTCGATGTTCTTGCCTCGCGCGGCGATCTCCTGCTTCAGGGCCTTGAGCATGGGGTTGTCCGCGATGGCCTGTTGCTGAAGCTCTTCGATGGAGAACGCCACCCGGCTGAAATCGAACTCCGCGGGCTGCCCTACCGGGCTTTTCGGCGGCCGGTTGAGAAGGTAGTTAAGCTTTGCCGCGAGAGCCCGCTTCTTCTGCTCGAGCATGATCAGGTCGTCCACCATCTTGGAGATCTCCACCTGGCTACGGATGACGTCTTCCTGGATGACCTGCCCGAGGGAGTACCGAGTTCGGGTGATCTTGGCCAGTTCCTCCAAGAGGCTCTTGTTGCGCTGGGTCACCTCAATGGCGCGGTAGACGTGGGAGAGATCGTAGAAGATCGTTTTGACGTCTCGAACCACTTGGTTGACGATATCGTCGACCTCGGCCGCGCCCGCCTCCGCCTCCTTGGCGGCTATCTCCTCATTCAGGCCCCTCTTGCCGGGGAATGGAAATTTCTGGGAAACGGAAATTTCCTTCATCGTCATGTCTTCTTCATTGAAATCGAAGTTGTTCGGCAGATTGACCACCCCGAAGCCCAGCATGGGATCCTCAAGGGCGCCGGCTTGCGAAATCTTTTCCTTCAGCGCGGTGTGTCTTTCGCGAGCCGCGAAGATTTTCGGGCTCCTTTCCATGGCTTCCTGAACCAGCGTATCCACGCGGATGATCGGCTCTTCTCCGGCGTCGATGCCGGCGGCTGACAACAGCAGCGCCGCCACTGCCATGACAATCATGAACGAAAGACTCCGCGCACTCCGGCTTCTCCCCGACCGTCCTACGGACTTTTCCCCTCGTTTCACGATGCTCCTCCTCGCGGCTGGAATCATTTCACGTCCACATTGAATTTCACCGGCGTGGTTTTCCCCGCCCGGGTTATCTTAGCCTCGACGTTCCAAGAACCGGACATCGAGAATTTCAAGGTGGTCTGATAGCTGCCTTCCTTTGGCACGGCATCTGCTTTGTAGTTCATGGGTGCCATGCCTGCCATGGGCGGCATGGTGTAAGTTATTGCAACCTTCGCATCCGTGACGGCTTTGCCACCAGTGTCCTTGATTGTCAGTTCCATAATGTTGTCGCCCACCACGGGCGGATTTTTGTCTATGCGGATGTCAAGCGTGTAGTCACCGGACTTCTTTTGAAGTTCGTAACTTTTGGCAAATGCCACGCCTGCCGCCAGGCACAACGTCAGTGACAGTATAAAAGCTTTTTTCATGAGAGACCTCCCTTTTAGGGTCGAAATATCGGCACGCACCTGTCTGATGAATGCATTGCCGTTTCGGGTTTGCCCAGCGTTGCCTGAATGTAAGCACAATAAGAACGCCTTACACAAAAACAAGTATTCGGCGATAGCATCAATCGATAAGTCAATCCGGAAAATACTCCGTTTTAAGTGAAGTCTGAAGTCGTTCAGTCTCAAAGTCGATAGGCAACACTTCCCTTTGGATGGGCATACCATCCGGGATCCTTGTCGTAGCTGGCCAGATGATCTCGGATTTTGATGACGGTGAACATACCGCCCATTTCAATGTTGCCGAACTGGCCTTTCCCCATCATCATCGGAAGAGTATTCTTCGGACCGGGCATGTGATCGATATGGGCGGCGTGTTCGGCCATTCCGGTCTCACCCATGGCCATGTACCCCGGCATCAATTCGCGGATCTTTTCCTCGAGGCCCCTCTGGTCGACTCCCAGGGTATTGGGAACGTCATGTCCCATGGCATTCATGGTGTGGTGCGATTTGTGGCAATGGAACGCCCAGTCGCCTGGAGCATCAGCGACGAATTCCACGTCGCGGGTTGCGCCGACAGGCACAAGGATCGTGGTCTCCGGCCAGCGGGCGCTTGGAGGAATCTTGCCGCCGTCCGTGGCGGTCACCCACATCGAATGACCGTGAATGTGGATGGGATGTTCATCCATGCTCAAATTGGCGAGCCGGATGCGCACGCGGTCCCCGGTTTTGACGACAAGAGAATCGGTTGCCGGAAAGATTTTGCTGTTGAAGGTAAACATGTTGAACTCCAGCATGACCGCCGGGTCCGGCCGGTACGTCCCGGGGTGCACGGCCCAGGTGTGCAGCATGATCGCGAAGTCTCTATCGACTGACGGATCTTCGGGTTCCTTTGGATGAACCACGAAAATACCCATCATACCTACGGCCATCTGCAGCATCTCATCGGCATGCGGATGATACATGAAGGTTCCGTGCTGCCGAAGAGTAAACTCGTAGACATAGGTTTCACCAGGTTTGATGTGGGGCTGGTTCAGACCACCCACTCCGTCCATTCCATTGGGAAGGAAAATCCCGTGCCAGTGAATGGTGGTATGCTCAGGCAGCTTATTGGTCACCAGAATGCGAATCCGGTCGCCTTCCACCGCCTCGATGGTGGGCCCCGGCGTAGAACCGTTGTACCCCCAGCATTTGACGCTCATCCCGGGGGCGAACTCGCGCATCACCGGCTCCGCAATAAGATGAAACTCCTTGACGCCGCCTTTCATCTTATAAGGCAGCGTGTTCCCATTCGGGGTTATTACGCGGGATGAGACAGCTCGCCCCGTTATCTTGGGGGCATCCTGGTGCTGGTGATGCTCCGATGAAGCCTTCGCCCCTTTCAGCGCAACCGACCCGCTCGTTACGCCGGCAAGCGTTGATAAGATCAACTGCCGTCGAGTCAACATGGGTTACTCCTTTGTCACTGATGTATGAAATCAGGGTTTGTGCTCATGGCCATCGGCCGGAGATTTGAAACCCTCCGGGGTCCTGGAAGGCGCCGCCGGCTTGTCTGTGGAGGGGGAAACCGCCGGCAGACGCCCTCCGACCGCCCGTCCCAGATCCGCCCTGATGATCCAGTAATCCCGCACTACTTCCAAGTACTTCGTGTAGGCGTTAAACTCCTGTTGTTTCGCCGCCAGCAGATCGAAGGCGCCTACCAGCATGTAATTGTATTTTTCCAGGGTGAGGGCAACAATGCGTTGCCTCAGCGGCAGAATCACGCGCTTATAGTGGTCAATCAGATAACGCTGCATGATCAGCTTATCTCGCAGCAACCTCACCTCGGATCGAATATCAACCGCCAGAGCCGTCAGTTCACTTATTTCTCGCCGAAGCAAAGCTTCACCCTGCGAGATCTTTGCCTGGCGCTGGTCAAAAATCGGCAGCTCGATCGATATCTCAGGCCCGACGACCCACTGGCGATCTGTGTCGCGTTCTGCATTGACACCGGTTTCCGCGTCTGCCAGCCATCGCCAGGCAATCGTCGTCCCGAGGGTCTGCGCGAATGTGTCTATCTTTTTTCTTGCGGCCTCCAGGTCGAGGCGATTCATTATGGCAAGCGTCTCGACCTGCTCCAGGATGCCTTCCTTCGGCGGTATATCCGGAAGCTGGTCCGGGGTTCTCCATTTCGTGCGCCCGCCCCACAATCCCATTAACTTTGTAAGCTTTTCCCTGGCAGCCCGAAGCTGGTTTTCGCTTTCCACCAGCGATATCCGCGATTCCTCGAATTGACCTTGCTCGACTGAGAGGCTCAGGTCGCTGATATTGCCCGCTCCGTGCAGCCGCAGCGCAAATTCATATGAGGCCTGGGCCGCCGCTACAACCCGAGACCGCAGATGCCTGATGTTGGCCGCGCCAAGCGCCTCGTAATATGCCCGCTCGGCCTCGGCGGTTACCTGGAGCACATCGTGAGCCACCTCGGCCTTGACCTGCTCGAATTGTGCGGCCGCAATTTTCTGGCGTGCCGGCAGCATCAGAATGTTTAGAAAATTCTGAAGGAAGCCAATTTCAAGATTGGTTGCGCCGGGTGAACTAGTTGGAAACCTTGCAAACCCGAACACGGTCGGATTTTGCAGGAGTCCGGCCTGGATGAGCTCTGCCTGCGAGATGCCGAGTTCTTCATAGCGTGCCTGAAGCCGGGCATTGTTGAGAAGGGCGATTTGAATAGCGCCCTCCGCGGTCAGCTCATTTTCCAAGAGCGTATCTAAGGCTTCCTCGATCTGCCGATTTTCGGCGACCCCTTGGTTCCAGCTTGGCTGCACATTAATTCGCTCATTTACCATCTGCTGGACCTGATCGAATCCGCCCTTCTTCGGAACCTGAACGCAGCCCGCCACTAGGAGCAGGATTCCCATAAACATTGTACGGAGAAAAAGTTTGTTTTGCAGCATCACTGCCCATGCTCCATAGGGTGATGGTGTTCGCCCCCCTCGACAGATTCAGGGCCTTCCGGCATTGAGTGATCCGAGCCGGTCGAATGGTGTCCGTGGTGGTGTAAAGAATCACTTTCGGGCTTGCTCTCATCGGGTTCGCTCGCAGGACTGTCTGCAGATGCCCCTTCCGGCGTCCCGGTGAAAGGGTTGGGAATAGTCCGGAATTCGGACTCTTGAGCGCGGTGATCTGCCGGATGGGTCGGGGGCAGGTGAACCCGCACCGGATCCCCGGCACAGCCTGCCAACAGCAGAGAGAAAAGCATCCAATAAAACAAGTTCTTGAACATGGCATCTTCCCCATGAACTACACAGGTCATTCATCGCTGTTGGCGGTCTTTTTCGGCGCTTGGCCCCCACATCTCGTAAAGCGCCCGGATGAACACGAAGACAAATCCGATCCCAAAAAGCCCGCCCCCCGGCACGTGCAGCCAGAAAAAAAGCGGAGAGACATAGCCTTTCAGCCACATGCCGGCGATATCGATCAGAACACCGATGAAGGGCAGGGCGATCAACCATGCCCGAGCCCTGGAACTCAGGTCCAGGCAGGACGTCACCATCCCGACAAAGATGAAAATCATATTCATCCCGAACAGGTGAATATGGGTCCATCTGAGAGTCCATACGAATTGTTCGCTCTCGTAAAAAGGCTTGGACGTTTCCGGTTGGGGCTCGGAAGGCATATCTGCCAACAAGTCGCCTCGATCGCCTCCCGGGGCCTCATGCATCGAGTGTGCAGCATGCCCCGCAGGGGAACCCTTATAGAAAGTCGGAATGATATCGTGGACCAGAATCTGCCCCAGAGCCCCCACCAGCCCTATTGCCATGGAGCAAAGAACCGCGGTTACGAGCACCTTTGCCGGTGCGGGAAAGTATCTTAATTTGGGCCAGGTTATCGCAGCGTTTGCTGTAGTCATAGCGCAGCAGCCTTTCTATGAATCCTCTCGATCGGTGCATCGCACTTGCGACGATCAATGTGTTTTGAAGAGAGAACTCGGTGAAATCACCCGGCGTTACTGGCCGGTAAAATTTGACCCGGCGTAATCCCCACGGGATGTGAAAAAGATATAGACCGTTTTGGGTTCTCCGGTGCTCCTGGAAAAGGCTACCACTTTCTCGGTCTCAGACCCTTTCAGGCGTTCGCCGATTCGAACCGTCTCGACGGCGGTTTCCCATTTGACATCAAGCTTATTGGTAGCGACCAACTTATCATACAATTCGGTTGCCTTCTTCAGCGCCTCAAGATTGGTGAATTCACCTCCGGCGCCGTGGCTTTTTCCACCATGCGCATAAACTGCAGCGCCCGCCAGCACTGTTGTCAGGAAGATCAGCGCAATTATAGCTCCATGGGTCATCGTTCTTGTACTCTGAGCAGCATTCATGGCATCTCCCCCCTTGACTTTATCTTTTTACAGCTTCCGACCCTAACGGCCTGAGAGGACTCGCTGGGTCATTGACGAGAGGGAGGGCGGTCATCCCGATCATCCCTCCCACTATTGAGCGACGATGCGATCGTTTTGCAACCCTGGTGCCAACTGTCAACATGTCGAATTTTGAGATGCAATTGTATAGTTTCGTACCAAATTCCGGTCAGGGGTGTGAAAGAATTGCCCAATTGGCGTCATGAGGTGCGAAAAAAAACTGCACCCTGGTGCCATTTCCTGAATCGAAAGCCCTATAAGGCAGGGGCGAAAGACAATGCGTTTGCTTCAGCGCGCATTAAATCGCAGGATTCTAGGGGAGATGGCAAGGTCGATTCCTTATAAAATTTCTCGACATAGCCCCCTTGTATCACCGTTGAGATAGGATCTATCGCAAGAGGCCTTCGGAATATTCCCGAGGGACAGATATAGTGAAAATGGCCCCTTTTCCATACTCACTGGCCACTTGGATGTCACCACCCATGTCGCGTAGAAGCTTCTGGCTAGAGGACAAGGCCAAACCGTCCCCATTTTCTTTGGTTGTAAAAAAGGGTTTAAAGATCTGGGGGAGATGTTCCGGTTTAATCCCGGGTCCTTCATCGGCTATCGTCACTTCGCAACGATCGCCTTTGCGGGTTGAGTGAATGTGAATCGCTTTTCCTGGCACTGAAACCTCCAACGCATTCTGGATGATTCGATCAATTACCCGACGGATGGTTTCAATGTCGACCCGGGATGGGCAACCTTCAGCGTCAAGATCTGTCGTAAATGACACCCCATTCTTGCCGGCAACAGCTCGATGATGTTTGACCCTTTCCCGAATTATATCGTTTAAATCATGTGAGAATAGCTGTAAGGGGCCGGTTGTCTTAAATGAGGAAAAAATGTCGACCAATTGCTCTAAACGCAGCAGTTCCTTTTCAAATTCCTGGTTCAAGGCCCCACCTTCTGGTCTTGCAGTCTTGCTCGCTATGGATTTCAGCGCATTGAGCAAATCCTTCATCTCATGGCCGACCGCCGTGGCAGCGCGGCCCAAGGCGGCTGACTTCTCGGCGACAAACATCCTCTCCTGCTGGCGCTTGCTGCGCTCTACCAGGAAGCCGACCATGATGGCCACCAGGTTGAACACCATGATCTGAAAAACAACCGGCCACAGATTGCTCGGGGTTTCACTGTGAACAAGCACCTGGGGCGCATAGATAAGGCTGATGGCGAAAGAGGTGGCAAGTCCGTGCTTTAACCCGAACCATAAACTGGATAACAGGATCGGAATAAAATAGAATTCCCGATGAGAGATATGCGCCCCGAGCGCTCCATGGTCACTGCTGTAATGGAGAATGGTAACTATCAAAACCAACAGGACAATCAGTCCGATTTGCGCGGTTTTTTTTATGGTATCCATTGGATTGATCCTATGCTGAACTGGCTGGCATCAGTCGCTGCCATCGTCCGATGATCGGTCGGTTGGCAGCCTCCAACCTTTCCGAGGACCGTAGTCCGCGGGAACGATGATCACCGTGTGAATGGTCGCGCTTATTAACCCGCCCACCATGGGGAAGGATAGGATTTGGTTTTCAATCCGAAAGTGGAGCAATATTCATTCCATATGGAGTCCCGCGCCGAGTGGTATACACGTGCGAAGAATTTTCGCTGTTCCTGCAGCCAGAGCCGCACTTATCAATTTTAATAGACTGAATTTAAATTGAAAATCTAGCTGGCATTGAATTTGTAGGATACTCGGAATAAATGACCATCGAAGGTGCGCCGTACGATGAAAAATTAATGAACCATAGGCTAAGGGGCGTTGTTGGAGGGCCCCTTCAGCCTGGCTTTCTTAGAAGTCCTACTCCTTTGCATAGTTTTTTTTTGCAAGCCTGTGAATTTTTTTCGCACATAAGACTTGAACCAAGAATCCCGGAGACTTATGATCGATCAGGGTGAGCGAGGCTGAAGGAGATGAAAATTCTTTTATCCAAAAAGATGTACCTCCCGGCACTGTCCATCGTGGCAGGTGTTGTTCTTCTCCTCGCGCTTTTTGGCGTTTCAACTTACCGCAATCTGGATCGACAAAAAGCAGCCGCCATGGAGTCGCTCCACAACCAGGCCATTGCCTTGCTGCAGGCGTTGGAAGCCGGCGCTCGCGCCGGCATGATGATGTCCATGTGGCATGAGGATTCCTTCGATGCGCTTATCAGGGAAATCAGCCGCAATGACGCTATCGACTACATTTACATGATCAGCCCGGACGGGAAGGTTTCGCATTATGGCGGCACAATCCGGCTTTCAGACACAATTGTCCCACTCTTTCCGCCTGACGACGACAGCCGGATACGGGAAGAAGTCCGCTCGCTGCCCGATGGCTCGACGGTTTACGAACTGGCCAAGCGCTTCCAACCATATCCAATTGCGCCCGAAAGCGGTCATCATCGGCAAATGATGCCTCAGAACGGCGATGCATTTGACCACAGCCACGCAAGCGATCTGGTAGTCGTCGGTCTCAGAATGACCGGTTTTTCCGAAACCCGGCAAGCGGACCTCCATCACGCTTTCATGATGGTCGGCGTGCTCCTGCTGCTCGGTACCGCTGCCCTGTTTTTCATCTTCGTAATTCAGAATTTCTACTTGGTGCACAAGACCCTTAAGCAGACCAAAGACTATACTCAGCAAGTGTTGGCGAGCATGGCCAACGGCCTCATCGGCGTTGACCCGGATGGGCGAATCACGTCCTACAACCACCGGGCGCTCGAGTTGCTCGGAGTGGGCGACACCCGCTTAAAGGAAAAGGGTCTAAACGCCATCCTCGATTATAAAGCAACCGGAATCGATGCGACCCTGAATCGGTGCGAGGTTGTCCTGGAGAAAGAACTGATCCATCAAAAGCCGTCCGGCGGACAGATATCGCTGGCCTTGAGCACCACCCCGATCTTAGATGAAGCCGGCGCATGCCTGGGTGCGGTTTTAGAGCTCCGCGATTTGACGGAAATAAAGCGCCTGGAAACGAACCTGCGAAGGGCGGAAAAACTGGCGGCGATCGGCCAGTTGGCGGCCGGAGTGGCGCATGAAATTCGCAATCCTCTGAGTTCGATCCGCGGATTTGCCCAATTTCTGAAGCACGCGCTGAAGGGACACCCGCAAGAGCAGGACTATGCGGCGATCATGGTGGAGGAGGTGGACCGGATCAATCGAGTCGTCTCCGATCTGTTGAGCCTGGCAAGGCCACTGGAAACCAAGCCGCTTGCGTGCAGCATTACCGAGTTGATAAACCATGTCGCGCGGCTGGTCGCTAACGATGCCCACTCCCGCAATGTCACCCTGGCTATCGATATGGCCGCGGACATCGGTTGCTGCCGTGTCGACCCGAACCAGCTGACCCAGGCACTGCTGAATCTGTTGCTGAATGCACTGCAGGCTGTTGAGCCCGGCGGCTTTGTCCGCATCGGCGCCGACACGGACGAAGCCGGCGGGCTGCGGATCCGGGTGTCCGATGATGGCCACGGAATTCCGCGGGAGCAACTGGACAAGATATTCGACCCGTTTTTTACAACACGCAGCCGCGGCACGGGGTTAGGCTTGGCGATCGTGCATCAAATCGTCGACAACCACAACGGCGAAATCAGGGTCGAAAGTCCCGTAGCCCAGGGCCAGCGCGGGAGCTGCTTCACCATTCGAATTCCGGCCGTGCGGGTTGCGGCCTCCCAAGCAGCGTGAACATGACCGCACGGGTTCCCACAGCAGTTGCACTTGCCGGCGCCGGGGATTCAGCATCGAGAAACCAGGCACTGATCGACAGGCTTTTCCAGGAGGTGCAGCCATGCTTCCGAAGATTCTGGTAGTGGACGATGAACCATCCCATTGCAAAATGCTGGAGGCGGTCTTGTCCGCGGAAGGCTATGAGGTCGTACACGCCTCCAACGGGGCCGAGGCCATCGCTGAGGTCGGGAAGCGCTTCTTTGATCTCATCCTCATGGACATCCGTATGCAGAAGACTGGTGGTATCGAGGCACTGAAAGCCATAAAAGAGATCAGTCCGGGGATCCCCATCATCATGATGACCGCCTACGCCTCGGTGGAGACGGCTGTTGCGGCACTGAAGTCCGGGGCCTACGATTACTTAACCAAACCCCTGGACATCGACGAACTGAAGATCATGCTCGCCCATGCCTTGCGGCACCACCGGTTGGAGCAAGAAAACCTTCAGCTCAAGGAACAGCTGGATGATCGCTTTGATTTCTCCAGCATCATCGGAAGCAGCACTTCAATGAAAAAGGTGTTCGAAACCGTGGCCCTGGTTGCACCGACCGAAGTGACCGTACTGATCTGCGGAGAAAGCGGCACCGGGAAGGAGTTGGTTGCCAACGCCATCCACCACAACAGCCCCCGGGGCAAGCGCCCTTTCGTTAAAGTCAATTGTGCCGCTTTACCCGAAACCCTTTTGGAAAGCGAACTCTTCGGGCATGAAAAAGGCGCATTCACCGGTGCGGTGAATCGCCGCAAGGGGCGCTTTCAGCTGGCCCATGGGTCATCCATTTTTCTCGACGAAATTGCCGAGATGGCTCCGATGACTCAAGCTAAAATACTGAGGGTCCTCCAAGAGCGTTCCTTCGAGGTGGTTGGCGGGAGCGAGACCCTCCAGGTGGACACGCGGGTCATTGCCGCCACGAACCGGAACCTCGAAGAGGAAATCAGGGCGGGCCGCTTCCGCGAGGATCTCTTCTACCGGCTGAACGTCGTGAAGATCGAGGTTCCTCCGCTACGGGACCGCTGCGAAGACATTCCGCTGCTCGCGAATTTCTTCATTAATCAATACGCTGAAAAAAACCGGCGTCACATCAAAGGCCTGACCCCCCGTGCCTTGGATCTGTTCATGCGGTATGAGTGGCCGGGAAACGTTCGCGAGTTGGAAAACGCCATCGAGCGCGCCGTCATCATGGCACGGGGCGATATGGTTGCCCCCGATGCACTGCCAGAGGCGATCCAGGCCTTGGGAGCGTCTTCTGGAGCGGCTTTGGTTGATCTTCCCGCCGGCCGCTCCCTGAAAGAAGTGGAAAAGGAGATGATTTTGCGCACGCTTGCGGAATCCGGCGGCAATCGCACCCAGGCATCAAAAATCTTAGGTATCAGTCGCAGGACCCTCCAATTGAAATTGAAGGATTACGGGATACACCCCACGTGAATCCGCCCTGACTTTCAGCTTGTCTGGCAAATCGGGTTGCCCTTACCAAGAGCTGCTCCTGATTATTTCGAGGCTTGGAGTGGCGTTGCATTATCGTAGCTGCATCGTGGTAACGACGGTTTTAACAATACGTTCAAAACTACGAAGAAATTTCGCACTTGCAGACCGCCACCATTTGCAGCGGCTGCAGCCACAATATAAAAAAAGGCCGAGTCCTCGGACTCGGCCAGGCGATCCATACGACAAGTTTAGCTACATGCATAATTGGCGTTATTACCGGCATCCCCCCCCGCCACCACCGGGGCCACCGCCACCACCGGGGCCGCCACCGCCACCGGGCCCACCGCCGGGACCACCCATTCCAGCACCCATACCGCCGATTCCAGCACCCATACCGGCAACGCCGCCGTGGCTTCCCATGCCGGCTACCATGCCGCCGCCCTGGGTACTATTGCTGCTACCCATATGGTTGCCCGTTTGGCCCGCATGGCCGATAGTGTTACCCGCATGGTTAGCCAAGTTCCCCATCTGGCTGTTCATGCTTTCCATATGGCTGTTCATGTTGCCCGCATTGTGGCCCATGTTGCTGCCCACGGTCTGGGCGAGTGCCATCGCAGCAGTACCGATTAGAAAGGCCACCGCGAAAAGGATGGCAACGAGCTGTTTGTGTCTGCGATGAATCATGTAAATCTCCTTTTGTCTGATTGTTAATTGGTAATTCCTGTCAGAATTGCCCTTCTTACCTGCGTATACAAATCAGAATCCAAAAAAGTCACAGAAAACTTTGCGATTTATTCAACTCCTTGGAAATTATAAGCGATTTTATTATCGAGGTCCCCCGCCGCCACCACCGCCACCGCCGCCGGGACCACCGGAGCCGCCCATACCGCCGCCCTGACCACCCATGGCACCTGAGCCGCCCATGCCTGCTCCCATGCCGCCTGAGCTGCCCATGCCCGGTCCTGAAGGGCCGCTACCCACCTGAGGGCCTCCATGATGCCCCAAGTCCTGGGAAGTAACTCCCAACTGTGAAGCAAGGTCGCTTGCAAAGCCCTTGCCCTCCATGGCCGTGAGAGCGGCAGCAGCGATCTGCCCATCCGGAACGCCCTTTTCCTTGGCCACGGCAATCACCGGCACAAAGTCCCGCTGCTCGGAGCTGAAGTAATTTTGCTTCAGACCTTTAAAGACAATTTGATCCGACAGTTTCGGATCAAAGTTAACCTGCTTGAGAGATGCAAGGACCTCAACGCCTCTTGTCAAGGTGAGAAGAGGTGTAGACGGGGCCTGTTCCATCACGCGCATCACATCGTCCCTCGAAAGCCCGCAATAGAGGGTTTCTGTCAAACGAACGAGGTGCTCCTCCGGTATGAAGGCACGCTGCCCGTATTTTTGCATGAAATCGTTCACTGCCGACCGGACGAATCGATAGTCATCCAGTTTTCTAATCATAACCTGCTCGATGCGGGGGCCCGGAACTTTTTTGGTGATTCCCTCCTTGATCTTGCTCACAAAAGGATGCAAAGGCATCCCTTCCCTTTGCGCCCGGGTCAGAACATGCATCAGACTCGCCATCGATGCGGGATCAACCTGCTTTTCATATCCGAGTATCAGCAGACCGTTCAGCGTCGATTCGGCTATCCCCGCCTCTTTGGCTTCCCTGACGGCTCCTTCAATACTGCTGGCACTCCCCTGAGCCATGGCAGTTTTCAGAATCCCAAGCAGTACGATGAACACAATCAGGTGCAGTGATAATGCGGCCCTAAATGCTCTTCTCATTGTCATTTCCCACAACCAGGAAGTTGTTCTGGTTTCCGAAACCGTCATCTTGATGGAAACCCGCCCGAGGTGTAGACAGAATCGTCCCGCCATCAACCAGGAATGCGTACTCATAGCGGCCTGCCGGCAACAACAGCGTTACGGTCCATACCCCCTCCCCATTATCTTTCTTCAGCTCGCAGGCATGCGGCTGCCAGTTGCTAAAGGAGCCAATGACCGATACGGAACGGGCTGTGGGCAGTTCCACGGAAAATACCACCGCAACGCGGTCTTGCTGTCGAGCGTGAATACCCTGGTTATCAGCGTTACGCACATAAAGGATGGAAACAATGCATATCATGGCAAACGCTACGGCGGCAGGCACTGTCTGCAAGGGAGAAAAAGTGATCGATCTGGGGGCCTTCGCCCATCTGTACATCCGATACCACCACGGCCGCTTTTGGGGCCGGACGGCTGCCATTATGGAAGGCAGCAAATTCACCGCAGGCTCAAGATCCGGCATCTGCCGGATGCCGCGTGCGATCCGAAGCAATGCCTCATCCTCATGCCATCCGGTGCTCACGGGCAGCTCATTCATGCAATGCTCCTCGGGCTGTCGCCTATTATCCGGGGAGGCACTTGAATCAACCGGCTGATGAACCGATGGTTTCTTTTCCATAATGGGTCTTCTCCAATATCTCCCGGAGCTTCTTAAGACCACGGTGGACCCGCATCTTGGCACAGCTTAGCGAGATTTCGAGTGCCGCCGCGACATCCTCCAACGCAAGCTCCTCATGATAGCGCAAAATGAGGGCTTCCCGGTAGTCAATAGGGAGCCGGCCGAGCGCCTCGCGAAGCCGCTCAAAATCGACCTGCGCAAATAGTCTCTCCTCTTGCTTAGAGGGATACTCCAGTCCGGCGTCGAGCTCACAATCCTCAGTTGAGACGTCTTGCCGCGATTTCCTCCGGCGAAGGAAATTTTTGCAATGGTTGAGACCGATGGTGTAGAGCCATGGGAAAAATGTTTTCCCTTCTCTGAAGCGATGAAGTTGCTCATATGCCTTGATGAAGGTTTCCTGGGCGAGATCGGCTGCATCCGCCACTGAGCCGCTCATGCGAAACGTCAGATTGTATATGGGTTTTTGATATCGTGCCAACAGGACGGCATAGGCGTTTACATCCCCATCCAGAATGGCCCGAATCACGTGCTGATCGTCTTCTGGCTCCATTCAGTATCTCTTTATTAAGCCGGGTTATGAGGCCTTCTCAGGTATATACAACTTAACAAGCCCCCGGGTCACAAATCATTCGACAATCAATATGGAGTTTTTCGTTCCAAAGCCGGTTTCCCCGGACATGACCGCACCGGGATCAGGCTGCCAGGTGTGGCCGTCGATCACAAAAACGTACTCGTGACGACCGCGGGCCAATAGAACATCCAGTGCCCAGGTTTCTCCGGTTCGGGCCATGCAATGCCCCCCGGGGGACCACTGGTTGAAGCTTCCGGCAAGGCAAACCTCTCTTGCCTGGGCATTATGGTAGATGAAACGCACAGGCACATCGGCTCTAAAACTTCCTCCTTGCGGCAACTGGTAAACGCATCCACAAATAATAAACGGAAGGCAGATCGTCATGAGGAGAGCTGCATAAGGGTTGCACTTCCCGTAAAGGGAACCTCTTGCTCGTTTGACCGGTATAGGGCTGTGGCGCTGGAATTCTCTGATAGCCTCCAGCCTGCCTATTTTGGGCATGCGCATGTCCATGCAAACATGGATATGCAATTTGAGAACCAATCCCAGTCGGCCAGCTGAAACTCGATGGCTTGAATATATTGATTGGCACACAATTTGCGTTAACCAAATATTAACCGATCTGCACTCTGGCAAGGATAACGTGCAGGTTTTTCCTTCTTATTTTTACCAGGAGGAAATCATGAAAAAAATAATTTACGGAATCGCAATAGCCCTTGCTGCCACCCTTTATCTGGCAGGATGCTCCGCAATTCCAATAATGCCGTCAGCTGATCCGCATCCGCACGAGGTTCCCTATGCCGTGTCGCTTGGCGAGCGCCATTTCCATGCTGCGATGCAGTACAACTCCAGCCAAGGCGAGATTGAGATTCGTTTCTTTGACGCAAATGAAAAACCCTACCGGACCTTCAAGGCGGCGAGAGCAAAGGCGGTTTTGATTGTGGATGGTGAGCCTGAAAGGGAGTTTTATTTCAGCAATGCGATAGCCGCACGTTATGCCTTTCCCAGTAGCCGTTATCACACCTATAATCCTACCTATACGAATCACATTGATGCACAGAACGTTTTTTTTAAGAATTTGTCAGCGTTCAAACTAAAAACGTGGCTGCCTGTAGATGGAATAGTTTACGAGGCAACTTTTGTGTACCCGAACAAAGGGCATCAATCCTAACCAATATCCATGCGTTAAAAACATCAGAGGTTAAACATAGAGCGGCAAAAATTATCAGATGCATTTTTGAGATAGCTTCTAATGTACTTTCATCGAGAGTCGCTGCAGACGTGACCGTTCCTTGGGCTTTTTCACGCGGCGCGAAGGGAGCCATCCGATGAAAACCGACCGGCACCCATCTGAATCAAGTGCCGAAAGAAGACGGGAGCAGCGATTCACTGTAAGCTGGCCTGTCGAGTTTTCCCTTTTTGGCACGGGAAACAGCCCCGGACTGTCCGCAGTCGCCATTGACTTAAGCCGGGAAGGCTTGTGCATGAAGACCGACAGGCCCCTGAAGACGGGCGTGGATCTGTGCATTCGAATCCAGGCATTGAGGTATGCGACCGAATGCATGGAGGAAACAGGGTTTGCACGAATGCTGTCTGTCTCTGAGGTGAAATGGTGCCGGCAGATTAAAGATCAAAAGCATACGTGGTATCTTGCAGGCATCAAGCACCTCATGGGCGATTATTAACTTTGTTTATCCGTGGACGGATGGGGTGGGTGCGAAAATATTGCACACTTCCCGGCCATTTACCGCGATAACTGTGAAGAAGGTTAGCACCCATTAGGTGGGTATCAAGAAACTGGAAACAGGGTAAACTATCTGGCTATCATAAAAGCGGCTGAAATTTCAGCTAGGAATTCGCCGTCGATTTGCAGGAATTGAATATCAAAAAGCTAAAGCACACTATCTGTAAACCGCGCGTTTTCATTAATGGGCATGCGACGAAGCTGAAGAAGGTTGCAGGGAATAGTATCGTTTTTCCCACACGATTCGACCAGACTGGGCATCTTTCAGTTTGAGCTCAAGTCTGTCTTGGGATTCAAGCCGCAGCAATTCAGCATCTAAGATTGCGCGCACATGCTGATCTTCATTTGTTAAACCCGCGGCGGCTGCTTGTTGCCGGCCGGGTTCGGTGAGAACCATCTGCCCGGAAGCAGCTATCTGATTCACGATAACCTCTTTAAGCATTTTTTCTGAAAATGCACGGTTGTCTGTTTCGACGCGTCCGAGCTCGACCAAGCTATAGCTGCCCCGGTTGAGGACCATTTCCGATACCGCTGCTTTGATCATTTGCTCTAGTTTTTGGTTATCTGATTGCGAGGTCTTCAACATATCGGGGGCCATCATGGCCGGCATCATCAACATACACCCGGTCACCACTGCCAATGGCATCACCCAAAAGGCACACACGACAAGCTGTTTCAAAATCGGCTTCATGCTAATTTTGCTCCATGAGTAGTAAATCTGTTGTTAGAGCAGTGCAACAACAATGCCGTTGTCGAGTTTGGCGGTTTCGTATTTCGAAATGTACATACACAGTTTGCGGGCAAAAGAGCTATTACAGCATTCGGCCGAAAACCTGAAACCTGCCTCCTGCGCTTCGATCGCTGTTGTCCGAGTCACGTATTGCGGCATGGTCGTTGCTTAACATGCTTGGGACTATCGTAACGTAAAATGTCACCATCATTTCAATTCATTTGTCCCCACCTGAGCCGAATGCGAAATGAATCATGAAAAAATGAATAACACGGACCAGAAACTCTGCTTGGCACCGGGGACGAGTCTCGGTAAAAATTACCAGATCATCAAGCAGATCGGGAAGGGTGGAATGGGCTCGGTATATTTAGCCTTTGATACCCGGCTCGATCTGCAGGTGGCTATCAAAGTGATATCCCCTGAATTTTCTCAGACAATGGAGGTGTCCGAGCTTGATGGTGTTTTAAAGCGCTTTGAATCGGAAGCCAAAATCGCAGCCAAAATCGATCACCCCAATGTCATCAGGATATTTGGTTTCAGTCGGGAAAGCGTTGAGATCGACAACCATCGGTATGATATCGATTATTTGGTTATGGAGTTGGTTTCCGGCCGTACGCTGCGCAACACCATGGACGTGAGCGGATTCGAACATGAAGAGGAGATAAAAAGTTGGATCGACAAGTACTTGATTCCGATTTTGGATGGTTTGCAGAAAGTACATGATTGCGGCATTATCCACCGCGATATAAAGCCCGAAAATTTTCTAATGAAGGAAGATGTGCCGAAGCTGGCCGATTTTGGGTTATCCATGGGCTTCAACCTGCCCTCCGTGACGGGATCAGTTGCGGATATATTCGGCACATTGACCTACATGGCCCCGGAACAGTTCTATAATTTCAGCATGGCCCGCGAGACCGCGGACATCTATTCGATTGGCAAGATCCTGTTTGAAGTCGTCGAGGGAAAGATTTCAGAGAAAGCCAAACCATTCCTGCAGGCAAAGCTTTCAAACCTTGAAACCGAGTATCGCAAGGTTTTGAACAGCGTGATTATGACTGCAACAGCCGTAAATCCAGCTCAGCGATTTAATTCAGTACACGAGTTCAAAGGAAAACTACTGCAATCGACCTATTGCGAGGGCGTAAATCTGGCCCCTGTTTCTGCAAGACAGACATTTTTTTCGAAAAAGAAACTGATATGGCCGATTGTGCTAGCACTCACATTACTGTCTGGATTGCTGGTGAGCCAGCTTCAGAAGGCCTTTTCACCTGCAACCCAAATGTCCGTAATGCCGATCCAAGAACAACAGAAATTGGAAAAATTGGGGAGCGTAAAGCTTATTCCTCAGCCCGGTGATTCGATACAAACTATTCGGGCAAAAGATAAATCCGTACTTCACTTTATCCCTCTCACTGAGTTGGAACTATTTGACAAGAACCTTCTCGGCCGAGCCAATATCACTGTAAAACCTTTTTATTTATCGGAAACTCCCGTTACAAACCAACAATATATTGCATTCTTAAATGAAAACATGAACAGAGTTAAGGTGGTGGAAAGCGATGTTTATCTTGACGAGCTCTTGGTGTTGAAAATCAGTGAAAGAATTCGCAATTATAAACCCATCACATTTGAAGGCGGGCGTTTCACAATCAAAGATCCGATGCATTCAGCCTGCGCGGTCTTAGTTGTCACCGGGATGGGTGCTGAAGCCTATGCAAAATTCTATAACTTGAGGCTGCCTTCTGCGCAGGAATGGGTTTCTGTGAAGATAGCCGGCAAAGAAAATAGTGCGGTGCAGAAACAACCGATCCCTGTCATCAACTATGAGCAGGACCAGAATGGCCTTAGAGGTATCGACCAAGTTGCCGAATGGGGCAAAATAAATGAAAATGAATTTGGTATATTCGGGCATGCGGCTTCAAGCATGCTCGAGCACAGTTTTGTCCTGCAAATGGCCTCTTCAAAAGCTTTTCCGGATACAAGTTTCCGGGTAGCTATGGACGCGAATTAAGAAAAGCATGGATGGATTTCACAGGCGGGAAAGGGTGTCCGCTTCAGCTCCCGGGCGGAGGAATGGCCAGGTAGGCCAGGCGCTTCATCTCACGCCGGCCGTGGGTGACGGTGTCCAGCACGAAGCCGCAGGTCAGGCTCAGGCTGGCCAGGATTATGAGCCCCGTGGACAGGATCGCCGTGGGGAAACGCGGCACCAGTCCGGTCTCGATGTAGGTGACGAAGACGGGATAGACAAGGACCAGGGAGATCAGGGCGAGCATCCCGGCGATGATCGAGAAGAAGGCCAGGGGCCGCTCCTCCTTAAACAGGTTGAGGATCATCATCAGGATCCGGAACCCGTCGCGGTAGGTGTGCAGCTTGCTTGCCGATCCCGCGGGCCGGGCCTTGTAGGCCGTGGTGACCTCGGCGATGGGCATGCGCAGCTCGAGGGCGTGCACCGACAATTCGGTTTCGGTTTCGAAACCGGCGGAAAGGGCCGGAAAGGACTTCACATAGCGCCGCGAGAACACGCGGTAGCCGGAGAGAATGTCGGTGAAGGTCCGGCCGAAGAAAAGCGCAAGGCAGCCGGTCAGTAGATCGTTCCCGAGGCGGTGGCCGCGGCGGAAGGCCTCGCCCTCGAACTGCGTGAGCCGGCAGCCCACCACCATGTCCAGGTGCCCGGCGACCAGTTGTTCGATCATCGCCGGCGCGCCCGCGGCATCGTAGGTGCCGTCGCCGTCGGCGAGCACGTAGATGTCGGCCTCCACGTCGGCGAACATCCGGCGCACCACCTGCCCCTTGCCCTGGCGGGTTTCACTGCGCACCACGGCCCCGGCAGCGCGAGCGCGGGGGACGGTCCCGTCCTTGGAGTTGTTATCGTATACATAAACAACGGCCTCCGGCAGCGCGGCGCGGAAGTCGCGCACCACATCCCCGATAGCGGCCTCCTCATTGAAGCAGGGCAGGATCACCGCCACGCGATAGCTCTGGTCTCCGAATTTCATGTGTGTTTCCTTCTACGGTTTCTTTGTGACGCGACAGAAATAATACGGATGCTCCGGCTGCGGCTCGATCAAGGGGTTCATTTCCAGGCAGCTTGCGCGGTCCATCAGCAACCCGTAGGCATCGAGGGCGTTCAGAGCCGACCACTCCTCGTACTGACGGTAGATGATGAAGAGCGGCCCCGTGTGTCGGGCGATGGCCGCCTGCATGAGGCGGTCGGTCAGGTTCGGCGTCGGCGAGGGGCCGGTCACGAATCCCTGGATGCGCAGGAAACGCACCTCGGGCGGGAAAAACGGGATCATATAGGCCATCGGGTCGTGGCCGGTGACGAGCACGATGGTGTTCCGGGGCTCGGAGAGCGCGGGAGCCTCGAAGCCGAAGTAGTCGGCGGTCCAGGGCTTGCGCCCCCAGTCACCGGGTTCGAGGGTGAGGAGCAGCAGGACGTAGGCCGCCGCGCTCAGGCGCAGGCAGCGTTGCGGGTTACGCACCAGCGCCGCAACGACCAGGAAAATCACCAGCGGGGCCAGGAATTCGCACACGATGATGTAGCGGTAAACGCCGAAAAGCTTCATCCAGACCGCAAACGAGACGACCGTGAAGATGACGAAAAAGCGCATGACGGATCGGCGATCGCTTTGCGCCGGGGCCGGCGCGCCGCCGGTCGTTTGCCTTTTCAGGCGGCTGTAAACCGCACGGGCGCACAGGACGATCAGCAGCACGTAAAGCAGGCCGAAGCGCAGGTCGCGGAAGCCTACCTCGCCAACCTGCATCGGATCGATGTTGAACCAGATCGGGAAAAGCAGCCAGACGTGCAGGCTTTTGGGGATGAAGCGCACGTCGCGATAGGAGCCTTCCGCACCCCAGGGCGACTTGAAAACCTCGTTGAAGTAGGGGAAGAGCGGGTTGCCGAAACGCTCCCACATCTCGAGCATCCAGAAGCCGCCGGTCAGCGCCGCCCCGGTGAGCACTCCGAGGCCGAAAACAAAGGCCAGCAGAAAGCGCCGCCGCAGAGGCAGCGCCAGCCCGAAAAAGGCCGCGCACAGCCCCACGCAGTACACCGCAAACGGCTGCTTGAACCCGAACACCGCGCCGCATAGCAGCCCCGCGGCCGCGGCCACCGTCCAGCCGGCTAAACCGGGTGCAGCCAGCCGGTCCCGGAACCGCACGATGAGCCACACGGCCGCGAGCACCGGCAGGCTCATGATGTTGTCGGCGTAGCTCGTGCCGATCTCGGCGAGGCTGTTCTGCCCCAGCAGGCCGAGCAGTGCCGCCGCCAGGCAGAACCACGCGGTGCGGGCCGGACGGCCGAGGTCGATCACCCGGCGGGCAATGGCGTAAAGAAACAGGATGTTGAACCCCGGTATGAACCCCAGAATGAAGCCCACGGCCTTGGGCGGCAGCCCCGCCACCGCGTAATAGAAGGGAATGTACAGCAGCGGGTTGTAATAGGTTGCGACATGCGACACCGCAACGTCGTAACCCATGCGGCCGGTGAGGTAGGCGAAAGGGTTGTAGAAGTGGTAGTTGCGCAGGTCCCAGTTGGTATCCTGACCGATACCGATCACATAAAGCCCGGCCGCCAGCGGAACGAGGCCCAGCACGATGCGAACTATCAGGAGGCTTCTGTGAGCGTTTTCATTCACCGCAGGCGGGTTTCCTTCAACCGTTGTCGGACATTCGCCAGATTTAATATAACTAATTGTAAATACTGACGATAAAATTCCAATCTTCCATACACCAGGCTCCGGCGCCTGTCAACCGGTAGTTCGGCGGCACAACGGGGTGGGGATGGCTCCCCAGGCAGGTTTCAGGCAGGGTTACAACTCAGTGGGAACCGGATGCGGCGGCCGAAAGGGTAGTCACCGCGTCTGCCGGACACTGGCTGCAGTCAAGACAAAAATTCCTGAACGCAGCCTCTTTCAGGCAGCGCTTGTAGTCCGGGCAACCGATGTCGCGCGGCGGAGGGTTTTCCTCCCGGACGACCGTCATTTTCATGAACTGGGGGCGTTTTTCCATGGCGTCGTATAGAACCTCGGGAATTTATGTCACGTAATTCCCTTATCGGCAACATGCGCCCGGTTCATTAGGTTTTTTTCCCCGTGGTTGCAGGTATCTGATGCCCGGGGGTTCAACCATGCCCCCGCGGGCAATCGCCGTTGCGAGCCTGAGCGGTTTTCAGTCTTGCCCCCTTTGCGATGATCGTCTAAAATGCATAAAGGCGGTTTCACAACCTCGGATCACACCTGAGGGCTATGCGCAGGCCGATTCGAAAGTGCAGCAACCACGGCCGTATGTGAGCAATTCGCGAGGTCTGCAACGCCGACAGCGGGGGTCAGACGGGGTTATGAAGCCACTTATATGGAAGATCCCCACCATGACCGGTCAATCCGGAAAGGCGAAGCCCCATGAACCTCGAAGAAGCGCTCACCCTGCTCGAAAAACGCGTCGATGCCATGAAGACAACACCGGACCATGACCGGGCGTTCCGGAAAGGCTTTGCGAAAGGGTTGTGCTTTGCGCTGCTCATGGCCCAGGGCCGGAATGTTTTCGACCCGCAGGACGCGGACCTGCAGGCCCTCCGGAAGACGAAGCATAAACGCGGCCAGCTCGATCTGTTTTGACCTGGCTTAAGCGCCGCGCGAACAAGACTATCATTGCTTATGGTTCCGGATCGTTCTATTAATATTAAGGTAGCGAAATCCGTGCCGGGAGTCCGAACGCAAGAAAAGCCAAAGACCAAAGGAGGAGCCATGCAGAGACTGACATCGATTGCCCTGATCACCGTTCTGGTAGTACTGATGGTCTTCAGCGTCCATCCCGTAAGTGCAGATTCGAAGAAGATCCTCGACGCCATCGACGAGGCGGGCGCCAGCTGCCGGGGCGTTTCCCAGAAGATTTGGGACTTCAAGGAACTCGGGCAGCAGGAAGTCAAAAGCTCCGCCCTGTTGAAGGAGGAACTTGCGAGGATGGGCTACAAGGTAACCGGTGACTTGAAGGTTCCCGATGACCTGGTCAAAGACGGCATCGCCAGGACCGCCTTCAGGGCGGAGATGGCCGGCAAGGGGGCAGGGCCCACGGTGACCCTTATGCTGGAATACGATGCGCTTCCCAACGGGCATTCCTGCGGGCACAACCTGATCTCGACCTCGGGCCTTCTGGCGGCGGCCGGTCTGGCCAAGGCCATGAAGGATACCCCCGGCCGGGTAATCGTCATCGGCACGCCCGACGAGGAGCGTGGATCGATGGGCGGCGGCAAGGTGGCGTTGCTCGAAGGCGGGCACTTCGAGGGCTCGGACGTGGTTTTCATCACCCATCCGGCCGACCGCTGGAGCCTGGAGCAGCGGTTCCTGGCCATGAAAAGGGCCATGTTCACCTTCAAGGGCAAAGCGGCTCATGCGGCCGCCTCACCCCACAAGGGCATCAATGCACTGCGCTCGGTTCTGCTCACCTTCAACTGCGTTGACGACCTGCGTGAGCATGTGCGCCAGGATGTCCGCATCCACGGCATCATCCCGAAGGGAGGCGACCGCGTGAACATTGTGCCGGAACTGGCCCAGGCTGAGTTCGCCTGCCGCGCCCTCGACACCGCCACCATGGAAAAGGCCTATGCCAAGATCGTGAACTGCGCCAAGGCGGCGGAACTTGGCACCGGTGCGACCCTGGAGTTCAAGGAGCCCCGAGTCGCCTTGAAGGCGCCTGTTACCGTTCAGCCCTTGCTGGACTCGGTGGAAGCCAGCTTGGCGGCGCTCGGGGTGACGAAAAACCAGTTCCGGAGCTCGGATGAATTCGGATCCTCCGACCTCGGCATGGTGAGCTATGCCTACCCTACGGTGAACCTCACCTTCAAAATCGCACCCGACGGGACAGCCGGGCACAGCGATGCGTTCCGCGATGCCGCCGCCACGGACGAGGGTTGGAAAGCCACCGTGATCGCCGGCAAAGCCGTGGCCCTGTCGGCCTACGACATGCTGACCAACCCGGCGAAGCTCAAGGCCGTTCAGGACGGCTTCAAGGAAGCCAAGGCGAAGGAAGGCAAATAGGTTCCCCGCTGTGAGCATCCCGCCCGCA